>CABXQY010000019.1 GCA_902514485.1 uncultured Candidatus Poseidoniales archaeon
ATTAATGGATGAAAATGATGAAGAAAAACCACCTTGTACAGTTACTGCAACGTTTAGTTTGAAACTTATGAGACCTACACCGATAAATACTAAATTAAAAATTAGTGCAAGTATAGTAGATCTCGATAAAGATAGAGCTAATGTGAAAATGACTTTAATTGCAGATGGCAAAGTGTGTGCAACCGGAGAAGGATTATTTGTAGCCGTTAAAGAAGGCCATCCTGCTTATCACAGATGGAAATGACTCGCGGCATCCTTTAGAACGGCCGATTGTAAGAATGTTCGTGGCGCACTTTGGCGAGGACTCGGAAGTGAGTATTGAAAGACTGGGTCTATCTCCAAATTTAGTTGATTTATTAAGAAATAAATGGGGAATCAAAGAGTTATACCCTCCACAAAAGAAGGCTTTACCGGCTGCTCTCTCAGGAAAGAACATAATGTTGACGATACCTACTGCAAGTGGAAAATCGCTTGTAGCTCATCTCACTATTGCTCATAGATTAAAGAACGATCTAAAGATGCAAAAAGCACTCTATGTAGTTCCTCTAAAGGCACTAGCAACTGAAAAATATAATGAATTAAAGGAAGTTGCTGAAGTTGTTGGGTTGAAAGTAGGCATTGCAATTGGAGACAGGAATAGTGAAAATATCTCAATTGAAGATTCAGATATACTGGTTTGCACCAGTGAAAAATTAGATTCGTTACTAAGAAATCGTTCTGAAATAATTTCTAAAATAGGAATAGTTGTGAGTGATGAATTTCATTTACTACATGATCCAGGAAGAGGGCCTACATTAGAAGTTCTAATTTCAAGAATTCGCCATAAGAGACCTAGTGCTCAAATTATTGCTCTATCTGCAACTGTTGGGAACTGTGAAGAATTAGCAAAATGGTTGGATGCAGAACTTATACATTCTGAATGGAGACCTGTAACATTACATTCTGGAACTATTACAAATTTACAAGTAAAGATACATCGAATAGATGGAACTGGAAATGATGAATGGCCGGAACCTAGAATCATAGAGGGGAATAAGGGTAAGAACTTACAGGCGGCATTAGATGATACAATAAAAGAAAAAGGACAGTTGTTAGTTTTTGTAAATTCTAGAGTAGGCGCACAAAAAGAGGCAAGAGAATTATCTAAACATATTATTAAACAGGTCAAAAAAGGTGATTTGTCTATTAATGAAGAACGAATAAAAGTACTTGAAGAATTTTCGGAATCATTAATTCAAAGAGAAGATAGTTCTGCGTTAGTTAAAAAATTAGCTGACGCAGTAAAGGGAGGGGTCGCCTTTCATCATGCAGGTTTAACCACCGATCAAAGAAGTAAGATTGAAGAAAAGTTCAAGAAAGGTGAGTTATATTGTATTGTGGCAACACCAACCCTAGCTCAAGGAGTTAATTTACCGGCTAGAAGAGTGGTCATTAGGGACGTAAAGAGATGGAATACTTCAGCCGGAAGGAATATTCCTATGCCAATAATGGAAATTAGACAAATGTTAGGTAGAGCCGGTAGACCAAAGTATGATCAAAAAGGAGACGCTTGGATTTTATCGAAAAATATTGATGAAGAACTTAAATTTGTAGAACATTTCTTACTTAGTGAACCAGAAGAAATAATATCTAAATTAGCTAATCCTAACGCTCATAGCGCTGAAGAAGACCCTGCACTATTGACACATATTCTTTCATTAATTGCAACTAGTGATATGAATGATAGGAACTCATTGGGACAATTCTTCAGTAAAACATTTCTTTCAACTCACATGGAATCTGAATTACTAGAAAATCAAATTGATAGAGTCATAAAATGGCTTTTTGAAAATAAAATGATAATTAAAGAAGGAGAATCTGAAGAAGTTAGAAGAAGAATCCTACTAGAAAAAACCACAAAATCATCAGAAGAAGATTGGGATGACAATATTCCATCTTGGGCAAGTTCTGCATCAAATGTTGATGGCGTAGAGATTTTTAATAAAGAAGAAAAATATATTTCAGATATTACTCCAAGAAAAGGTCCACCTATATTCGGATTTAGAAAGGCAAGTAAGTATGAAGTTGAAGACATTGAAAAACCCGATTCACAAAGTATGGTTTACTCAGCAACACCATTAGGTCTGAGAGTTTCAAGGTTATACCTGAATCCAATTTCAGGCAAAATCATCAGAGAAGGTTTAGTTAGTGCTATGAAGATCTTGACAGGGGTTGATGAACAAAAACAGATTTCTCCATTTAGCTTATTACACTTAGTAACCTGTACTCCGGATTTCATGCCATTATGGCCACAAAAAAAGGATTTAGAGAAAATTCAAGATGCGATATTCGGTCATGAAAGAGAATTACTTGCCAATAGTGTTGATTTAGATGATGAGAGAAGAATGAAGGGAGTTCTAGTATTGCAATCATGGATTGAAGAACTTAGTATAAGCGATTTAGAAGAAGAATGGAATGTTCAACCAGGAGATCTAAGAAGTAGAGTTGATTTGGCGGAATGGCTCTTATATTCTACAAGGATAATTTTAATGGATGATATGCAATTAAAGAATATGGATAGGGATGCTCATCGAGTTCTATTTGAAGCAATAGATGAGGTCCATAGAAGGGTCAGGTATGGTTGTAAATCTGAATTATTGGCTCTGATTTCTCTCAAAGGAATTGGAAGAGTAAGAGCTAGGGAAATGATGGACCTGTTAGGAGTAACAAACATAAACGACATAGCTTCTTTAACAGACAATGACAAAATAAAGCTTTCAGAATTAAGGGGTTGGAGTATGAAACTTGTAAATAATACTGTGAATAGTGCTTCACAGATAACCAAACGTATGAAATGACCAGAATCCTTCTTGAATTAGAGCCCATCGCAGCGTATGTATATGTATGAGCAGATTCCTTGGTTCCCTGCTTGGGGGATAAAATTCACAGAGGGGATTGAGGACACAAATAAGGTTCTGTCAATATTCAACGAATTAAAATCGGATAGTCGTTGGTTACTTTTAGCATTCGATGCCGCAGCTAGTGAAAGGCATTTATGGACTGCATGGTACTCAACAAAAAGGAATGAAAAAAATGGTAAAATGATTGCAAATAGCGTGGATGCTGAGTTTATTAGATTGGTAGCCGGAACTCATCAGGTAAAAATTGCATTCAATAACGCAGGGATACGTAAAGGAGATGAAGCGTTTTGGATTATCAGACTGCCTGAATCCGAGATAGGAAGTAGTATTGATGAAGCTTTTATTAATCGAGATTCATACAACAACTATGATTCAAAAGCTAATTTGTTAATTGAAAGAATGGGAGGCGAATTGATTAGTCAAAGACCAATTGCTACTCTGCGAGGGCTAACGAGAATTGGCTACGATAAGCAAGTCAATGAGGCTCAGTCATTAGAAGAGTGTTTCATTTTACATCTTGTATCCTCAAAAATATAATTGAAGAAGAAAAACTCAGAGGGGCAAACTGATATGCAAAGTCTATGAGCAACGGATAGGGATAATATGGCGAAATACTACGGTTATAGGAATTGTTCACATTGTGAAATCGAATGCACCCCCGGAAACTATCTTGATTATAGTGGTAAAAGATTCTGTACAGCCTGTTGGATTCAGCATGAAAATCCTGACCATCCCGATTTAGACGCCATAAGAGAAAAGGTACAGCATGCAGTTACAGTCTGGAAACTTGCTAAATATTCTCGTGATGAGTACCACCTTCCTGTCGGCCCTAAATCAATCAATAAGAGGTGAGAATAGTTGACCTTCGTACCCGATGACTTTGATGCATCAAAATGGGAAAGTATCGAGCCTTATGTTAATGATTTATTGGAAAGAGAATTAAGTTGCTCTAATTGTTTGGAAGAACTTATCGCCGATTCATCAAATTTAGCAGAACATATCTCAGAAACAGGAGCGCTTCTCTACATAAATATGACATGCGATACTGAAGATGAAGGGAAGAAAAATGCATTTCTAAGTTTTGTAGAAAATATAAGACCTAAACTTTCGAAATTTTCAGATGAATTAAATCGTAGAATAGTTAATCATAAATCAATTGGAGATATGCCACCTAGATACGATCTAATGATTAGAGGGATAAAATCTGATATTGAAATTTTTAGAGAAGAAAATATACCTTTAGGAGTTGAACAAACTAAGTTAGTAACAAAGGCTCAGGGAATAACTGGTGCAATGACAGTTGATTTTGATGGGAAAGAAAGAACTTTTCCTGAGATGAGAGGTTTTTTAGAATCAAACGATCGAATACAGAGAGAAAGTGCTTGGAAATCTATGGTCAAAAGATGGATGGAAAATTCTGATGAATTATCAGATATTTTTGATGAATTGATAACGATAAGACATAAAATAGCACTGAATTCTGGATTTAAATCGTATACAAATTATATGTTTAGAGCCATGCATAGATTCGATTACACTGTAGAAGATTGTCTGACCTTCCATAAATCAATTGAAGAAGTTTGTATGCCAATTGTAAAGAAAATAAATTCAGAAAGATGTACTTCGTTTGATTTGAAAATATTATCCCCGTGGGATGTAAATGAAAAATCAGGTAGTGGGCCTGATATTGCTGGGAAAAATCCACTGAGACCTTTTGATAATGTTGATGAAATGGTAACTAAATTATCAGAACTATTCCATAATATGTCAAATGATTTAGGCACTAAATTTGATAAATTAGTCGAAATGGATACTCTAGACCTAGAGACGAGGAAAGGAAAGGCCCCTGGAGGATACCAGTATTACTTAGAGAAAAGCAGAATTCCATTTATATTCATGAATGCTGCTGGTTTACAAGGCGATTTAGAGACTATGATTCATGAATCGGGACATGCATTTCATTCTCTTTATTGTGGCCACTTAGACTTGATTGATGAAAGAGACTATCCTATTGAATTCGCAGAAGTTGCATCAATGTCAATGGAATTATTAACACAGCCAAATTGGAATATATTTTATGAAAAACAAGAAGATGCCAATAGAGCGAAAATTAGCCATCTTGAAGGCGTAGTATTCCTGTTACCATGGATCGCCACTATTGACGCATTCCAGCATTGGATTTATGCTAACCCTGGACATACAAGAGAAGAAAGAAAAATACAATGGATCTCCCTAAGAGAAAGATTTGGGTCAGAAATGAATTGGGAAGGTCATGAAGATTTCAGAGAGCTGTCCTGGCAACAACAAGGGCATCTATTTGGGGTCCCATTTTACTATGTAGAATATGGCATTGCACAATTAGGAGCCTTGCAATTATGGCAAACACATAGGAAAAATCCAGAAAAGGCTCTAAAAGATTATTCAAATGCTATGGAATTAGGAAATACAAAAACATTACCTGATTTATTCGCAGCTGCAGAACTAAAATTAGGCTTTGATGAAAAGCATCTACAATCATTAATTGGTGAAGTAGAAGTCGCAATGTCTGAAATTAAAAATTAGTCGGACAAGCTGGGATTTGAAAGATTAATCCGTCAAACCCTCAGCTGTCACGGTAAAGACCGCTTCGCCTTCAGGAAGATTAGGGCTATCAATTAAACGTGCTATACGCCTACCACCCTTAGATTTCCTTAGATAAAGTCGGAATGTACTTGCGTGACCTACTATATGTCCACCTATCGCTTTTGTAGGATCTCCCCATAGAGCAGCAGGGTTAGACATAACTTGATTAGTAACTAATATCAAAGCGTTTTGAACATCAGAAAGTTGTTTTAATTCTTTCAAATGGCGATTTAATTTTTGTTGCCTTGAAGCGAGCATTCCTCGACCTACATATTCAGCTCGGAAATGACTTGTTAATGAATCTACAATAACTAGTTTGACATCTATGGACTTTGACATTCTTTTTATTTCATCTACCAATAGCATCTGATGTGCTGAGTTGTATGCTCTTGCTACATGGATTCGGTCCAACGCATCTTGAGGAGACATCCCCACTGCCTCGGCCATCTGGGCGATTCTCTCTGGGCGGAAAGTATCCTCAGTATCAATATAGAAAACCTCCCCATTAAGTCCACCTTGAGATAATGGCAGTATTGTGTTAACTGCTAATTGATGTCCAATTTGTGTTTTACCACTACCAAATTCACCGAATACTTCACAAATTGACTGTGTCTCAAATCCACCGCCTAATAATTCATCTATAGATGCAGTTCCAGAAGTTAATTTCTGGACTGTTTTACGTCTATCAAGTAGTGCATTACCACTAATAAAACCACCAATATTTGCTAATTTCTTGGCTGCTTGAATTATTTTTGATGATACGGCTTCCCCGAGTTCTGCTTGCTCAGCAAGCTCCATTGGACTCATTACTGCTATAGCTAATAATTCTTCAAATCCGGCTTCTCTAAGCTTTTCTGCGGTGGCTGGACCAACCCCCGGAAGATCTTCGATAGTCATCTCTGGCTCATCTATGTCAATTGTTATTTCATCTTCGTCCATATTCTCACTTGCTGTCTTCTTTGCCATCTAATCACCTTGTTATGATACTGCGGGACATTAGAAGGTATATGAATAAATGAAAGGCCCCTGTGTATTATTGAAAGTGAAAAAAATGACTATCGCCTCTTAGTTGCCTTTTTTTTCACTTTAAGTTTTAATTTAGTTTTGGTATCGAGTGGTGGATTTGAACCACCGGTCTCCGGGTTATGAGCCCGACGAGATAACCTGACTACTCCAACTCGATAGAAGGCGCTGACTACTTACTTATTTGAATACGTCTAGAAAGATTTTTCACAATAACGTATGATAACAGTCATGGAGTGTCAGTTAACCCGCTATTACTGAGACACCATGGAAAATGGATTGTTAATACAAAATTCAATGATGGTTCTCCCACATGGAATTGTGGAAGGTGACCTTCGAGTCACTGATGGTTTAATCAAAACTATTGCACCTCAGGGTGGTTTACAACCAAGAGTCGGAGAACTTGTAATTGATGGTACTGGACTGCATTTGTTGCCAGGTGCGATAGATCCACATGTTCATTTTAGAGATCCAGGGCATCCCGAAAAAGAAGACTTGGAGAGTGGCAGTCGGGCTGCAGCAGCTGGAGGTATTACTTCATTCCTGGATATGCCAAACACATTACCAAATGCTACTAATCGAACGGCTTTAGAAGCAAAAATTGCGTCTGCATCTAAAAAAGCGGTCACACACCATGGTTTCTTTATTGGAGCTACGACAAATAATGTTCCTGATTTACAAAGTGTAGAAGGGATGGATGGAGTCTGTGGAATTAAAATCTTCATGGGAAGCAGCACAGGAGATTTGCTTGTACATGAACAAAAGCATCTAGAGAACATTTTTGCAAATACAGGAGGCATTATTGCAACTCATGCAGAAGATGAGAATCGACTGCAATCGAGAATCCCAGAGTTTGAACATCGTACAGATATTGCTGCGCATGCAGAATATCGAGATATCGAGTGTGCACTTTTAGCAACTAAACGTGCTTCGGCTTTGGCAAAAGATCACGATCATCGTCTACATATTGTTCATTTAACGAGTGGAGCAGAGGCAGATTGGTTAGCCTCAAATAAAGGGGAATTAATAACAACTGAAGTCTGTACACAGCATCTGACTTTTGACCAAAATGATGTCGAAGAACTAGGTGTTCGGGCACTAATGAACCCTCCAATTCGTTATTCAGAGGATAAAGAAAAATTATGGGAACGCCTCAAAGACGGAACTATTGATTGCATTGTCACAGACCATGCACCACATACACTGGCATCAAAATCAGTTGGGTTCCCAAAGGCTCCTGCAGGAATGCCTGGTGTCGAAACTTCTCTTCCATTGATGCTTACACATGCAATGGATGGAAAATGTACAGTATCCGATGTTGTACGCTGGATGTGCGCAGGTCCAGCCAAGGTCTACGGCATTAAAAATAAGGGATCTTTAATTGAAGGATTTGACGGAGATCTAACCTTGGTTGACCTAGAAACTAGTAGAATAATACAAGACTCAGATACATGGACTAGAGTTGGTTGGACCCCCTATGCAGGACGTTCTTTGACTGGATGGCCGATGTATACTATCGTGGATGGAAAAGTTGTTCATTCACGAGTAAAGAATGGAGAACTGAGAGGAAATATAGTTGCAACCCCGGGTAGTGCAGGTAGGCCTCTAATTTTTGAATAGTCAATCTTCGCAATCTACTACGACGTTTGAGGAGCGTCTTCCTCTGATTCACCATCTACTTCTTCTTGTTGATGAACATAATAATCCTCAGAATGGTGACCAGGTATATCTAATTCGACCTGAATAGACATATCATCAATTTTGTGAACAGATGCTCCTAATGCTGAGAATGAATAAATAAATTCACCCATAAAAATTGAACGACGAATACTAGTTTGAGAACCATACCAAGAGTTACTATCATCGGAGTTATAGTAATCAGAATGATTTGCAGTACCATGCAAAGACAAAGATTCGTTTGCAACATCTACATTTATCATTTTAAGCATTGATACATATTCATAGCTGTAAGTATACAAGCCATCATTGTTCACCCAATTGTATCTGTAGGTAGAAAGCGGTACAGCCAACATTTCTTGAGGACCCCAATATGTGAATGCTTTATGCTCATAACTTGCTTCTGACCCAGACCAAGACCACCCGCAATACCTGATTTCCTCACAATTCTCGTCGACATAACCAGGAGATAATACTTCGACGTCAGAAAGTACAGGATTAGAGGGGTCACTTACATCAAATAATGAAACCTGAGTTGTTGACCAATCAAGACCTATTCCTCCATCGCCTGGACCAATTCCTATAGTAAGCAAGTGATCTTCATCGACAGGATGGATATAAGTAGAAACACCGGGGATCTCTAACTCTCCAAGAACTTGAGGGTCTAATGGATTTGATAAATCAAGTACCCAAAGAGGGTCTACATTCTCAAAGGTGACCAAATATCCTCTGTCGCCAACAAATCTTGCACTCCAAATTGTTTCATTGGGTGCAATATCTTCGATAATACCTACTTGAACTAAAGAATCATCTGACAGTTGAAGAATCGTTACTTGATTTGTAGGTCCAGTGAAAATAGGGTCTCCATTTTCATCCAGTTCTCCTTCTAGCCACCACCGGCCCCACGAATCAGAAGTAGATGCTATCCTTATAGAACCTTGAAACTCACTCATTGAAAACTGATCCTGAACAGTACCAGAAACCCGACCTGAACCTATGTAAGATGTAGAATTGCTATCCGATATGTCAAATGCATGGATATTAGTTGAATCTTCGAAATCATTATTTCTCCAAAACCACCACCAATCAGCTGTCGGTTCTGCTAACAAAAGAGTATTTCCAGAAGAATAAACATGGGCCCATCTAGAAGTTATGTGATCGACTTCAAACTCAACTACCTCTTCGAACATTTTCATTGTCATTATTGTAGTTAAACCTCGAACTGTTGTTTCGGGACTTGCCGAAAACTCACTACAATCATCTGAAATAAGTGACGTTTTAACGTATAGAGATTCGCCCTCAGAAGTACCCTCATACATTTGCGGGATGAAATCATCAAGTGTAAGTGACTGGATAATAGCGTTATTAGAATTTATTGTTTCCAATAAGGACTGATTCCAGATATTCATTTGTTCATATCTATCTTCTATTTGATAGTAGTTATTAGGAAGACTTACCCATGATTGAATACCTTGGAAATATGTGTACAAGTGAGTTACTGAACGTACTGTACCATCAACTAGTCTAGCAGTATGATAATTACCCTCGATTAGTAATTCTTTTTCTACTACAGGATTTAGCTTATCACTAATATCAACTATAGTATACATCACAAGACTTTCATAACGAATGTAGGTATTTGTTTTAGATTCCCCATCTCCGTCAAAGTAAGTGTAGCTTTCTTCATGTCCCATGACTTCTAGTAAAGGATGATTAGGAGGGAGGTTCCAGTAATTGATACTGGAGGTAATAACAAGCCTATTGCCTTCGAGCATCATTTGCATAGGAGAGCCTATCATTGTAATATTAGATAAAAGATTGAGGTCTCCAAATTCAGGAACCCCCATAATTAATAACTTATCCCCATTAATCATGTAAATATAATGACCATCTGTTTTTATAAAATCCGCTTCATCGACTCCAGATTCTTGATTATTTGTCCCTGAATACTCGCCGGTTCTATCATCGTTATCCGCGGTAGGAGTCGACGCACCCTCATCGGAGCTTTCGGCTAGAGCTACATCCCCCTCACGCCACATAATATCGTCTACATACATATTCGGAGTCCAATGATAATATGATTGTTGATCTAATTGAACTAACATTTCATCATATACTGATTGCTTGAGATCCGATAATAAGTCACTACATTGTTGGTAACTCACTAATTGAGGGCTACCAAAGATACGCTCAGATAAATCTAATTGAGGATACTCATCATCAATTAATATTATAGTATCATCAATATTATCATTTATGTCTTCAATTACTCCAATACAGCCTGAAGATAATAAGATAAATAATACAAAAATAGTTGTTTGGGGACTCTTCATCATAAGTTAACCCAATTGGTTTACTATTATGAATAAGTTGGTATATTGACTTTACAATTATCATATAAAATAATGGTTTACAGTCGAAAAGTTAAGATTTCCTTCTACCGTTGCCGAATTATCCTCATCAGATTCATTATCTGTCATTGCGGTCGATGTTTCAACGGCTTCGTCTGCTTGATCGGAGCCGAGGCTTTGTGTGCCCGCTAGAAAAATTAGCGCAGCAATCTGTATGTCCAATTCCTGATCCATCGATTCTGGTTCAAATGATATATACTTAATAGAAAGGCTCTTTTGAGTCATTGATGCATCAGGAAATTAGTTAATTATTGAGAGAGTAAGATGAATTTAAAGCATCATTACCGGAATCCGTGAGAATCCATTTAGGTCTTCTTGATTTTGAAGCAGCATTAATATAATCAGATTGTTTTAGATCGGAGATATGATAGCTCATTAACTGACGCGAAATTGAAAGCTTTTTGCTGATCTCTGAATTGGAAAGGCCTATTTTTCCTGAATTTGATAATACTTCTAGTATTGCTAATCTAGTGCCCATAACAGGATTACGTATGGAATCTAATTTCGATTTTGAAATTTCTGAAACTGCATATCTTCTGAGTTTCCCATCTTTCCAAGAAATAATCTTACCATTACTTTCGAGTACTTGTAAATGATAGGCAGTTACTCCATTAGCTAAACCTAAAGAGTCTCTCAATGCCGAAAAATGTATTCCTGCATTGGCCTCAAGATAACCAAGCAAGCGACCTCTGGAAAGAAGATCTTCACTATTTTTACTCTTAGATATTAATGGCGTTAGTAAAGAAACTAATACTATTATTTTGAATACTTCAGAAAATAGTGAACCTAAAAAAAGAGACGAAATTCCTCCCGCGCCTAGAATTATTAATCCAACTGATATATCATTAGAATCGTATTGATCGGAGTTTTTTTCAAAGCCTATTGTCCTCTCCTCGGCGTCTGCTTCTTCTATAGACATCTCTAGTGTGTCATCAAACGAACTAGATTCAGATTCTAAGTAAGAATTGCTAAAATTTATCACACAACCTGAAATCAAACAAGTTACTGCAAACAGACAGAAGACACGGATTAATAAAACACCTCTCATACATGCCCCATTGTATAATCACATATCATAGACTTGGTTAATTGTTTTGACATTTGGAGTCGTCGTGTTGAAGAAGTGAGGCTCCTGTGTGGGAACGAAAACAGATGGGCGGAGAGTTGGATGGAAACTTTGGAGATTCAGATATTTATGCTGAATCTATGTTGACCTCGGCACGCTCTGTGATACATACATGTCTACAAATACGTCCTTTTGAGCCCGTATTAATCGTCACTGATCCTGAAAGTTCAGTAATCGGTAGAGCGTTGTATGAGGCCGCAGCAGAAGTGACAGATAGAACTCTAATGATGATGATGCCTACCTCTCATAAAAGAGGAAGTGAACCTCCTGACTATGTCGCTGAACTAATGAGGAAACAGGATGTTGTCATTTTAGCGACAAAGAGCTCACTAACTCATACGAAGGCTAGAATAAATGCTTCAAGAACTGGGAGAACTAGGATAATATCTATGCCAGGGATTAATGAGATTATGTTCTCTAATGGTGGTATGACAGCTGATTATAATGCACTACAGAAAGAACTTTCAGGGTTAACCTCGATATTTAGAAGAAAGAGAGATGTTAGAGTAACATCAGCCGAAGGAACAGATATCTCATTCAGTATTGGGGCTAAATGGAGGACAGATGACAATGGAATCTGTAATCGACCAGGACAAGTAATGAATTTACCATCTGGTCGTGTATTTGTATATCCAAAAGAGGGATCTATGAATGGACAAATTGTTATCGATGGCTCCTGGGAAGGAAATATACTAGATGAGAAAATAATTATGAAAGTAGAGAATGGAGTAGTAGTAGAAATCTCAGAGGGTGATATCTCAGAGCAAATAAATCTAGCATTTGAGGAGATTAGTAAGTCTCTAAATAAATCTAAATCTGCAATGGTGAAAACTGTAGCTGAATTCGGCTTTGGGATGAACTCAAGAGCAAAAGTAGTTGGTAATTTACTAGAGGACCAAGTTGTACGAGGAGCCGCACATTTTGTTCTTGGAGACAACTCTGCTTACGGTGGTAAAAATAATATTGGGGTACAAATGAGAGGAGTTATTTTGAAACCTACTATTGAACTACAGGATATTGATTTAGTTAAAGATGGGAAAATAATTGCTAGAAGGAAGTGAAGAATTGAGAGCTTTTCTTTGGTGTAATGGTGATATGCCAACTAGAGAAATGATAAAATCATTAGGTGATCTAAATCCTTTATTTGGAGTGGATGGAGGGACTAAAAAGGCAGAGTCATATGGTTTTTTTGTTAAAGAAACATTAGGGGATTTAGATTCAATAAAGAAACATGAATCAAGGTCTAAAATGAAAAAATTAAATGATGATTCTTGTAGTGATTTAACTAAGACGATTTTAGAATTATCGAAAAGAGGATATGAAGAATTTGACATATTGGGAATTGATGGTGGCTCTCCTGGACATATCTTGGGCATTTGGGGAACACTAGTGGAATTGCCCTTACAATTAAGAATAAGATTACATCATAATAATGCAACCACATATCGAATTACTCCAGGGAAAGATAATTTTCAGATAAATCTTACAAAAAATCAGCTATTCTCAGTTTATGCACTAACCAGATGTGAAAAAATTAGCATCAAAGGTGCTCAATGGGAACTAGATGATGATTTACTAGATTTTTCTACAAGAGGACTTCATAATAGGGCGAATGGAGGTGCTTTATCTATCAAAGGAGACGGATTAATAGCACTAATAATTGAGAATTAGCCTATTCTTCTTCATTATATGGTTTTGGATTCTGAGAAAGTAATAATGCTATTGGCCTTGTACGAGGATCGCTTTCTAATGCGATTTTCATAATTACTGCTAGAGGAACACCAAGTACTGCTCCCATTATCCCCCAAGCCCATCCCCAAAATGAAACTAATATTAGGAGAACTATTGGCGACATATCAAGACGTTGTCCTGATAGTTGCGGCTCTACAAATGCTCCCCAAGCTTGTTGATTCGCAATCAATAATCCAATCATAATCAGAGCGGTAGTAGGTTCAAGTAATATCAAAGCCAAAATCCCTGGAGGAATCATAGAAATTAAAGCACCAATGTAAGGGATAAAATCAAGGAAGAATGTGATTGATGCCCAAAGAAACCATCCTGGAATAGCTAGATATTTGAGTATAATTGCAGCGATAATCGCTTGACCTAAGGCCACTGTGGCCCTTGTAATGACGTAAGTATTAATCCCTTCGCCAGAGTTTGAGGCAATTTTTTTGAAGCGCTCTACTTCATCAGGATATGCTGCTTTAATTCGGTTTGGAAGTGTTTCTGCCTCAAGTATAATGAACAAGAGAAATATGAAAATTGTTACAGCACTAGCAGTAAAACCAGCGATAGAACCAACGAAATTGGTCGCGAAATTGGTAATAACATCAATACTTACTAATTCTTCTAATCCTGATGTATCAATTGTTTGACCAAAAATCTCAGTATTCTCGAGACGTGACATTTTCTCTGAAAAAGCCTCAGTAATCCTATCTTGCGTTGAAGGTTCGGTAAATTCAGTTAGATTCGAATAAAGTACCTGTGAAGCAAGAAATATTACAATGCCAATGATTGTTATTAACCCACCATAAGCAAGAAGTGGGTGCCCAAATCTTTGTTCTAGCCAGTTAGCAGGAGGGCGTATCAATAAGAAAAGAAGTGTAGCAATAACAAGAGGTTGAATTACCACTTTCAGATTTATGATAGCAAGTATTGATATGAGTAATATCACCATTATATCTGATACCGTACTGACTGGAATCCCCCTGAAGGCTCTTGTTGATGTCATGTGCTTCCCCAACCCTGCGAGGAGTTTTGATTGATGAAGGGTTTCCCGTCAGTAAACTAAATTCGGTTATATATTTTGATAAAATAATCTGCATCAATCTCATATGTAAATCTATTAATGACTCTTTTACGGCCCTCAATGCCCTTTTCCTCGAGTAATTCTCTATTTTTAATTTCTTTAACAATAGTATGGGACATGGAATCTATATCTCCCATAGTGAATAGTGCACCAACCGTAGAATCAACCATTTCAGGCAATGGACCATGATTAACTGTTACAACTGGTGTACCTGAAGACATTGATTCTAGAGGGATTAAACCTTGACCCTCATAATATGAAGGATAAATTGTTAGATCCGCATTCCTAAATAATGATGCTAATTCTAAGAATGACATACTGGATTCAATAAAAACTGAGGCTGATAAACCTAATTTATCGGCCTGTCTTAAGAGACGCCTCCTCAGATGGCCTCTTCCGACAATTACTAATTTAGAATTAGGTAATTCTGTTTTAACTATTGCAAATGCTTTCAATAAAGAACCATATCCTTTTCTGGCGGCTAAACGACCTACAGCTAACAGCAGAATACTTTCTTCATTACAACCAAAACGACCCCTGAAATCATGATCGATTAACTCAGTAGGATGAAACATTTCTGTATCTACACCCCAATGAATTACTTCACAATCCCAATTTTCAGGAATAGAATAACGTGTTAAAAAATCCATTTTAGTTGCTTTCGAGTTTGCAACACATACGTCAGAATTAACCACTGCCGCATTCTCGAACCTTGCGTATCTTTTTGCGGTCAGTAAAATTGCTAAATCATTAGGATTGGCCCAAACAGCCGACTCTTTCTGTTTGGCAGCAGTAACTAATCCGTCTTTCTCACCAAGCCAAGAACCATGTAAAGAGGAAACAATAGGTGCTATGTTTTTTTTACAATAATCAAACTGTTTATTACTCCAAGATATCATTGGACAATGTAAGTGTACTATATCGACAGGATTAGACAGATTTAACTTCTTCAAAGCACGAAGCGCCGAACGACCATAAGAACGTGTGAATTCCATTGGTAATTTTAGCCATCCTACTGAAATTACTTCTATTCCTTCAACCTCTGGAATATCATTACCTCCTCCATTTCTTGTGATAATAGTCACTTTATGACCTCTCGATACTAATGCAGATGACAAGTGAAATACTGTCGAACCCATACCTCCCCAACGAGGAGGATATTCAGCAGATAACATGGCGATGTGCATACTGTATCGTGCCTGCGTTGAGTTAACCGGTTTTCAAGAGATTGGACACAGGACACGTATCAGTTTGATTCAAAGAGTTAACAATGGTCGCCTGAACGAGAAATATGACAGAGGCGCTACCCGTACACGTCACCGTAGTTATACCTACAAGAAACGAAGAAGAAGCAATAGTAGATACTATTCGCTCAGTACCTAGAGATGGGTGGTGTGATAAACTGGATTTTCTGATTATAGATGGAAATTCAACAGATAGGACCAGAGAATTAGCTGAAGAAGAAGGAGCAACCGTTTATCTTGAGCCACGTAAAGGATATGGTAGAGCATACAAAACTGGATTTGCTATGGCCCCGGGTGAGGTTATAGTAACAATGGATGCTGATTGTACATATCCTGGAGAAGAAGTTCCATCTTTGGTTCGAAAATTAGTTGAAGAAAAATTACAATGGATTTCTTGTGATCGACTAAAACGTGCAGAAGAAGGTTCAATGCCGGGGCTTCATGGGTTTGGAAATTGGGTTTTATCAACAACTGCAACTATTCTTTATTGGTACGGGATACATGATTCACAAAGTGGGATGTGGGTATTTAGAAAGTCAATATTTGATAATGAGAAAGTAAGGCCAAAACACGATGGAATGCCATTGTCACAAGAATTTAAGATACGTGCACGTAGATATTTAGGTAAGAAAAATACTGCAGAAGTAAGTGTCCCTTATCGACCAAGAGTTGGAGAAGCAGAGATTAATACTTGGGGGGATGGGTTGCTAAATCTTAGATTTCTATTCACACACAGACTAGGTTTTACTCAACAAAAAACCCCTTGGGGTCCTGATTCCAATTAAATTATTCATTGAATTCATCGTCTAATTCTCTGGGATCAAACGTAGACCATGATTCAATCATCTCGAGATCTTTAGCTAATTCTTTACGTCGATTTGACGAATATAATATCCCTATGGCTAGAGACAATATAACGATGAACCCTAACAATGGCAAGCCTCCAGATAGAAACCAAGAAATTATGTTACTATTTTCTTCTGATTTAATGGGTAATTGTCCAAATAGTATCGGACTTACTACCTCGCCGTCTATTGCCCATACCTCAACTTGAGCAATACTACCATCGTTGACCAGTAAAGCAGCCTGTAAACTCCATATATTATCTCCTGCTACTGAATCTCCTCCTAATCCATCATCTCTTAATTCAAACTCTTGCTCAATGTCACCAGCTTTAAATTTACAAATAACCATTTGAGTCGTTCCATCTAAATCATCTAATCGAACAGAAACAAAAATTAGATTACTCTCACCGAAGTTTAAATTATTAGGATTTATAGATAATTCATAAAGAATTGGTGAACTAGAACCTATAGTCAAATTAATTGAGGTTATATCAGATTCACCTCTTGAATCTTTAACTAGAAGATTAATTTGTACTAAACCTGGAGGGAATGATACAGTTATTTCTTCCTTATCACCAATTTCGGTGCCGTCCCCTAAACTCCACTGATATAGGATAATATCATCATCATAATCAAATGAGGTTGAGGCGTTTAGAATTATTTCTCTACCTGGAGGTATATATTGTCCATCTGAATAATCTCTAATTCCGGCAGTGGGTCCTGTTTCAAAAATAGTTAATTGTTGAGAATAATTAGATGTTCGTCCAGTTGAGTCAATTAAAACAAATGATAAATCATGAACTCCAGCCGGAAGATAATCATTATACCAATATTCGTTAGTCACATGCTCAAGTATTGGTTGAGACATAATATCAGAGAATAAGGAAACTGTAAATTCATCGCCATCTGGATCAAATGAATCTCTAAAATCAAATAATACTGGTAAATTAGAATAAACCTCA
>CABXQY010000020.1 GCA_902514485.1 uncultured Candidatus Poseidoniales archaeon
TTGCAGGTAGAACAAAAGAGGCTTTAAAAGATGAAGAATTGAGAGTTTATCTTCTAATTATTTTAGTTGCATGGATAGCAATGACAGTGAACCTTCTTCGAGTAAGTAACGACGATCATAGTTTACTTGAGACCTTAAGGCATACTGCTTTCCAGGCAATTTCGATATCTAGTACGGGTTTTTCCTCAACTGACTTCTCTACATGGCCAGTATTCAGCCAATTCGTATTACTTTTATTGATGATAGTTGGTGCATCAGCTGGTTCCACAGGGGGTGGTCTAAAAGTACTAAGAATTCGTGTTGCTTTTGAATTAGCTAAGAGAGAAGTATTACGTATTATCCAACCAAAGAAAGTTATAGCAATGAGAGTCAACGAAGAAGTTATTGATGAAGAACAAGTCTTTATTGTTTTAGGAATGATTAGTGCTTGGTTAGTTCTTGCAATGTCATCAATGTTACTTGTCTCATTCCTAGAGCCAACTTGGAATCTAGATGAAGTCATCTCTGTAGTCGTGTCCTCTCTTGGAAATACTGGTCCCGCGCTAGGTTCGTATGGCCCTACTGCTACGTGGTCTAGTATGGGGGAGGTGACTCTATTCTGGACCTCTATTCTGATGTGGTTTGGTCGTTTAGAGTTACTTACAGTTCTAGTGCTTCTCCATCCTAAAACTTGGTCAGATGCTCACTAATTAGAAAGAATCTAATCTGAACTGTTTACCAGTATCTTCCTTCACTTCTTCTTTTTCAATCATTTCTTGAATTTCAGGTTCAGGGTCATATTCTTCTTCTTCGTTTAGTTCATTGAATGCTTTAAGAATCTTAGTTCCCATGGGTTTTGACTTAGCAATTCCATATAGTGATAGATGATCTTCTGCGGATAGTCCTAGTTTTATAGACAATGAAAAATCCATTGGGTCACCTCCGATATCTTGATCATGAACTGCTAATAGATTAGGCCACAATTCTTCTCTTACTGATGCTCTGCTTGTATCTAGTTGTTTACTTAGATTATCTATTATAGAACTGGTTGTATTGTTTCTTCCTCTTCTCAAAAAGTTAGGATATGTGATAAAAGGTTCTCTGGCAGAATCCATGGGTTTCATTGCAACAGCAGCCTGTGCAGAAAGTACAGATCCCCAATACCACGACCTGTAGGCTCTATTCTTATATTTTGTAGCGAGTGCTCTATCAGCACTAACCATCGCCGAACTCAATTCTTCCAAGGTTCTATTGTCAAATATACTTTGGTTATTCCATGTGAACCATGAAATCATTTGATCAGGGTCTTTATCAGAGTTGAGTAAAATTTTACCTGCATCTTTCCCGGATCTACTTTTGTATACTTGCTTAAGTGCCTTAAACACATCAATTTGTGAGTCTCTTACAGCAACAGAAGCAAGATCTTGTACAGCTGCAATATCTATGTGCTCACCAGAAATTACAGAAACTGCTTGTAAGTCTCTGATAAGCGCTCTTAAATCTCCAGGGTTCCCTTCAATTAATTCTTCTAATGCTCCAGGGTCGATTGAATAACCCTCCGAGTCTAATACTCTACGAGATATTTTTCTCATATGCATTTTTTCAACTCTTTTGAACATAATTTGATCTGCAAGTCTCAGTAATCTATTTTGATTTGTTTTCCAGTTCCTGCCACTTCCCCAGAGTCTCATAGGGTCATTACAGGTCATGATTATCGGTTGCTTAGTTTTTGATAGAAGGTTCATGAGTTCTGCTTTGCCACCTGAATCTCCTTTAACTCCGACATCCTCTCCAGATATTTTTTTCTCTATTGTATCGTCCTTCAATTTAGCAAAACTTCCGCTAAGGTGATCAACTTCATCTAGTAATATCAAAGTCCTACCATTCTTTGTAGAATTTTCAGAAAATTGATCTAATGAAATATGTTGTGATCCTCTCGTAGCAGCCTTCCTTATAGCGGCTGCATTTCTTTCTTCTGATGCATTTAATTCTATAACGGTCCAACCTTTTTCATTCCCTATGGCTTTAGCTAATGTTGTCTTCCCTACGCCAGGTGGTCCAGAAAGTAATATGCCTTTTTTTTCTGGTGGATTTGGAGAATCCCATTTATCAAGCCATGTCTTAATTCTTCTAAGTTGGGCCTCATTACCTTCCATCATTCCTATGGATGAGGGCCTATATCGCTCGGTCCAATCTTCGACCAAGTGTTCGTCCACAGTAGTTGCCTAAGTTGGCACTTATTGAAGATTCGTTAGAATAAGGATGAAACATTACCTGAATTAACAAGACTTAACAATTCTTTAATCTCAGTTCTTATTTGTTTTTGGTCATCTCTTCGTCTGACAGTCACAGTCTCATCTTCTAGTGTTGTATGATCGATAGTAACTGCCCAAGGGATACCTATTTCGTCAGCTCTAGCATATCTTCTTCCTATCGATTTACTAGAATCTATTAGCGATGTGACTCCTTTCATGGAATTGAGTCTTGAGTTTAATCTTCTCGCAGTATCTCCCATTCCATCTTTTTCAAACAATGGTAAAACAATTAGGTCCGCAGGTGCCACTGATTCAGATAATTTTAGTAGATTATATTTTTCGCCTTCTTTCTCAGTTTCTTCATAGGCATGGTCTAATATGTGCCAGATTATTCTATCGATGCCGAAAGCAGGTTCGATAACATGTGGTGTAAACCATTCTCCAGCAATATTTTTACTCACAATTTTTCTTTCTACCATTTCTGCGGTTATCTCTACTTCTACTCCATCATTCAATAACAACTGGAAAGGAAGTGTGTTTGGTAATTCTTTTAATTCTTCTAGTGCTTCTAAGACTGACCCTGCCTTCCCTCTAAAAATAGGCCCTAATATTGAGGTATTTGGCGAAAGAACTTCCTTTGATTCTACCCTGGCTTCATCAAATTCTCTCCATGCTCTCAAAGAATTAGAATTTGAGAATTTTTCATGTGAAAGTAAATCGTGACAGGTCCTATTGGCTATACCTACACATTCAATCCATCCATGTTCACCTAATATTTCGCAGTCCCAGCAATCTTCGGCATAATGTGCCATTTCAGTCCCTTCGTGCTGCCTAAATCTTATTTTAGAAGGATCTATTCCTACGTTTATCAGGAAGTCCCAAGTTCTTGATAGAAAATATCCTACAGTTTTATCTTTTATTAGACCTTGACTTATCGCATCATGAAATGAAAGTTTAATAACTTCTCTCTCTTTTCCTTTAGGGTCAGGAATTAAAGAAATAGTTTCTTTCTCCATCGAGATATCTACTAATGGTGGATTCTCAGGATCTATAAAATACTCTAATTCTGCCATATTAAATTCTCTTAGTCTAATCATTCCTTGCCTGGGGCTAATTTCATTACGATAACCCTTGCCCGTTTGGATAGCGCCAAAAGGTAGTTTTTGTCTGAAATGACGATATAATGAAGGATATAACATGAACATTCCTTGAGCAGTTTCTGGCCTCATATATGCTTGTCTACTAGCCTTCATGGCCCCTATTTTAGTTCCAAACATCAAATTCATTGGTCTAGATGGTGTCCATTCATTTGCTCCGCAATTCGGACATTCGATACTATTGGAAACAAGAATATCATCTATCTCTTCAGAATCGAGAATATCAGGATTTGAGTGATAATTTTCTGCTAACTGATCAGCTCTAAACGCACTAGAACACTTACCACATTGAGTCATCAGATCATTGAACTCTCCTACGTGTCCGCTAGCAATCAGTACGGACTCAGGAGTTATGGTTGGTGAATCTATTTCGACAATGTCTCCATTCACGGTCCAATGTTCTACCCAATTCTGAATGACTTTTCTTCTGATAGATGCTCCTACGGGGCCGTAATCTATTAATCCAGAAACTCCACCATATATTTCGAAAGCTGGAAGCACTATTCCTCTACGTTTCAGCATTGCTGAAAGCCTCTCTATGCGCTTCTCATCTGTCATATTACGAACCTTTGACACGGCGTTTACCTTTCAAGCCATCCTTAGATGTTTGCTTGAAAAATAGATTTTTAGATGATATTAATTGTTACAATATTCAAAATTTAAGTATATATTGGTTATTCTAAGAATCCAACAGTATAAGTACTCAATCGATACGCTTCTGTTCGTGGTGTAGGTAAAATGCCAGAAATTCAATATGTAACAGAAGTAAAGGAGACTGAGGAACTCCTTGAAAAATTATGTCCTCCTGTTAGAGATTGGTTCAAAGACAAGTTCCCCGATTTCACACATCCTCAGAAAGTAGCAATACCTAGGATAATGAATGGCGATCATCTTTTACTGTGTTCTCCAACAGGTTCAGGTAAGACACTAACTGCCTTCCTTACAGTGATTAACGATTTAGTTAGTAGGTCATTAGATGGTAGTTTGGATAATTCAGTTCAATGTATGTATATTTCTCCAATCAAGGCTCTTGCTAATGATATACAGAAGAATTTAATCGGGCCATTGACCGAAATTAAAGAGAGTTATTTACCTTCACGCGCTAAAGACATTACGGTTGGTTTGAGGACTGGAGATACTCCTCAGAAAGAAAGAGAAAGAATGCTGAAAAAACCTCCTCATATTTTGATTACGACCCCAGAGTCTCTTGGGCTCGCTCTTGCTAGTAAAAGATTCAGACCTATTCTTAACGATATGAAATGGATGATTATTGATGAAATGCATTCTTTGGTGCCAACTAAGAGAGGCACACATCTATCGTTAAGTCTAGCATTAATGGATTCCGTCATTGATTCTGATGTTCAAAGGATTGGAATAAGTGCTACTATGGAGCCTTTGGATGCTGTTGCAGAAT
Organism: uncultured Candidatus Poseidoniales archaeon; assembly: GCA_902514485.1. Classification (GTDB taxonomy): domain Archaea; phylum Thermoplasmatota; class Poseidoniia; order Poseidoniales; family Thalassarchaeaceae; genus MGIIb-O2. The sequence goes on from CABXQY010000020.1 coordinate 4,806, forward strand.
ATTTGGTTGCATCTGATAGCCGTGATAGTGATGTTAATCCACAGAAAGTTACCATAGCAAAAATTTCTGGTTCACGTGAACTCGATCTTGATATCATTTTACCAACTCCTAGATTTGCCTCTACTCCTATCAAAGAAATATTAGATCATAATGTTGATCGTATCAAAGAATTAGTCGAGGCTCACACCACAACTTTAGTTTTCGTAAATACGAGAAATATGACTGAAACTGTAGTTCAGAAGTTAAAAATTGCAGGATTGTTAGGTGTAGAAGGGCATCATGGTTCAATGGATAAAGCGATACGGCTTGATGTAGAGCAACGATTGAAAAATGGTTATCTGAGATGTGTGGTTTCATCTAGCAGCCTTGAAATGGGTATTGACATAGGTTCTGTGGACTTAGTCATACAAGTTGGTTCGCCAGGTAGTATAGCTACCGCACTACAAAGAATAGGTCGAGCAGGACATCAAGTTGGAGGGCTTCCACGTGCTCGATTCTTACCTATATCCCCTCATGACTTGTTAGAAATTGTTGCTCTCCAAACTGGAATACTAAGGGGTTCAATGGATATTTTAAAATTCCCTGAGAATTGCCTTGATGTGCTTGCTCAATTCTTAATTGGTTTATCAATAATTAAAGAATGGGATATCGACGAAGCTTATGTTCTAGCGACTGCATCATGGCCATACAGAAATTTACCTTACGATGACTATATTGAAGTTCTGGATCTATTAGAAGATGAAAGAAGAATTTGGATCGAGTGGGAAGATAACAAATTCGGTAAGCGTGGTTTCGCTCAGATGATATACTATACGAATATTGGAACGATAGCTCCTAATAATAACTATCTAGTTTTCACATCAGATGGAACTATGGTAGGTCAACTTTCTTCGAGTTTCGTATCCAGTTTAAGGAATGGTGATGTATTCTTACTCGGAGGTTCCACATATCGAGTAAGTAGTATTCGTGGAACCAGAGTTAACGTAACTCCTGCAACAGGTTACAGGCCAACAATACCTTCATGGACAGGTGAAGCGAATAGTAGAACTCATGAATTGAGCCAAGAGGTATTGGAATTATTGGAAGAAGTTGCAACTTATGCACGTTTAGAAAAAGATCCAATGACTATATTCACTGATGTTCTAGGTCTTAATAGACCAGTTGCACATGCAGTATCAGGGTTTTTCCAAGAACATGTGGCTACAACTTTCCAAGTTCCTAGTAATGATTTGATTTTAGTCGAACAAGTTGAAGCTCCTCTTCCAACATATATCGTTACAACTTGCCGCGGCCGTGCATTTAATCTAGCACTGGGTCATCTTTTTGCAGGTATTGCAACTAATGATAATATCCTTGTTCATGAGCTTTCATTTGATGAAAATGGGTTTATGATTAAATTAAGTCATGAGGTTGAAATTGCATTAATTCCAGAAATTTTCAAACAAGGAAATAGTAAAGATGTTCTCCAAAAACATATGATGGAATCTCAGTTATTTGCCAAAAGATTCCGTGAAATATCTAGTAGAAGTATGCTAAATCCTCGAAGAATAGGGGCCGAAGAAGTTAGTCCAAAACAATTCCAGCAGAGAGCAGAACAAATAATGCAAAAACATAGACAAATGGATGATTCTGTTTTGATACGTGAAACAATGAATGAGATTCTTCATTCTGATCTTGATATGGCTCAACTTGAAATATTTATCAATAGAATGGATAGTGAAAATGTACGTATTGTCCATAGAAGGGTGAAAATGCCATCTCCTCTGGGAATGACCTTGTTCATGTCTTCATTTGAAGATTTATTGTCATTAAGAACTAGAGCTTACTTAATCAAAGACGTCGATCCTGAAATTTTGCGGCGACTATTAGGTGCTCGTTCATTGGCAACCGACCTCGACAAATCAAGGATGGCAGATTACTATCGTTCAAAGATTTCTGAGCCTACTAATGCGAATGGACTCCTGAGATTAATGGATATGGGTGGTGGTTTGAACAAAGAATTATCCAATCCTTTGTATGAACATAAATTGAAAAATATTGACATTAAAGTACTTACCTCATGGGTGCGTGAATTAGCAGAGCGTGGATTAATTGCCAGAGTCAGGGGTACCGGTCACGAACAAATTGACAATAAATGGTTCTCGATAAGAATGGCTGATGTTCACGGCACTCTTGGATGCCTTGCAGTAGCTGGCGGCTCGAGTCTAGACGATATCCGTGAACTTTATACCGGCGGCTTAACTTTTGAAGTTGGCAGTAATTATGAGGGATTCGAGGCTAAAGAATGGAAGAGAAAAAATCTTTCTGACCCTCAAGATTGTTTGAGAATGAAGTTACTAGACATGCTCGGTTCAGAAGGCCCGCAAGTATCTGATAATCTATGTGGGCGCTTACCTTTCCCTAAGGCCCAAGTTGAAGCAGTTTTACAAGAGCTAGAAATGAAAAATTTAGTTTCTATAGGATTCTTTACTCAAACTGATGAAGGAGAATATATTCTTCGAGTAGATGAATATCGGATTACAGGAGGAAGTGTAGAAGTTGTAGATTATCGAACCCTTCAAAATCATCTCCTTGCTAAATCATTCAAAGAGTATGATGAACCATCTGATGCTATTAGGAATCTAACCTTAGTTCAACGTAGAGATGAGTTGCTTCACAGAGTTAAAAATTATAGATTTAGAGATTGGAAAGATATCAAACATGACTCATCTATATTCAATGGCCGACTATTACATAATCGTGTAGGCTATACCATGAAAGACCAAATTCCAATGTTTTTAGGTCTTCGTAGTGAGCCTTGGATTGGAAATCTTGAACAGGAGTTATTAGATAAAATTCCTCCAGGCGGACTATCTAGAACCGAACTATTTGATGGGTATCCTAAGGGTAAAGAGAATGCTCATATTCAAAGAAGTCTCAAGAGTGCTCTAAATAATCTTGAACGCCAATTGATTGTTGCTAAACAATATGTTGTACTGCCAAATAGAAAGCGTTCCCTTGCCGTTTTCCATAAAATACATGAAGTAGTCGAACCATTGGATTTCGCTAGTGCAGTTAAACAGTTGATTGAAGCAATCGGTCCTGTCAGACTTCATACTTTACGATTTTTCGTTAGTAGACCAGTTGAAGAACTAGCAGAAGTTCTTCGCGAACTAGATGAATCGAAGAAAATTAGAAGAATTGTCGCCCTTCAACCCGATCCCACAGATTATTACGCTTCTCAAGAAGATGCTGAATTATTGATGCAACCACTTGTAGAAGATAGAGAAATGAGAATACTTTCTCAATCTGATCCGTTTTGTAGCCGATTCATACAAGAAGTTCGTTTAATTTTGAAACAAGGTTGGTATCATCCTGTTTTCAAAGGGGTCGATCCTATTGGCAGAATCTTAATGTTTGTAGTTAATGATTATTTAGAAATTAAAGACATAAATATACCACATTCTTATTTAGATGAGTTCAAAGATACATTTGATGAACTCTTGAATAATTACAGAGATCGCTTAGTAGATGTATCTGTTTTACATGCTTTTAATTCTATACCTGTTCATGATTGTGATGAAAACATACAGAAGATTTTAGCAGAATTAGGTTTTACTTCCATGGGTGACGGTGAAAGATATATTCGTGGAGGAGTAGTAGAGCCACGATCTAGGAAGGAAGTCAATAGAATGTTATTTTTCCACCATCAAATGCATCAGAATTCAAGACATGAAAATGAAACATTGGCATTAGATAAAATGGATGAGTTAAGAGATGATTTTGCATTACGTGGCCGCTGTGAGATGTTCAGAGTGAATCTGAAAGCAATGGCTGCTGCACATCAGTTAGCCCAAGGCACGAATTTACGTGGTCACTTAGTATGGGGTAGGAAATCGCATTTTGAAAAATTATTAACCATACGTAATCTACAACCCAATGAAGAAGATGAAGATATTCTTCAGTTTTTCAGGGAACATCATGATCCGGTTATTTTCATGGAAAGGCACGCTATGAAAAGAGCGGAATTTAGGAAATTAATATCGCCATTGGTTCGAAGTGGACATCTTATCCAAGATTATAGGGGCGGCTTTAAGACAATTAGTCCCAATCATGATTCTGATTTATGGGATGTTAAGTCCGAATATATCAGAGGATTAGTGAGTGAATATCCGGTTATCTCGTTAAAACAGGTAGAACGACTAGCTGGTTCAGCATTCTCGGCAGAAGAGATTAGCGATGTTATGCATGCTTTCGAAGAAGATGGTACTCTAATCAAAGGGTTCCTTGTTGATGACTTGCAAGACATTTGCTGGGGCCGTCAAGATATTCTTGAAGGGCTTAAGGGGATTAGGAAAACCAGAGATCTTGTGGTGCCACCATCCGATCCATTGATACATTATTTCGGTAGTCTTCTTAGGGAAAGATTTGGTTTTGGTTCAGCGTATATGGTATTCCATAAAGAAGAACCGATTGCTGCATTCAAAGCTAATACCAAGGATGGTGTTATTGAAGTCACAGATTTCGTAGGGGATTCCGAATTGGAAAAAGAAGCACTCAGGGTTATGAAAGAATTTGCTTGGGAACATGATATGCCGTTGACAGGTAAATTATACGAACAACTACGTTCAAGATGATTTTTCAACGCCTCTAATTTTATCCACGGCATTAAACATAGGGTCCAAAATTTTCATAATATGTTTATGCAATTCTGGTAACAAATCGAATAGTGCAATAGCCATCAAAAACATTGCAAATAGTGAAATAGCTTTCGCGGCATAACTATGTGTAAAGTCAAACATCTCTATACCCATCAGTGACCATTCTGGATAAGTTTCAGTTAACCAAACAATTCCAGCGTTTCTAAACATGTTTAGGACATAGATTGTAGGTAATGCAATCAAAAGTCCTCTTGCTCTTCTTTTCCAAGATACAGAACTTAGAGCGCCTATTGCACCAACAAAAATAATCATTGATTGTAAACCAGAACAAGCCATTATGAATTGAACTATTACTTTATCATCTGAATCAAAGAATTGAACATAAAATCCTTCTTCTGCTAGTGACTCTGTAAGTATCCACTTATTTCCTTCCCATTCCGATACTGGCATGTCTGTTCCATCACCTAGAGCTACCATCATTTCTCCAATATGATAATCCCCCAATCCTGAGAATTCTAACATTATTTCAGTACTCTCTGCAGTCAATTGGATTAAGGCCATATTAAGATAAGGAATACTGAATATAACAAAGTAGGGTATTATCGCCCAAGTAAAACAACCTCTCATCCACTGTAAAGCATCTGGTGTTTTTTCCGCTTTAATTTCCCATATAGCTAGCGCAATTCCTCCAGGAAGTGCGCTGGCAGTCATCATAATCAAAACAGGGTCGGAAATTTCAACATAATGATCTGATTGCAAGTAAAAGTAAATCCCGACAAAAACCCATCCTAAAGCAGCAGAATAATTTGACTTTTTATCATCTGGTCGATAAAAACTGAGTCCTAAAAAGAGTGCACCAATAATTATTATTAATAATTCTAAAGCCATTTTATTCACTCCAATAACATCTCCAAAACTAGAGACGATAAGTCCGATAGGCTCCTCCATTGGTACTCCTACTACGCTCAACTCGTAAATAGGATGCCCTCATCCGTACACTCGGGGATTCACCATGGGATTCGATTTTTCTGACTTTGCTGACTCATATATTAGTGATTTGAAGCAGGCTCTTGATGATATTTCTATGGATTCCTTGAAGGCGTTCTGGGAGTTGGTAGAGTTGACCAAAAAAGAAGGTGGTAGTATCCATTTCATAGGTAATGGAGGAAGTGCAGCAACTCCATCTCACAGTGCAGGCGACTGGTCGAAAGAGTTGAGTGTTAGAACAATTGCTCATACAGATAATATTTCGTCATTTACTGCTTGGGCTAATGATACAGAATATTCTAATGTGTTTGTAGGGCAACTTTCAACTTTCATCAGAAGTGGGGATTTAGTCGTGGCTTATACGGGATCTGGTAATTCTTCTAATGTAATAAATGGTATTAATTTCGCTAAAGAAAACGGTTGTAGGACTGCTGCAATAACTGGTGACTACAAAGGAATGTCTGGTGGTAAAATAGTTACTTTAGTTGATGTTTCTGTGATTGCTCAAACTCAATCTATGGAAAGAATCGAAGATATTCAATTGATAGTTAATCATATCGTTAAGGAGGCAATAAAGTCTCACCATGGCTTGTGATTGTATGCTTCTTCCTCATAGAGACGATGGTGATTTAAATTCCTCTCTAGAATTAAAACCCCTCCCTAATGGCCCTTGGAAGGGAAAAATAGCCTACTTGGATAGAGACGGTGTTCTAAATCAGGGTTCTGAGAATTATATTAATTCGCCAGACGAACTAGTGATTTTACCAGAAGTGTCTAATTCAGTGGCAGCTCTAAGAGAAGCCGGTTTCCGTATCTGTATTGTGACAAATCAATCACCAATTGGAAGAGGGATATGGTCCTCTGAGAATCTTCATTCCATACACGAAAGAATGAGAGAATTACTTCTTAATGAAAATTCTAATGCACATCTTGACTTAATTTTGTATAGTCCTTATGCACCTTGGGATGGTTCTTGGGCGCGTAAACCAAACCCCGGTATGCTTGAGGCCGGACGGCAAATTATTGATGCTTCAGAGAATAATTCTAGAATCAAACTTAAATTTGGTATCGATTGGAAAGATAGGCCAGATGAATCTTGTTCAGTTATGGTTGGAGATAGAGGTGTTGATATGGAAGCGGCAATGAATTTTGGTGTAAGAGGCATTAGGTGTGATCCTGATATCGGCATTTCTCAAGTTATCAGTATGATATTGGGTGATTAGATTTGACTGCTCATGCAGATTTGCACCGAGTTTGGATTGGCCTTGATGATACAGATAGTCCACATTCTGGCTGTACCACTGCCACATTTGATGATTTATTGAAAGAAATATCTAAAATAGAGAATGTTGAAATTATTGAAAGACGTCTCGTTCGTTTATGGCCCTTTGCAGAAAGAAGAACACGTGGAAATGGCGCATTAGCATGTGTGATAGAATGCCCTAAAAAGTCCCTAATGTTTCTTGAAGAATTACTTTCCAATTTCTTCAAGCAACTATTAACAGAACTCGAAATCGACGAAAATAGTCTCACCTCACCCGCTTTAATCTTCTCTTCCAAGAAACTTGATGAAAATTTTTATTGGGAAGCAGTAAGGCAAAAAGTCGATTTAGATATTCGTAGAAAAAGTCTTAGCGGAGTCAAGATTCTGAGTCTTGAAAATTCAGATTGGGGTTTGATAGGTGCGTCTTCGGCAATGGCTTGGGTACCTTCTGAAAATTCTACTTGGGAGCTTATTGCTTGGAGGTTCCCTGATAATATAGGAACTAAAAGAAATATTACATCTTCTGTAGTGAAAAAGATGGAAACTCTTCATCCTGAAACATTTGTCAATCGCGACCCTACTGCTGATAAAGGTCTCATTGCACCTAGAACTCCATGTCCTGTACTCTACGGTATTAGAGGATCTAAACCTCAGGCAGTATTGATGGCGCATGAATGGATTCAGGCACAATCAGGTGTTGAAAAATGTGAAAGATTCGCAATTCATAGAACTAATCAGCTAAGTGACGACCATATTCTTGGTTTTTCAAGGGCTACTGTACTGACTAAATCAATAGAAACTAAAGGTGCACATTCTAGTTTACAGGTATTATCAAACGGTAAGAACCTCACACTAGTTGCCTTCAAGGAAGGAGGCGATGTGAATAGACTTCTTAGAAAATTAATGCCAGGTGATCGTATTGATTGGTTAGGGATGAAATCCCCCGATGGTAGTATCCATCTAGAGAGGCTCAGTATTAATTCCTCGTTACCTAGAATAACTGGGAGGCCTATTTGTTGTAATGGTAAAACAATGAGGAGTGCAGGTTCAAATCAGCCTCTAAGGTGCTTAATTTGTGAAAACGTAGTGGAGAAATATTGGCTATATGAAGAAATTAATCTAGATGGAATTGAATTGATTAATGGCTGGGCTGAACCGTCTCCTTCGCAACGAAGACATCTTTCCAAGCCACTTTCTTTAGGGGTGCCCTTGAGTTCTGGAGACATTTAGGTGATAATATGAATTTGAGTTTTATTGTAAATTCACTTCTCATAATTATTGCGATTTTGATGTTTTTTTATATTATTTCGTTCAAATCAAAAAATGCAACTTTAGAAGAATCCATCGATGAAGAATACACAGGTGCAGCAAAGAATCCCGATAAATTAGCCGAACCTAATGATGAGGCTTTGAATGAATTTGAAAAATTATTGAGAAATTTTTAACTCTTCTTTTCAAATCCTTTCTTAGTTAAATGAACTATTATCTGTTCATCTCCATCTGTGACCATTACTTTTTGGTATTGATTCTCTATCTTTGTTAACCATACGGTTCTGAATATATTTCCAAGTGATTTCTCACCTCTTACCATCCATCCATTAAGTCCCCTTTTTTCTCCGGATACATCTTCGTATGAATTTGATGTTATTATTATTCTCATATTCTTATTTAATTCTGCTAAATTCTTCATGATTAGACCATCACTTTTCTTGGTTCTCCCATAGCTTTCACACCATTCTTCAACGATTAGTAAATCATTTTCTTTAAATGATGAGATTATTCTCTTAATTGGCTCAACTTTTTCTGAAATATTTTTTCCAAATACAATGGTCATCATTCTGTTCATTTCATTTTCCGAATGATGACCTAGGATATCCAATAATTTATCATTATGTGGTAATTCTCTAGTCATCCATATAACTTTCCCTTTATTCCTTAGTGTTCTAGATACTATGGTTAAACACATAGAATTAGAGTTTGCACCTGGGCCTGCAGAAATATGCACGGGGCCTCTGCTTAAATCAATCACAATATACCCTACAATCGGGAGTGCATGAGCATTTCCTAAAGAATAATCAAATCCTTTCTCTAGCCATACTTACTGCTTGATCGACAATTTCACCACTAAATCCTAAGTGACTTTCAGGCTTGAATAAATCTGATAATTCTTGTCGCGTGAAAATTTTTGATATTGATTCAGACTTAGCACATATTTCTTCTAAATCATCACCTGAATTGATAGCCTCCATTGAAGCGCTTCTTAGAACTTCATGGGCCTCATCTCTCGGCATTCCATTATCAACTAAAGCAATCATTAGCTTTTCTGCCATAACTAGTCCCTTTTGTGCTTTGATGTTGAACATCATTCTCTCTGCATCTACTCCTAATTTAGATAATACTCGGTCACATTTAATGATTATATCATCTAATAATATCATTGAGTGAGATAATGTGAATCTTTCTGCTGATGAGTTTGCTAAGTCTCTTTCATGCCACAATAGTGCATTTTCATAGGACGGAATTATCATCGATCTGACAATCCTTGCTAAGCCACAAGCATTCTCGGCAGTAATTGGATTCTTCTTGTGAGCCATAGTGGACGATCCTACTTGTTTCTCAGCATCAAAATATTCGCCGACTTCTGCAATCTCACTTCGTTGTAGATTTCTTACTTCCTGCAATACCTTTTCGATACTTGTTGAGACATTAGCCATCCAAGCGACCCATTCTATGTAACGGTCTCTTCCGACTACTTGAGTCGTTGCAATTGGAGTTTGTAAACCTAAATTATTCATAATCAGATTCTGTAACTCGAACGCACTTTCTCCTTGAGCTGCTCCCGTCCCTACTGCACCAAGAAATTTACCAGTTGTCACTCTTGGTGTTAATTCATCCAGTCGATCTAGATGTCTTCTAAATTCATCGACCCAAACTGCAATTTTAAGTCCAAATGTGATTGGAACTGCTGCTTGTCCATGAGTTCTTCCTAACATCACAGTATCTCTTTCTCGCTCCGCTAGGTCACACATAGTGGCTAGTAATTTTTTGATTGTAACCTGTTGTAGTAAGATACTATCTCTGATTTGTAATGCTACTGCAGAGTCGACGATATCATTACTAGTGGCTCCTAGATGTATACACCATCCTGAATCACCTGCAGCTTCTGCCATAGCCTTAGTCAAAGCCATTATGTCATGTCTTGTCTCTTTCTCGATTTCATCAACACGATCTGCAGTGACAGTTTCAGGCACAGCAATCTCTGCGACTTTATCATAATCTTCGGGGCTGACTCTTCCGAGTTGGCAATGAGCCCAGATGAGAGCTCTTTCTACATCGAGTTGTCTTTCATGTCGACCTTCTCTTGACCAGATAGATTTAGCCTCGTCTCTTCCATATCTGTAGTCTAACGGTGATACTGTCACGATGTTCCCCGATTATTGCGACCGGCCTTCAGTGTTTCATTATAACCCTATGGTGATAGTAGAATTTTTGTTAAATTCCATGTTCCTCTCACTCCGTTCCAAGATGTTTCTCCTTCGCAATAGATTGGTTTTCTGAAATGTGGGGCATTGAGAGTTATGGTTTCAAATTCTCCTCCTTCTCCATCAAGATTAAATCGGTATTTCTCAGATAATTGTGCCAATTTTTCTAAACTTTCTTTGGTTATTTTTTTTCCTAACCAACTTTCATCAAGTCCTTCTGAAGAAACAGAAATGATTCTTACATCGAATCCGTGTTCTATCAAAGAATTCATATGTAATTTCGGATCATGATGCCACATCGGGCAAAATGAATTTATTCCTAATTTTTCACACATTCTCTCGATTCTTGTTTTTTGATAGTCTGACCTTAGAGCACCTACAACTAATCCATCAATATCACCAATGATTGAATTCCTAATTGCATTTTCTAATTCGTCAATTTCATCATTTTCGACTCCACTAGAAATAACTTGAATCCATTTAGTTCCAATCGATTCTGCCTGATATTCTGTAACTTCTGTATTCTGTAGTTGAAACATCATGGAGTCATCGCCTTGAATTTTCACGGTAATGAGTGCTTCTACCGTCCACCCCTTCATGTGAGCCCACCATGATGCATAGGTGGAATCTTTCCCTCCCGATGCTAGCACCGCGACTTTCATAACTTCCCGAATAGGTTCTTGCCCATGAATGCCTCGTTAAGTCAGCCTTCGAACTGTCAAGATTCATAAGACACCTTCGTTGGTTGCAGTCTGATTAACATGCAGCCAAGCGGACGCGGATATGACCATGGAGTTTCTACATTCTCCCCAGATGGTCGACTTTACCAGGTAGAATATGCTCGAGAATCTGTCAAAAGAGGGACTACAACGGTTGGTCTTAAGT
>CABXQY010000021.1 GCA_902514485.1 uncultured Candidatus Poseidoniales archaeon
ATTTACATTAGAGTTTATTCCAATACCTCATCGAAGCGAATTGGGAGATACATCTGCAATTTTAATTAAAGGACCGAAAAAAAATCTCTTATTCCTGCCAGATCAAGACTCATGGAGTGAAACATTAGATTCTTTTTCAGTAAAAAGTATTAGAGCGTTATTGACATCATTAAGAGTTGATATTGCATTAGTTGATGGGACTTTTTGGAATCTAAATGAGTTACCTGGAAGAGACTTATCGAAAATACCACATCCAACCATAGAGGAAAGCATTCGCCGCTTAGGTATCAAAAAAATAAATGATCCTGATATTTTTTTCATACATCTTAACCATTCAAATCCAGTAAATGACCATGATTCTGAGGAAAGAAATCTAGTGGAATCATATGGTTGGGGTATATGTGAAAGGAATCACACCCTGTCAATATAGAAAATTGTAAGCGGCAATCCTCTTGAACAGAATGGTAGACGGACAAATATGCACCTCTTCGGTAGAGTATCAAGTGGTCTCGGAAGGGCTCATGTTTTTATGGCTCAACCACATTATCAAGAACAGTTTAAACAGGTTTTAGAAGTCACTGCTTGGCCCGGTACCCTTAACCTAGATATGGATCAATTTAGTTTGGCAAATTATAGAAATTTAAGAATCTTGTCTGGATTGGAAGATGGGGATTTCTCAGATTATATTGAAAATTTTAGGATAAAGGGATTCGAAAGAGATGGTAAATCATTCGGAGGAGCAACTGCGTTTCCTGCAAAAATATCAGCAGATGGTAAGAATTGGACTGCTTGTGCAATATTAATCCCTGATTTGACGAGACATACAGAAACTGCAGAAGTCATCTCAGGTTCGTTCTTGAGAGAGTCTTTGCCATGTAAAGATGGAGAAAAACTAGAGATTAAACTGAATTAAGTGAATCTTCCCAGTCTCTTTCCAATAATAATCCCATTTCTAATTTTGCCATAGATAACCATCTCTTAAATCGATATTTTTTTTCGGGTGGTATAGAAAATCCTAGTGTGTCGGGATTAGATTGGAGCCCCATTTCTCGAGAAAATTCGTGCTCAATAGACCATAAAATAAGTCCATTTGATTGTGCTCTACCAAGATCTATCGGAATATCTGGTTTGTTTAAAGCCGATTCAAGTGATGTGAATTTGATCCGTCCTACAGCGACTCCTGTAATCGCTGCCGCAATCCTTCTTACTTGATTCCAGAGAAATGCCTCTGAACATATCAATATTCCAATTATTCTTCCATCAGAAGAATACCATGGCTCACACTTATCTATAGTTCTAATAGGGTTTTTATCTTCTTCTAACTTACAAAAATTTGTGAAGTTATGAGTTCCAATCATTACTCTACAAGCATTAAGAAACAATTCTTCATCAACACCACTAGACCATTCTTCAATTAATTCTGTCCGGAACAGATATGTCCTTGCTTTAGCAGCACGGCTTCTAATATTTGATTCGACTTTAATGACATCCCAAGCACATAATCCTTCGGGAAATCTATTATTCAATACACGAAGTATAGTTTTCTTATCGACTTCATTCCAGACTGTGAGCGGTACATCAATACAAGCAAGATTCATCCTTACACTGACTCCAGCATCAGTTCGACTTGACATTTCTAAACAGCCGACGCTCCACCAACTTACTTTCTTTAGTGCGTTTTCAATTGCTTTCTGCACTGTAGGGACATTAGGTTGAATCTGAGAACCATGGAATAAATCTCCATGATAACCAAAAGCGACCATGATTCGGCCGCGACTCAATTGGAACTCCCCCTATTATTCCTCTGTGGACAAATATTCCATAGCTTCATCAACTGATGAAAATCCAAGTCCAAGAATTGCAAATTCTATAGCAACAGGGATGAACTGTCTAGCGAATTGTTCACTTCTATCGTAACCCACTTTAACATCAATTGAATCAATGAGTTGTTTTGCCGCCTCATAAAGATGGAATGATACATCAACATCTTCTAATTTCTTACCTAGTTGAATAAGTTTTTGAAACTCTCTTACCGCCATTGGAACTCTATCAAATTCAATTAATGCATTAGCATATGCCGCCTGATATTCGGAATTATCTGGCTCTAAACCTGCAGCCTTACGAAGATATGATTGGACCTTTCCTTCATTGATTCTATCATTTCCTTTTTCATCAAAATTACCATTTTCTTGTATCTCAAACATTGCTGATTCAGCCCAACCATGGTAACCCGCAGGATCTTTTGGATTGTTTGTGACATGCTCTTCAAAAATTTCCATGGCACCCATGAAATCTCCTTTTGTAATGTGTTGTGCTGCAATTGTAACGATATCTTCTTCTGACATAGGGAATCCCTCTATGACTCTCTCGATGGCTTTTACATTAAGAACGGTGCGGAATAGTAATCTTAGGTCAACTAATCATTTTTACCTGATAAATCAGGCCTACCATCCCTCGTATCTATCAATTCATTGGCTAATTCATAAATAACCATTGGCTTTTTAATACCGAAAAAGCATTCAGAAGGAGTCATTACAATCTCTTTACTAGATCTCTTATAGAAAATTAATAATTTCATCATATAGATGAATTTTTGAATCGTTGTTCTTTCATTATTGACTTCAGGAGAAATGTCAGAATTAATTTCTAAAATAGGCAGAATATTACCAATATTAATCAATTTACCTATAATTGACTGTTGAGTAGTAAGATTTTCTAAATCTTCAAAGGCTATACTAGTATGAGATTTATAGAAAATTAATTGACGTTTTTGAATATAGAGATTTTTATCAGTCATTATATAATAATATGAGAATTGAGAGATTATTGAAAAAGCAAATATGATTGAAGAGTTAATTATTCCTAGTGCTAAAAACCAAGTATCGAACCATTCAGGGACATTCAAAGCTTCTCTACCAATCAACAATAAAACCCAATCGACAATGTTTATAATAAACCATACAGAAGGTATCAAACCGATAAAAATTAAGAAAAGTGACATTTTTTTAGTTGATGTTGTAAAATTAAGAAAATAATTAATTCTAGCGAATATAATCATAACAAAAATGAATGCAAAAACATCTATTAAGTCAAATAATTGATCTATTATACGTATGGCAGTGTTAAGATATCCACTCTGTCCTTCGGCATAAACTGTCACGGCTACTCTGTAAAAACAGTAATGAATTAAGAAAACAAAAAGTGCTAGGGAATACCGTGGCAAATAGGATGAAAATGTAGGTTTACCTTTCCAAATAGGGACTTCATCCTCGGAAATAAAAGGAAAACTATCTCTAATTTCTTCTTCGTCAATTAATAACTTGAAACTAGATAATAGATCTTCCAAATATATACCTCCTTAATTTTCAATGTAGGAAACCCCAAGAATGTTCTGCATTACCATGTATCCAAGAATAATCAGACTTAGTACGAGTGCCATTTTCGTCTTTTATTACTATTTTTAGTAATTGAAGAGGATATTCATTGTAGGTTAAATGACTAACCATGCCTGCCCTAGTTGGTTGGTCAAAAGTCCACTTAGCACGAGATACGGCTCTCACTTGTAAAGCAATTTGTGTTCTTTCATTCCAAACAGATACGCGAAATTTAGGTAAATGGTTACCGTCATTATCGAATAAATTTTCGTCAGTAGAATCCGGTTCAATCAACTCAACAGTACATTTTTTGAATTCCTCGGTTCTATCTCTCTTAGCATCATGGAATATTCCCGTTCCAATTTTAGGATTTCTAAAAATATCCCTAAGTTTCCATGGTTTATCATTTAAATTCAAGCAAGAAAATGAAATATGAGGCATGAACCAATCAAGATATGAGCCATCATCAAAATGTAACATCCCCCAAAACCAAGGAAATGTAGGGGCTTGAACACTAACTTTTTGAAAATATCCAGTACCTTCAAATTCCTCATCGTCAATTACAATTGAAGCTTTAGTTCCTTGAACTCTTAAGATATCATAACCCATATCTGAAAAGAAAACATTATTCTTGTAAGTCAGTCTACTTGGTGGCCCCCACCAAGGAGTAAGTTCAGCAGTTATTGATTTAGGAGCACCATTCATTTGTGCTTTTTCATCACTGGTTAAATTCAACCAAAACTTCTTGTTACCTTTGGTTAATCCTAAAGATAGGTCATCATCTACTAATGGTACTACTGCTCCTGAACCCTGCCCTTGACCTTCATCCGGCCATAATGGGTGTTTATCATCAATTGATACCATTTTACATTCACGAATAATTAATGGCTCATGCATATTTTGGCCATCGAACCACCAAGAACATACCATTCCAGGAACTACATGGCCTCCATGTTCATCGATTCTCATCCGTGAACCAGGCTTCCACCAATGATCATTGACACGAATAGCAGGGGTTTCTTTAGATGACCATAGAACCATTAATTGCCTCGAACGCCCAGGATTTTCTGGATCGGGTATGAAAATAATTACCCACCACCACCACCATGAAAGTCGTGGTAGGCTTGGCATCATATCTAAACGCCATAATGAGGAATAATCTCCTATGAATTTATCTGAATCTTCACTCACAATAACACCTTACATAATCTCTTTATTTCTAAAGATTAACTGCCCTATAGCAATCATGCCTATACTAATTGATATGATGATTACAACGCTTATGACTAATGCAACAAAAGGACTCCCCGTTTCCAAAGTATGAACCGGTGGGTGCCAGAAAAATGATATTCCCGTCTCTAATCCAAATGCGTCCGCTTTTTGTTGGATTAGACTAGTATCACTCCAAGATATCATGACTACAGCATCAATAATCTGAATAGCCCAATGAGAGACAGAAAGCATTGTAATGCTTGCATTTGGAATGGTAATTGTAAATAACCCCATTAAAAATTCCCAGATACCGAAAAGAATACACAGATAAACGCCATATTTTGGCATTACTAAACCAACAGTATTGAAAATTGAACCATATGCTGTTAAGACCAAAATTGTAGCGAGAGCAATACCCATCCATACTGGATAATCAGATAACCTCACTATAGAAGGTCCGGGCCCTATCAGTGAAGTAATAAGAGCAACAATCAAAATAAGTATCACTGTATATGATACGACAATCGCAAGATAACCCAATAACCGGTAGAGAATAAATTCTCCTCTATGAATTGGTTTAGAAAGCAGGTAATGGAGTGTGCCATTCTCAGATTCATCCCTGACTAACCCTAGAGCCAAGAATAAAGGTAGAAAAAGACCTAGAATCATAACAAAAGCAATTTTACCTGTACCAATAATAAAAGTCCTGTGACTTGACTCGCCTATATGTTCTGAATCGTCAGGATCCTCGTCAACATTGTAATCGGCTTGAATTGATACTAGATTCCCATTTTGGTCATAAATCCACTCAACATCACAATCTATTCCGTTTCTATTATCATCATTGGGATTATTATCTTCTGTCAGGTATTCTTCTCTAAGACAATCACCATCATCATCAATACCATTTATCGGATCTTCGTCAATATACATTGATTTAGGGTGTTTTTCGACAAAAAATGATTCGGTCATAAAACCCCAATCGGTATTGTATCCAGGTTCAACAAAAAATTCTCCTTCTCCTGCAAATACAGTACCAAACATAATATAAGTTCCATTTTCAAAAAGACAATAGTTTCTATCTATAGATGCATACCAATTATCGAATGGCTGGGACGATAAACCCTCTTCCTCACAGATATAATCACCTAGACTCCAGTCAATTGGTTCAATCCAAGGGTAAGGACTCTTAGCATCTACATCAATCCATGTAGGAGTGAAATAGCCCCAAGCATAAACCCATGTGTGATTACCATAGTGATTTCGAGGTTGATCATTAAAATCTATATCACCTAGGTAAACATACTGTGATGAACCAGGGAATTCTGCATTATTATAATCACTAGTTCCATAAATTCTTTCTTGACCTAACGGGTATCCATCATTATCCCAGTCTTCACTATCACCATCATTATCTATTGGTTCAAAATTTGTTCTTATAGAATCTATATAAAATACGAGTAATAGAGAAATTAGTAAAATACCTACACCTAATACAACCCAGGTAGATATCCGATTACGTAGTTGACGCATTGTCAACTCTGTTATGGCACCGGCTTTCCTATCTAATTGGGTCCAAACTGTGTCTGAGAGACTTCGACCCTGATCATCCATATTAAGCACCTCCAATTAAGTAACCTAGTAATGATTCTAAATTATCATCAGGATTATCTATCCGAGACACTGATACTTTCGAATTAACAATTACGCGAGGTAGAACTGAATGGGCAGCAGATAAATCATTGGTCTGTATTTCCAACTTTCCATCTTCGGGGAATCTGACTCCATATACAGGTTCTTCACTGATAAATGCGCTCGCTAATTTCCTCGGTTCATTTGTAGTAATCATTATTCTATGAGGATGTTTATCCAATAAATCACGAATAGCATATAAGTTTCCAAGAGCGAGTAATCTTCCATTATGAAGAATTACTATTTGCTCTGTAATTCGCTCTATTTCTTCTAGAATATGACTGGATACAAGTACTGTTTTACCTTGTCTTCCAAGTTCCCTAATTACATTCATGATACTGGTTCGAGCAATTGGGTCGCAACCATGTAATGGTTCATCTAATATTATTAAATCAGGGTCATGAACTAATGCATGAGCAATTTTAACCCTTTGTCGCATGCCTTTACTGTACTTCCCGATTTCTTTATGACGGACATCATGTAGACCTACAAAATCAAGTACATGCTCTGCCCTAGCATTGGCTTCTTCTCTAGTCATACCATGTAATCTAGCAAGTGTAGATACAAAATCCTGAGCAGTCATCCAATCATAAAGTCTTTCAGATTCGCTCACATAACCTATCCTTCGATAAGGAGAAGTATCGGACCAAGGATCTATTCCGAATAACTTAACACTGCCTTGACTCGGTTTTATACGACCCATTAGTAATTTGAATAGTGTAGATTTACCAGCACCATTTGGACCAAGTACACCAGTAACACCACCTTCTATCGCTAAAGATATATCATTAATACCCATAACTTGGCCATACCATTTTGAAACATTCTCTAGAATTACAGAAGGTGTTTTACTATCTTCACTCATTCTCGTGTCACCTCCAAAGAACTTACTCTTGAAATTAATATCATAATTGAAATTACATTCATCATTATCAAGGATACTACCGATAAAGATAATGAATGAGAATAATTTAACTCTAAACCAAGTAACCACTGACCTAAATGAGCAAGGCAGTCATAAGGACTTAGGATGTATAATATTGAAGTTTCGAATTGAAGATCGATTAGAAGAGCTACTAACTTCGTACCGTATATTATACTCAAAAAGGCAATAGCAGAAAAGAATCTACTCTGACTAATGCTCGACAATGCCAGGCCAATTGAGGTGTATGTTATGACAAGTAATAAACTACACAATAAACCAGATAAAAACATCGGGAGTGTGTCAATTAAAAATCCCCAACCCTCTCCTTTGAATACGATTGCGAGCGTATAATATGCCATGTAAGAAAATACTATGACAAAACCAAGGACCACGGCTACACTCAAATATTTCATCAAAGTATAATCGACTCTTGTCACCGGCCTAGAGAAATATATTGCACTGGTACCATTCCTTCTATCATCAGAAATCATGCCTCCAACAACAAGGGCAGTTAACAAAGGCCAATAACATAAATTTCTAGGAAAATATCCCAATACTTGCCCCCATAAGTTACTACGATTAATACCCCACATTTTATCGATGAAACTATCAGGTCCTGCACCAAATAATGATGAGAAAAACAACATAGCAATCGGAGAAATAGCACCAATGAATATAACCAAGATAGTTAGTCTGACGAAAGGATTGTAATGCCTATGACCCTTAGAAGTGAACAAGCCAAAAACATGATGTCGAAAAATGGCATAATTTCTAACCCAGCGAGGACCAAGATTACCATCCCATGGGCGATAATTTTGTTCAAAAATAGCGCCCAAAGATGCTTCTTTCTTAGCAACTATTGCTGAAGAATCATTATCTCCATCATCGGAACCGTACGCTGCTTCCATACGTGTTTGACCACCATCTAAGTTGATCTGTTCGTCACTCATACATTTGCCCCTCCTGTATGCTCAGATGTCATAAGATCAGATGTTTGCTTGACTTCAGCACCTAGTTTGTCCATTATAAGTAAAAATATATCTTCTAAATCGGGTTTATATTCACCCATCTTTCTTACTTGTACGCCGCTTTCAACTGCGCATTCTAAAATTAATGGAATCGTTTCTTCTGATTCTACTTTAATTCTCATTACCCTACCTAAGCGTCTAACCGAGAGGCCCCTAGATTCCAGAGAATTCTGCATCCTAGATGAACCGCCCCAAACAGATATCTCTATTTCCTCATCAACTTGTTTGGCAAGTTCATCAATTCTTCTATGGACCACTATTTTGCCCTTATGAATCATAACAATATTATCGCATACTTCTTGGATATCATCCATAACGTGACCACTCATCAATACAGTTCTACCTCCCTGGTTGACCGTATTCCTAAGTGTTTGTAACATAAAATCCCGAGCACGTTGATCGAGCCCATTAGTTGGTTCATCACATATCAGAATTTCTGGATCATGAATTAATGCACAAGCAAGTTTAGTTGCTTGTTTCATACCTGTACTAAATGTTTCAATTTTACGATATCTTTGATCTTTGAGACCAACATATTCTAAGACTTCATGGGCCCTTTGAGTTGCTTGAGAAGGGTTCATTCCAATTAATTCACCTGAATATCTTACTTGGTCAATTGCAGACAATCCAGGATCTAATGAATCATATTCAGGCATATAACCAATTTTTGAACGTATTAAGTCACCCTGTGTTCTGATATCATAACCTAGAACTGTACCCTCGCCTGAAGTAGTTGTAATCAAACCCAAGATGCACTTGAAGAAAGTAGATTTACCTGCACCATTGGGTCCAAGAATTCCAGTAGCGCCGGATTCAAGTTTCAAATTCAAACCTTGTAGGGCAATATGAGGCCCATACATCTTGACCAAATCTTTGGTCTCAATAACCAATTTAGGTGCTGAATCAACTGTCAAAAAATCACCAACACCCTACGGGTGTCATTACTTCGTTGGAATTTATGCTATTGAATGAATCGCCTGCAAGACCTGAATTATTTGTCTGAATCTTTGAGTGCACCATCGCGGACTCTGACAGCTATTCCTTTGTTAAGATAGGCCATCTCTCTAGCAGTAGTTATTGCAGTACCGTGTGCAACTAAATCGCCATCAGAATTTACTATCAGACAAGGTTGCCCAGGAATAAGATGAGGGTCAGCTCCTAAAACATAGCCTTGCATAACATTCCTTCCTTGACCTACAAACGGTATGGCATCATCTACAATCATAACTCTAGCAAGACCAGGGTGATCTAATTCATCACCTTCAAATTCTTCTCCAAAAATAAGAGGAGGAGAGGAATATTCGGAGTTAATCATTCTTGCACCTTCTAATGTTAAAGATATACCCCCATCATTTAATCTAGGAGAAATGGTATGGACACCTCCTGAATGTACGTTTACCATTCTATTTGTTTTCGACCTTCGACTGGTCATCTTAGAAGTAACTTTACAGCCCAAAGAAGGAGATACGCCATTGAGGACTGATAATTTATCTACTATTGAACATCTGTCAAGCCAATCTCTAATGATTCCACTACCTTCAATACGCTCATCAGAAGTGGGTCCTGGAGAGATTCGGATAAATGGTAAATCAGACAGGTCTAACTCAAATAATTCTTGAATTATTTCATCTTCATCAAGAGGTAAATCCCAAACTTCATCAGAGCAATCAATATGACACCAAGGAGAAACATCTTCCATACTATAAGGTATTAGACCTATAGGAGTTGAAATAAGAATAATTGACCTTGGCTCATTCTTTAAACAAGATATTATGGTATGCAGAGAACTATCTCTCCATGGTGGCTTAGAACCCTCAATGATAACCACTCTTTGAGGATCATCTGATGACTCATCCCACCAAGAACCCGGAATTCTCCATCGCATCGCAAGTAAAGATTTGAAATGTAAGATATGAGGTCTTTCTTCAATATCATCAACTAAATTTTCGCCACCACTCCTTACAGGATTAGTCGATGATATCATCCTCATCGCTGATATTCCAACGGGCCCCTCATCTGGATCATCTAACTGCTCTAATATCCACAAGAAAGCGTCTCTCAGTTGAGCAGAACAATGACTTCTTTCTTCTGCTAAAAGCCATATCTTTCCATTCCTTACTGCCTCACGACAACGTGCTAATTCTGATTGAGTGACTTCTAGATTATGTCTTGCTAAGATTTTTTCTCGTTCTTTTGAATCCAATGCTCTAACTTCTTCAGGAGTCCAATTAAATAACTCAGATGATTGATATGGCCATTCATTAATTTCTTCCAGACGAACTGTCCCAGTAGGTGTTAGGAGACGCCCTCCTCTTGCAAATAGTGCATAAGCAGCAGAATCAAAAATATCTACTCCAAGTGCTATTGACATTGGAAAAAGCAGTGGGTGACCGCAACCGAATAAGTGAATCGGTCTATTAGGAGGAATACTAGACTTTGCTGAGAGAAGAATTTGGAATAATTCTCTATATCTCTGATTCTCCATCAATGGAACTATTCCTCCTATTGGATGAACAGTAAATCCTCTATGAGTTCCAATAATGTCCCCCATTAATTCACCAGATAATGCTCTAAGATCGTCGTGTAGACCCCCTTGTATTGGACCATTTAGGAGTAATCCTTCACCTGCTTTTTCAAGAGAAATAGGGCCTCTTTCTGCTGTAACTTCAACTGCAGAGATAAGTTCATCTCTACTCATATCTGGTCGTCCGAAAATATCGAGCATCGTCCCTATATCCACGCCAATATCTCTTTGAAATTCAACTATTTCTTCTACACCAACTTCTACATCTCCATATACGTAGGATTGGAATGTTCCTGAATCAGTGACAATTACTCCAGGGAAATCAATTAATTCATGAACTCCATTTTCTAAAGCAAATTCACTAAGATCATCATGTTTCCACACAACATAAGAATTTGTTATCAAACCCTCTACTCGGTACTTCTCCCACATCTCTCTGGGCTCTATTGTTCGAATATTTGGATTAACAACCGGAAGAAGCATCGGAGTGTTAAGTAAACCATGTTTAGTATGTATGCGACCGATCCTAGCAGCACCATCTCTCTGAATAATTTCAAATTTCCCAAGATCTTGTGGACGGCAAGGGACGGGATCTGGACGAGTACTCACAATAGGTCTGCGATACTGGTTAGTCATCAATCCTCGCTTGTACGAGATGTGACGGAAACACTGACAATCCCATCTCTAAGAGACATCGATAACTGATCACCACTATTTATTTCTAGGGTCGGATCTAAATTGAAACCATGAGCATAAGGGACGTTTAAAAGAGAGGCAGCAGGTAAAGTAAGAGGGCATACATCACAATTTAATATGGCCTTAGGTCCTTTACCTGTGTACATTAAACCCATTAACACAAATGGCGCTACTGTTGAACCTGAGCCTTTTGGATATATCAAAATTGTATCTTCTATTGCAGTACCATCAAGTGGATGACCTCGCTCTTCAATAACTCCCGTATCTCTATTCACATATCCCAGGTAAGTAATAGGGACATCAGTAACCAAAGCTCGACCTTCGATTGACCACTCTGACTGACTAGGGAGGCTTTTTCCAAGAAGGTTTAACTCACCAGATTTATGAATTTTATTAGAGAACATTGGTTTGACATTGTTATGTCCTAATTTCGGCCTAGGTGATTGGATTAGATTAGGGTCAAAAGCATGAGCTACACATTCTGAGATTGTAGATACACTAGTTGGCATTTTATTCAATCCAGAAGTTAAATAATGTTCAGCCTTTAGGGAGTTGGTCAAAATATGATTATACTTATCCCTGTTATATGGAGTAACTTCTGGACAAGTATCTTTCAAAATCAATACACCGGCTTCTTCAAGAATATCAATAGTGCCATCAGATTCCAATATCTCATAATTATGACCACTAGTAAATATCCATAATCTTTGATTAGGGATAAATTCCCCGTTTTCCATTCTCGAACGAACAAATGAGGCTGTTGTTCTAACTTCGCCAACACTTGCCTGAGGACATCCGATTACGACTAAATCAACAATCCCTTTAGGGGCTAATTCTTGATATCGAATCTCTAAATCCTTCTCAGTGAATGTCAATTCGCCTTCATAAGAATCAGTGTTAGGAGGTGAAACTGTGTGGCCATCAGCCCAGAGCATAGGACATCCATAATTTGCTGCTGCTGCAGTCAAAGCCTTACGCATTTCAAAACTAGCAAATTCAGGAAGACCAGAAATATGTGGCATCATACCCCAAGGTAACTTCCATTCAGGTCGTATTTGTTTACCTATCCAATCACCTAATACACTCCAATCTGAAATGTTATCCATAGAACATTGAACTTTTACATGAATATTGGGGAAACGATTCTCATCTAAATGGAGCCCCCAAAGAGGAGCCCATCCCGTTAGTGCAGTTGCTAATGCAGATAAACCAGATTCACGGTTAGTAATCAAAGAGGTATAAGAATTTGAAAAACAGACTGCATTTGATTCCGCCCAAGATCCTATGCCTTCAGAAAGTTCTACTCCTCTATCATATGGAGTACAAGATAATGTAGCATCAATTCCTAGATTAGAATAGGCCTCAATAATTTCAAATTGATGTTTTAGAAAGTCAGGGTAATCAATACCCATCTGCTCCATTTTTTCTCTATCACAGCCGGCAGAGTTGAGAGTCGTAGGTATTGAAACAACTCCTTCATGATCACCTGCCAAGTCAGATAGGAATCTTCGAAGACCGTGACCCCCAGTAATTACACTAACTCCTGAAACATGAGCATGCTCACATCTAACAAAATCTTCCGCCCCTGCTGTCGAGGCAAGATCAATCACAAGTCTCGCTGCCTTCTGTTTAGTTGTACCATATTTGCCATCGAGCATCAAAGTTAACTCACTAGGTACATTCACGACTACTGGGTGACGAGGGGACTCGATAAAGCATAAAGGTGATTTATCCGATTATTGATGACTTCTCTGCCTTTGTGCTTCTATGGCGACTGCACTTAATGGTGCTTGTAGATTAAAGGATGGAACAAAACCGGACATCGGTATACGAACTATTTCATCTGATTCAGATAGAATATCTTCAGATATGCCATTTCTTTCACCGCCAACAATCAAAACTACATTTCCAGTCATATCTACATCCCAAGGAGCAGCAGTACCTACGTCTTCTACCGAAATTATTCTAAAACCATATTTTTTTGCCATTATTATTGCATCGAATCCAGAAGTCCAATGCACCGGTAAAAATCTATGTGCTTTCATTGATGCACGTTTTGCGGCACTTCTTTCCTGATTATTTAATTCTGCATCTACTATGACTGCACTAGCTCCAGAAACCTCTGCAGTCCTTATACAAAAACCAATATTAACTGGATAAGCCGCACCTGCAAGAAGCCAGACAAGACCTCCATTTGAAAAAACTTCTTCCAATGAAAAATCGGGATTGCGACCTACCAGAGCGAGTATATTGGGGATACCTTGACTATTATCTCTAGACATCCTCCAAAGATCATTTTCTGAGCCATGAATAATCTTAATTTCCGAACTTTCAGCATATTCTAATATTTCTTGAAGTTTTGGTGAAGAAGAATCTCTTTTCACTAAAATGAGGCTTACGTTCTCGTTATTTTCGAAAGCCGCAAGAACTTCCTCTTCACCACATCTTTGCATATTCATTAATTCACCTCAAACTATATCATATAAACTAAGAATTATCTTTTATTGGTATCAATATTTCATTTCTTCTCAAAAAAGGCAAGGTAGTCCAAGGATTATCATATATTGCCAATATGTGAGATGAAGTCGGTTCTAATTTATTTTTCGAAATTAATTTCAAAAGATTTTGAGCTAATCGGTGAGTCTTTTTCTGACTAGCGAAACCGGAAAATTTCATTGCGGCAGTCAATCTACCTGCGACTTTAACTAACTCGATAGAGGAATTATTCGGGAGAGGTAATTCTGACAATTCATGTTCAGAAGGCATCGTGAAAGCCATCTTTGTCATTTCTTCTTCATTCCACATATGAACTGGGGCGGTCATAGCTATTTTTTTACCCGAATTATTACTTCCGAATATGTATCCGGCTATAGTTCTAAAACCATTAGAAATACTATCACGACTATTTCCATTTGTATTAACACGTGCTTGTATTGTATCATGATAAAGGCGTGTCTCAAAAGAACCAAAATTACAGATTAAATCGTATTTCGGCTCCTCGAGTCCCCCTACCATGTATATTGCGAGGAGTAAACTGTATTGGTATTTTGTAATGTAGCGTTGAATAATTCATCACTAATGAGGTGGTTACTATTGAAATTATTGTTTATTATATTTGAAAATAGGGATTGGGTTCATTTTATGAGAATTCATGGAATTAAGTTTCAGATAAATTTTCATCACTTCCGCAAGTCTTTCATTAAGTTCTTTTTCATCGGAGGGATTGTCAATTTCATTCATAGCCCACTCTAATTCATCATATGTTGCACCTATCTGGTCTTCATCAGTTCTACCATCGGACCAAAGGCCGTCTGTAGGCGCAGCTTCTTGGATTTCTTGAATAATACCTAAAGATTCTGCTAAGAGATATACCTCTGATTTGTACAAATCAGCAATAGGAGAAATATCAACTCCTCCATCACCGTATTTAGTGAAGAATCCTACTCCAAAGTCTTCAACTTTATTTCCAGTCCCCACTACTATACCATTATTTGAACCTGCCAATGAATATAATGTTGCCATTCTGATCCTAGCTCTAGTATTTACCATAGCAATATCAGAAACCTCTTTCTTACTAAGTTCATTCTTCAAAACATCAAAAGTTTCTGATAAATTAATTATATGACTTTCTACATTATCCCAATTTGACCTCAACCACATCATATGTTGGTTAGAAAGATTATACTCAGAATCATTCTGATGTATGGGCATATTGATTACTAGAGTCTTCAAACCTGTTTTAGCACAAAGTGTGGATGTTACAGCAGAATCGATACCTCCTGAAACTCCAACTACTAGAGTAGAAATATTATTGCTATTGGCATAATTCAAAATCCAATTGGAGATGTCTTCACTAAGATTCTTCCATTTCGACATTCTAATACCACCTTAATGACATGCAACACCATATTTTTTCAGTCTCCAATAATTATATGGCCAAGGAGTAAGGAATCCTGCTATGAACATAGGTATGATTACCCACCAAGTAAGTTTGGCACCACCTGTTAAAACTAAATCTACTATATTCATTGCAGCCTCCATAGAAATCATTGAGATTAACGACATCCCCACTGCTACCCTAAAAGCCTCTTTTAAAGCCATTTGAGCAGATAATATTACTGTTTCAAGGGCAATAGAGGTCATAATTCCATTAAACATAGCCAGTGCCATAATCATCATAGGAGTCCAACCTGAATCAGTAAATACAAATTGGAATGCTGCAATAGTTCCAAAATCACCAATACTACAGCCAACTAAACACCACTTTGTATTGTGCGCTGATTGTTTCCAAAC
>CABXQY010000022.1 GCA_902514485.1 uncultured Candidatus Poseidoniales archaeon
GATACATGGACAAAAGCAATACAACCAATTGTGCTAAAATTGGGCGGCCTTGACCCCTCTGTACTAACTTGGACATCATTACTAGTCTCGCTTGTTGGATTCTACGTCCTGGCGATAGCGGAGATAAATACTACTGGGGCCTTGATGATTGTTGCTGCTGTAATTCTTGTTTTAATCGCTGGAGTGTTTGATGCACTAGATGGCGCATTAGCAAGACATCAGGGGACAGACGGACCATATGGCGATTTTCTTGACCATACTATAGACCGTATTGTTGATGTTGGGTTATTGGTAGCAATTGGAATGAATGCTTCATTTGTAAGTAATCCAGATGCAGGTCTAATTGCTGGACTTCTAACTCTTCTAGGATCTTATATGGGAACACAGGCTCAATCAGTAGGACTGGATAGAATATACGGAGGATTTTCCCGAGCTGATCGTATGATTGTTACCCTCTTAGGACTTCTAATTGCCGCTATGCAAGCGTATACGGGAGGTTCAGGAATAGATATTGTATCATACAACGAATATTTAGAATATATATTACTGGGTAATACGGAGTTAAATGGAATGACGGCTGCATTAGCCGTATCTGCTTGGGGGGGGAGTTTACACGTTCTTAGTTAGGTTCAATAGTACTAGGAAACAGCTCCTAGAATTATGATTCGTTGATTCAATTAAATGATGAAACTGTAACTAAAGCCCTTCTAACAAGGGTAATGGTTATCCTCTGTCTAATCCGCCTGTGACTCGTGAAGAATATCATCGACCGCGTATTGGAACTTCAAGAGGATGAAGGAATACCGTCTGCTCCTATAGATACTGAGAGTGATTCTGAACTTGTCCAGTTGCTCTCTTCGCTTCAACCAAGAATACGAGTTTTCGGTTGTGGAGGCTGTGGTTCCAACACCGTAGCTAGATTAGAACAAGAAGGATTATTTGATGATACATATGTTAGAGGGATGGCAATAAACACAGACGCTCAGCATTTACTTAGAGTGGGGGTACAAAATAAAGTTCTTATTGGTAGATCGGCAAGAGGAAGAGGAGCAGGAGGAGATCCTGAGAAAGGCGAACAAGCAGCTTATGAATCGGAGAGATCTTTGAAAAATGAGGTTGAAGAGTGTGATCTAGCATTCATTACCGCTGGTTTAGGAGGAGGAACAGGTACTGGATCTGCTCACGTAATAGCTAGATTAGCTAGAGCTGCTGGAGCATTAACAATAGCTGTAGTATCATATCCTTTTCTTTCCGAAGGAGCACTAAGAAGACAAAATGCAGAGTGGGGTCTAGAGAGATTGAGAGAAGTTTGCGATACCGTAGTTGTACTTCCCAATGAAAGGCTACTAGAGGTAGAAGGAGTGAGAGACTTACCTCTAGACGCAGCATTCAGAGTTGCTGACGAATTACTAATGAGATCAATTTCAGGCGTTTCAGAAATGATTGCAAAAGAAGGTATTGTCAATCTTGATTTTCAAGATTTGCGTTCAGTGATGGAAAATGGAGGAGGAGTTGCGATGATTGGTTTGGGAGAAGCTAATGGACCAGATCGTGCAGAAAAGGCAACTGAAGAAGCACTTCATTCTCCGCTTCTAGATATTGATATTTCAGATGCCAGAGGTGCGCTAATTAATGTGGTCGGTGGACCCGGCCTTTCATTAGGAGATACTGAAAAATGTGCAAAGATTATCCGAGATAGAATTAATCCCTATGCGCGTATAATTTTAGGAGCTACTACAGACGCGTCAATGGGAGATGAAATACGTGTACTGCTCGTATTAACTGGAGTTAAATCCGAACAAATACATGGGGCGGCATTACATACACAAATGCGTAATCTCAAAAATAGAACTGTTGAGTTTATTAATTGATAAATTATATCCAGTTAGACCACATATGTTCCAACGTTTCTCCCGACGTGCTTAAATGAGGTCGGTCGGTCGCCGTGCTGCTTCTGAGGGAAAGGTATGGCTATGGAGAACTCAAACACTAGTGCAGTTGAGGACAAAGTCCAAGACTTACAAGACGAAATTGAAAGCCGAGTTCGTGGCCTTCAAACCGGTTCTTATGCTAGAATTTTGAAGATGGCTAGAAAGCCTTCCAAAGAAGAATTTCGTCAAACTGTTATCGTTTGTGGAATAGGTATGTTTGTTCTTGGAGGCATCGGATTCGTTATGCTATATCTAATGGATAATCTACTTCCTTCATTCTTTGAATGGTTAACAAAATAAATAATTGAGTGATTGAAATGTCTGATGCGTTTACTGTATTTGTTCGCCATGAAGAAAAAGTTCTACTTATGCAGAGAGCTGATGAAGTCTCAGACTTACCTGGAGCATGGGATGGAATCTATGGTTACGGTGATCCTACAGACTTAGATGCTGTAGTCTCAAGAATTGTTGAGTCTACCGGTATCCCAGCAGAAATGCTACAACATGTTAGGACTGGAAATTCTAGAGGAATTGCAATGGGTAATTCCCTACTAGAAGTCACTCCAATTCTTTTCATTGCAGAAAGTAATGATGTGACTCCCAAAACTCTCTACAAGAATTCAGAATGGGTAGACCCTGGGATGATTGGAAAGAAAGAGTATTTGACTCCAAGTCTTAGAGATATGTATGGAGATGTTGCATCTTTCCTTTACATATTGAAGACCAGTATTGGACAAGAACAAAACGTAGCTAGGGAAATACAAGCTAGACTTTCGGGTAGCGGTTCTTTAATGGATATCCAAGGAGAAATTTACGGAGTATTGAGTCCAAATTATATGAAAGGATATATTTTTGTTGAAGCTTCGGCCTTCCATCATGTGGAGAAATTGATTGGTAGAGCTGGTGTCTCAACAACCCCTATCAAGAATTGTAGAAAGGTTTTGGATGGAGAATCTCCACTAGAAGACGTTCTACCATACTTAGAACCAAAAGCGGCTACTTCTGGAATAGAAGAAGGATGTATTGTAGAAATTCATGGTGGAGCATTTAGAGGTCAGTCTGCACGTGTAATTCGCGTTACTGAATCTAAAGAAGAAGTTACAGTAGAGCTATTCGAAGCTGCGGTTCCTGTGGCATTGACAGTGAGAGCAGACCAAGTAAGGGTCACTCAACGTGTTGAATAATCAGATATAGGAGACCGAGGACTAACGCAACACGCTCAAATAGTGAAGGCAGGTCGGCGGGATACAATCATAGGAGGTAATACACATGTCAGCACGTAATGAGACACCACACAAAGTCGTCCAAGCGCTTGGCAAAAAGAAGTGTAATGGGTCCTGGGAAGAGGCATCTGAAAATTTGACAATGGATCAAATAAAGAAGATTGCTACAGAACAAGAAGAACGCCTGACTGGTGCGAACTTGTATGCACGTTGTCGTGAAGTCATGGGAACTTGTGTGGCTATGAGAGTTAATGTAGAGGGCTTCGCTCCAAAAGAAGCACTCGAACGTATGAGCAAGGGGGAATTCAGCGAACACTTTAGCTGAGTTATCACGAATTGTGGGAGAGGGAAACCTCGCTGACCACGGAGGTGAACAAATATGCAGGAAAATATCCAAAACGCCATCCAAGAAGCATTAGAGAACGCCCCAGAACGTAAGTTCGTAGAATCTTTTGAGATAGCAATAACTCTCAAAGATGTTGATTTAAAAAATCCAGTAAATCGTATTCAAGAAGAAGTTCGTCTTCCTTCAGGAAGAGGTAAAGATGTACGAATAGCAATGTTTGCTGGTAGTGAGATGGCTACGAAAGCACGTGCTGCTGGAATTAGCGTTATTGATCCCACAACTATAGAAGATTTAGGCGGAAATCGTCAACAAGCTCGTAAGATGGCTAAACAATATGACTTCTTTTTGGCTGAAATACCACACATGGGCACGGTTGGAAGATATCTCGGTGTAGTGTTAGGTCCTCGTGGAAAAATGCCACGTCCAGTACCGCCTACGCTCGATCCAGCTATGATTGCTGCAGGTCTAAAAAATACAACTATTGTTAGATCGCGCGACAAAGTTACTTTCCATACAGCATTTGGCTCCCGAAAACAAGGAACCGATGAATTAACTGCTAATGCTATGGCTATCTGGACTAGAGTAACTAGTAAATTAGAACGTGGCGCTGGAAATATTAGATCATGTTACGTTAAAACTTCAATGGGTCCTTCAATAAAAGTGGATGTGATTGAGTGAATACACCAAAAATCGCACCTTGGAAAAAGGACCGAGTCGTAGAGCTAACTGAGGTACTAAACTCAGATGGAGTTGTTGGAATCGTAGATGTTGGTGGCGTTCCTGCTAGTAATATGCTAGATATGAGAAGTAATCTAAGAGATTCAATGAAGATTACAATGGCTAAGAAAACTTTAATCAGATTAGCGTGGGAAAATTCTGGCCGTTCTAAAGAAGAATTAGAAACTTTGATGGAAGATGCCGTACAACCATGCATTGTTCAATCTGAAAATCTAAATCCTTTTCAATTATTCATCGAGTTAGAAAAAACACGTCAGGGTCGTGCTGCTAAAGAAGGTGAATTAGCTCCTATGGATATCATAGTTGAGAAAGGCCCTACTACATTTGGCCCTGGACCAATTGTTGGAGAATTCAATGCTGTAGGAATACCTGCTAAAATTGATAAAGGCAAAGTTGCTATTCAGAAAACAACTACTGTTGTTGAAAAGGGTCAGCCTATCTCTGCAGATCTAGGAATAATGCTTGCAAAATTAGACATCAACCCAATAGAAATTGGTATTATTCTAACTGGTGCTATAGAAGAAGGATTCTTCTTCCCTGCATCTGCATTAGACATTGATTTAGACCAGATTCGTACAGATATTATTACAGCAACATCAGGGGCATTCAACCTAGCATGCAATATGCGCTGGTTCTCTGAGCAGACAATGCCTACACTGCTTTCCAAAGCAAGTGGAGAAGCGTTATCAGTTGCTGTTGAGGCTGGAGTTACAAATGAAACAACTGCACCTCTATTCATATCACGTGCAAATGCGCGTGCTTTGGCCTTAGCGGGTCAATTAGATTCCTCTGCACTAGATGAAGAATTGTCTGCAGCACTCGGTGCTGCTGCGTCAGCGTCTAGTGAATCGGTTGCAGCCTCTAATGCAACTGAAACAGTAACTGAAGTTACTGAAGAGGAAGAAGAGGAAGAGGAGGAACAAGGGTTCGGTGGACTCGGGGACCTCTTCGGCTAAATAAAAAAAGGTGAGATAAAATGGAATATGTATATGCTGCAATGTTACTGCACTCTGCGGAAAAGGAAATTGACGATAAGACGGTCACAGCGGTTCTAACTGCTGCTGGCGTAGATGTTGACGGTGCTCGAGTTAAGGCTCTAGTATCATCACTTGGATCAGTCGATATTGGTGAAGCAATGGCTACTGCTGTTGCTGCTCCTGTTGCTGCTGCTCCAGCAGCTGCTGGCGGTTCATCCGCTGAAGCGGCTCCTGCTGAAGCTGTAGTGGAAGAAGAGGAAGAAGATGACGCTGGAGGCTTCGAAGGCCTTGGTTCACTCTTCGGATAAGACTGTTGTAAACAAAGCGAATTAAATTGCGCTTCGATTTTCGAAGTGTTCGTGCGGATGCCTGACTCTAGAAAATGAGAATGGTATATCACCAATCCTGTCATTCAAATAATATATAATTTATTTTAAATTATTTCTTTGCATGGATACTAATAATATCTCCATTTTGAATTTCATGATCCGCTCCAATAACTCGACCGCTCTTAGCGTCTGTTGCACGAATGAAACCATCTCCAAGATCACTATGAACTGCATATGCCACACCTTTCGCAGTTGTTCCTTCAGGCACTAATATTGCGTCAGGAAGGATATTTCCTTCACCATCGACCCAATGAGTCTCATCATGAACAGGGTAAACTACTCGGCGCTTTAGCCTGTCAAAAACTACTGAAGAAAGAAGACCTACCAAGCCTCCTCCATCCCATTTAGATAAGGTTGTAGAAATATTACCTAAAGCATTACGTTGATTTTCGGAAAGGTTCTTCTGACCTAAATCGGTAATTAAGAATTCACTACTTACGGTATTTAAATTAATTAATCCTGCTTTTGATGCTCTCCTAAGTGCTAATTCTGCTTCGGCACTAGACGCCACTAAAATTCCATTTGATTCTGATATAATCTTTGACAAATCTCTCCAACTCTCTTCACTAGATGCATTGTCAGCCTTATTAGCGGCTACTGAAATAGGGAAAAGAAGTGAACGAATTGTTCCTGCTAGTGTCATTAATTCATCATCACCCCATGACCAGGGGACACCAGATTCAGGATGGTTTTCTAAAACAGATTGAATACCAGCGTTGACATGTTGTTCGTTAGCACCAATTCCAGATAATTGACCAAGTAAATATGTTGCCAATGCCTTTTCGCCTTCGGATTGAACCCTTCTAGCTCCCCGAGACCAACTAGACTGAACTATCCCAACAATCCAAGCATCAAGTTCATTCAAAAGAAATTGATATTCTTCTATAGGTTCTGAACCCCCCTCACCTACGGGATTACCTTCTATGTCCGTTGACCCTGATACATCAATAACTTGGATTAAAGCATCACAACGCGCTAAATCAGAGAGGAATTGATTACCACGCCCGCGACCTTGATGAGCTCCGGGAACTAATCCTGCAACATCTACAAGAGTTACGGGGACAAGTCGTAGGTGACTACTACAGGATCCAGAATTAGGTTCGCAAATACTACCTTGTCGTAATTCATCGATTTTTAAGGAATCTAGTCTTCCTTGACTTTCCTTTCTGTCCCGCAATTCTTTACATGCACATTCTTCACGCAAAGGTAACCAAGCAACTCCTACGTTTGGTTCGATTGTAGTGAATGGGTAATTAGCTATCTCCACAGGAGTTTCAGTTAAAGCAGAGAAAGTAGTTGATTTACCCACATTTGGTTTTCCAACAAGTCCAATACGCATGCTATAATCACATCCAGAAAAGGGGTTTCACCCTCAATCGGATTGTACTATCATAATTTGGTAGCGCTACCTTTTTCATCGTTCTCACCAGTAGGGATTACTTCAGTATCAAGATCTGCTCCACTGGAGAGTATTCTGCGTATAGTAGTAGGAGATACAAGAGCATATGATTCAACAGAAATCGATGAATTACGTACTGACTTCTTTGAGATGATATCTCCTCTAAACATACCAGTAACCATATTCAGAGCATGCAATATTGAACCAATTACAACGCCATAAAACATTACTGAACCTACTTTACGAAGTTCTTCTGATAGGCTACTTGGGTCTTCAACTGATAACTCTGTAAGAGCTATGTCCATAAAATCTGCAATCATAGTTATAGATAGTCCAAAGATTGCTCCACCGGTCATCATCCAGAATCCCCAACGAGCTCGATTTGGAGAAAAGAGGTGTCTACCAACTAACTCAGGATACAAACTTAGAGCGGCTCCAAGCGAAAGTGGGACTAATACTAACCATCCTGCCATAACAGAAATAGAATTAGAAATTCCCAACAACTCATTGGTACCACTAACTGTATCAGTTTGGACGAATAATGAACCTATTACAATTGGGATAATCAACCAAGAACCGAGATTTAACTCTGCATTACCTGAAGCATCTGGATCATCTACGAACATGTCTGAACCACGCATAGTCACAAGCATATTGCTTGAAAATGCTAAGACAGGTATTGACACAAGGGCCATTAAAAAGCTAGCAGATAACATATCTTGATTAGTAAATGATGTTACATTGTTATCGACTAATGGACCAAATGCGTCCATAACCATCTGGCCGTCAACATCACCAAATGGATTGATTGTAAATATACTACCAATCAAAGTGACTCCAACCAATGTTTTAGACCAAAGAGGATTACCTGAAGCAATTGATGAAGCATAAAGAGCAATTCCTGCAACTCCTGCGAAAAAGAATGTTCCGCCGAATATATGGTAGGTTAACCATTGACCAACATTATCGTCTGCTGCTCCTGAAACTATCGAAACAATGGCTATTATTGGACTGCTTAGTAATGCAATTAATATCAACCAACCTGGCATTGCGATATTTCTTGTTTTATTGGCAACAGTCAATAATTGATTCATAATTACCGCGAGAAGTAATACATTATTTAGAGCAATACCAAGAGGGATAATATCAATTCCTAATATATTATTATTCTGAGAACCAATTATAAGCATTAGAACAGATATTGTCCAAACGAAGGAAACTAAGTTTGCATTAGTTTCACTAGCTAGTTCGGTACCTGCTAACTTAGGGATAATATGGAAACTGCAGCCTATAATAAACATTGAAACAGTACCGTAAAGTGTAGCGTAAACTCCTGCTGAGGCTAATTCATCAGCATTTGCAGAGTAACCCCATGACGCCAGAGAATGAAGAGCGTCAGGATCATGCGTCAGCCACATACTTGTAAAAGTAAACATCGAAGCAAAAATCATCCATAATGCGCCCTGCATAATCCAAGAGCGTGCCCCTGCTCCTGGGCGACCTTCTACTAAATCCGCCCCAGGTCCAAGTGCTTTTTCAAGCATAAAAGATGCTGTTCCTTTGGCTACATCGGAGAATATCCAAAGCCCTCTCTGCATCAAGAAATATGCTACAAAGAGAGTAATCCAAAAATAAAACATTGTTGATAAAATTGTATCCATAATAATCCCCTCACTCACTTGTGGCCTCTAATAGCAATCGCCCTAATATTGCAAAAATTCCAATCATAGTTCCTAGAATAAAGAACCATATTCCTGAATCAAATACGCCTTTGAATACTGGCATCAAATCTGAAATAACTGGTAAATCTTGACCAGGGTAAAGAATGCTATAAAGCACTAAAAACGATAACGATAAAACTAGCCCTAGGACTATGAAAACCCATGAACCGGAGGGTTCTTTTTCGCCTTGAAGAAAAACATCTACTGAATCTATTGTATTAGTTGACATGGCTACACCTCTAATGGTTCCCGTTAGGAATATTACTACCACAGGATATCCACCCTTAAGTATTAGCCGAGAGAGTAGTTCCTAGATATCTAAGGTGCACGTACCATGTCAACTCTAGAGAGTCTTCTATCGCGACCCTGTCCCAAAGGCGATGGTAACGATAAATCATTACTAATCTCTGTCCTCCAGACTTTTTTGCAATCACAATCAAGACCTTTGAACTCTCTTAAATCACGAGATACAGAATACCTTTCAATAGCTGCTACTACTTCAGCGTCGCATTTTTTACAATTATGTGCTCCCCTAATTCTTCCACCTGCCGTGGGATGAACTATTGTTCGGCAATCAGAATTAACAATCTCATCATGAGTTCTTTCAATCATTTCAACTAGAGACCATAACCAAGGCGGCCTATATTCCCTATTACGGAATATTCGGTCAACAACTGTGTTCTTTTGAATATTCATTGGATTTATCGATACCTCGTCTGAAAGTGGCGCTACTTCTTTTAGCCATTCACAAGTTAAGTTAAGTGCATCCCCTTCAGACATAAAGGGTGGTTTGAATAATAGATATGTTTTGACACGTAATCCAGCATCTCTCAAATCAGAAACTGATTTTCTCCATGTTTTAGTAGAGAACCCTTTGTTACAGTGAAAACGTAGTACAGTGTCATCATACGCCTCTAAGCCAATAGCAACAGTACAACCAGGATGTCTTTCTGCAACCCATGAAAGCTTCTCAGGACTGCATAGATGTGCTTGAGCTTCTACGATCAATTCTAAGCCCCGTTCATGAGTTTCCTTAAGCACCATCTCTTGCCATTCGGGAGGATTTTCTCTATCTTCGAAAAATGTGCCTGAAGTATACACTTTGACCATCTTGCAACCTTTGAAATCATCTGTTTGCCTCTTGGCTTCTTCCCATTGGGCAAATAAGTCATCAGCAGAAACATCATCTCTAACATCATTAAAATAACCACAAAATGTGCATCCTGATTTCCACCACCAGACGCATCCTTTAGTTCTTAATATGACAGTGGCGGCGGTACAAGGTGTTCCATCTTGTAGCATTTCAGGAGTTTTATAGACTGTTGCTGGCTTGGTAGCGTCCCAAGATTCTCTACGGGATATTGATTGTGGAGTATTTTCAGGAGCCTTCACTAAATGATGAACTTTGACGGCTTTTTTACCATCTCCAAGTATCCCAGAAGCCCCTCCCATAGCCCTTCGGTTAGTTTCTTTCTCTTGATACTGCCGTCGACGAAAACATATTGGGAGATTAGTTCTAGGACAATACATTGGTGTGCCCATGAAGTCATTCACAATCGTTCAAAATCTTTTGACCGCTCTAGTAATTCCGTTCCTTGCTATTATTGTTGGATTATCATCAATACCTGGGAGTTATATTTTCTATGAAATTTTACACCTTGTAGAGTTAAATTCTGCAACTGATCAATTCTTACAATCAGATGAATATGCCCTAGAGAAATATGCAATTACTGGAATTGCTGCTGGAATGGGCATAATGGCCTGGGGCATTACTTTAGTGATTATTTCCGGACTACTGGGAGGTTTATTCAGGCCTAGACTAGAACCCGGTCGCTATCCATTACGATCATTTTTAACAATCCAATGGGCTTGGTCTATGGTGTTTCATAGAATTGCTCTTTTCTTCTTACCATTCTTAGTTCCTTCATTCATAGGTAACACGTACTATTGGTTATCAGGTGCTAAATTAGGAAAGGGAGTGCAAATAAATTCAGCACATCTAAATGACGCCGGATCAGTAACTTTAGGCGATAGAGTGGTTATAGGAGGTAAAGCGATAATTAATGCTCACCTTACAGAGAAAGGGGAATTAGTAATGGCTCCTGTCTCTATTGGAAATGATGCGCTAATTGGAATGGGCTCGGTTATTCAGCCAGGTTGTACTATTGGAAATGGAGCGGTTGTAGCTTCACGAGCGGTCGTCCCTAAGTGGACGAATATTCCTGAAGGAGAAGTGTGGGCAGGAATACCTGCAAGATGCATAAAACTGGCAGATGGGTCTAAACCAGAGTAATCAATCTTCGGATTCTTCGGATTCTTCCGACATTTCTTGAGCGTGTACTACTGCTTCCTCAGCTGAATCAAGTGCTTCATCCATTCGAGATTTGAATGTATCTTGTTTCTTTGCGAACTCTGCACTCTTTTCTATTGCAGAGTCAATCATCTCATAACGGGTTTGAATAGCTTGATTCAGGTTTTCGAATAGTTTCATATGTTGAACATACCAATCGTCTCTTGCTGTAAGTTCAACTTGAGCAGTCTGAAGTGCCTCATCAAGCTCTTCTGCTACTTCAAAAACACGTCCTAATCTAGCCTTTTCACGAGTGTACATTTCTTCTGTTTTCTCTAATTTAGGCTCTAGATGTTTGATTCTTGTAGAAGATTTAGCGCCATCCATTTCCATCTCATGGATTCTATTGTCTTTATCTGAAAGTAAAGATTCCATACCCTCTCTTTCTATTTCTTTATCAATTGCTTCTTTTTCTAGGACTTCTATGATTGCATTTTTCTCCTCGAGCTCTTGTTCAGCTTTACGATATGCTACATATAATTTCTCTAGACGATCTTGCTCCTCGACTAATCTTTCTTCGAGTTGTTTAATACGAGTTTCTGGCGTTATTGAGCCGCCTTCATCATCAGTCATTGGATACCCTCGCTTATCTCGAGTCATATCTTCGCTTTAACTTCGGCGGATTCTTTGGCTAAGAATCGTATTATTCTAATCTATTTACTTTGATACTGCTGCAATTGTTGCAGAAAGTACTGCGGTCAGTCTTTTTGATGATGGAATATGTAACTTTTCATCTGGACCATGAGCATTATTTCCTGGACCGCCCGTTCCTGTACAAAGAAATTGTGCATTAGGATATTTTTCTTGCATCATTGCCATGAAAGGAATGGTTCCGCCAACCCATGTAGCCATAGGAGGTAAACCAGTTACATGATTAGACGCATCAAGAAGTGCCTCTGCCAACTTACCATCCATTGCTGGAGCATGGAAACCATCAGCTGCAGCATCAGGAGTATACTCGACTTTTGCACCGTAAGGTGGACTTTGCTCGAATTTCTCTTTTAGAATGACATCTATCTCTTCTGCGTTAACGCCTGGAGGTATTCTGAAACTCAACTTCAAATCAGTATTCGTACGAAGAACGTTTCCTGCTGTTTGAGTTGGGGGTATTCCATCGGCTCCGATTACTGACATCGCAGGTCTCCAATTCATATCAAGAAGAATCTCAGCGGCCCCCTCATTTTGAGGCCTGAGGCCGTCTACAACGGGTAATTGAGACCATAGCTCATCTCCCAGTAAATTACCCAATTGTTCTGCTTCTTTTCTAACTTTACTACTAATCTCAACATGCATTTCAGGTATCAAGATATCTCCTGTTTGAGAATCTTCAACTCTATCAAGTAATATTCTTTGAACTCTAAATGAAGAGGGAATTACTCCACCTGACATTCCTGAATGAACTCCTTCATTAGATACTTTAACTGAAAGATTTCCAGCAACTAAACCTCTTAATGCCTCAGTAACCCAAATGTGTTCATAATCAGGACCTCCACTGTCAAGGACGACTATTAGATTCGGATCGCCTAATTCATCAGTTAATGCATCAAGATATGGAGGTAAATCATATGATCCGGATTCTTCGCAAGTTTCTATAAGGAAATGAGAACGTGGGTAAGGAACCCCTTGTTCTTGTAACATCTTTAGTGCAGTTACACACAAATAACCGCCATAACCATCATCTAAAGCACCTCTACCAAAAAGCCAAGGTTCTCTACGAACTGCTTTGAGAGGATGGAGCCCCTCTGACCAAAGATTTGCTCGCGATGGTTGTTTATCTAAATGAGAATAAAATATAACTTCTCCAGGTCCGGTTCCTTCTACAGTTACCAATAGCACTGGTGTCCTTCCATCTATCCTATGAATTTGATAAGTCATCCCATCTAATTCTTGATTTACTAACCACTTTGAAAATAAAGCGATCGCTGAATCAAGCTCTCCTTTATTTTCCCAATCGGGCTCAAAGCCTGGAGAAAGCGCCTCAATTTCAATAAATTCGCTTAAACTTGGAAGAATTGAAGTTTCCCATAACTCATCTGCCCTCTCAATTAGCCTATCTAAGTCTAAAGACATGATACCTTGTTAGGTAGCATAGTCTTTGAATCTTTGATTTAGAGGTCCTGCGTTAATGGTCCACAAATTGGAAAAGGTTCTCGATGAAATGGACATAATAAACAGGGTTCTGATTCCTCAACCGAGAGAGGCGGATGATTTTCGATTACATCTCTAGGGTCTAGAGAAATTTTAGCCGCTTGAGTTAAAATTTCATCTAACTCAGTACTCGCTTCTTCAAACATTTCTTCGGGATATTCTACTAATCGCCCGGTAACTCCAATCCATATTGCAGGACGTAGAACTTTCCTAGGAAATTTTCTTTTACTTTCCATTTTTTGTAATGCCCTATGGTAGATGACTAACTGCATACGATGATGGTGTAAAATTTGATATTCGGAGATACAAGATGGCTCATAGGCATCTTCGCCAAAACTTTCCAATAATCCATTTGAATCATTTGAATATAATTTATTTGCTTCTTCTGTTTTCAAATCGATTGGCCTTATACAAGGCCCATCTACACTAATAGTACATAGAACGAGATCAATTAAACCATCCATCACAACAGATGTTTTTTCAATTTGAGAAAGAGGAACTTCCCCCTCGGGAGTCCAACGAGCCATGAATAAGTCATTTGTAGATACATCAAACGATATGTGAAATGGCATTTCAGTCCTCAAACCTTCAACTTTTACACCATCTATTTGTTCCCCTGAAACAAGGCGTCCAAGTTTCCCACTAGATAACCTTTCAATCATTCTATTAACTAATGGACTAATTCCAGATGAATCCATACTAGATGGAAGTATCTCTTTGTATACATCATCATGAATAGTAGTATTCATTAAATTATTGGGACTTTTCTTAATCCATAAATCAGGTAAAGATGGAGATTCGGGATCAATTTGTCCAGGATTAGGTATCCCGATTTCAACAATCCTATGAATCACATTGCCGAAGGTCGCTGAGTCTATTCCGCCAGGAAGATAGGATGGTTTTTTGTTATTCATTTCAGAAATAATTGGATTAGATGAAATTCCAGCTCTAGTTTCTATCCAATGACGACGAGAGCACTGACTTAATATCGAAAGACGACTAGGCTGAATCTTCACTACCGACAAGGAATCTTTGCGTGATTTATTATTACGTATTTGTATATTAGAAGAATCTTTTGCAGCATTATGTTTACGTTCGATTTTTTGTAATGGAGTAAGGAGCATATCGGGAGTAGATGTGCCAAAATTAAAGCAATCAGGGTGATGAAGAATAGTAATTCCAGGTAACATGGTATTTCCAATAAAAGAATTAATTTGAAGACTAAATGGGTCAAGATGGAAATTAAAATCTAAATTCTCCGGTGAATTAGAGATTCCGATGGGGGAAAAATTAGAATCTCTATGCCACGGAGAATCACTGTTCCCTGAACTATATGATTTCTGACGTAATGATTCTAGCCACATTTGTCCGAGTTGAGGAATTGGAGTTTGATATTTCCATGGCACTGATAGATAAGATTCTTCGACGCTTGGATCATTGTCTTGCCAAGTTGTTCCTGGGGGTGAACCGACTAAAATTAATTTTTTCTTCGCTCTCGTTGCACCGACATAAAACAGTCGACGGGCCTCTGCATCTGTTCTAGCCTGATAGAGCCTTTTCGTATGCAACCAAGATGCAGGGACGAATAGGTCATCGTCTCCCCAAGGTTTTGGATTTCCTGCAAAAAGTTCTGGACTAACCATTACTCGGGAACGAGAATCTTGATTGGTCGTAGTTTGTGCTCTAGAAAAAATATTTACAAGAAAAACAATACTAGACTCTAATCCTTTAGATTTATGAATTGACATAATTTTAACCGAGTTATCAGAAGTTATTTTTGTATCTTCAATGGAAGAAGAGACACGTTCACTGAATTCTCTCAAGCGATTTGCAATTACCATTATATCGCCTCCTACTTCTGAACTTAGAATATCAATTAGTTCCAAAAACTTCTCGACATTGTTCAAAGAAATACGGTCTGAAAATGTGAGGAAAAGGTCAGAGTTGTCAATAGTATCCTCGAGTAGTTGGTTGATTTGACCTCTCTTTGAAAGTTCAATCCAGCGATTAACAAGAGATTTCTGCCTATTATTGATAGTCATATCTAATAAACGCTCAAGTAAATTCTCCGAACTATCTGATTTTCGAATGAAATTATCTAACTGCTCGTCATTAAATCCGATTAAACATGACCTGGCGACCCAAGAGGCATGGTGACGATTGAAAGGACGGGCTAAAAATTGAATTAGTCCGTTCAAAGTATGGGCTGCAGGGTGATTTAATACATCATCTTCTTTATCTGACTGAACGGCTATACCGAAGTCTTCTAAATAACCAACTAATAAGTTACCTATTTCATTACGAGTAGGTAGTAAAACCATTATTTCACCT
>CABXQY010000023.1 GCA_902514485.1 uncultured Candidatus Poseidoniales archaeon
ATAGAGATTTCCTCCATTTAGAGAGAGTTGATGAAGATAAGGAGTCAGTATCTATAGGAAACAATTCAATGGTATTATCTCCTAATTGTCCTGCATGTAAATATGATTATGCGGATAGTGATATTCAATTATGTCCAGAATGTGGTTCCAGTCGACCAATGATTCAAGTCTAGAACAAATTTTCCGTTA
The DNA here is from genome assembly GCA_902514485.1 of uncultured Candidatus Poseidoniales archaeon. Taxonomy (GTDB): domain Archaea; phylum Thermoplasmatota; class Poseidoniia; order Poseidoniales; family Thalassarchaeaceae; genus MGIIb-O2. The sequence continues at coordinate 190 of CABXQY010000023.1, forward strand.
AAGTTGAGGTAGTGAGAATTTCTGAGGTTTAGCTATACCCAAATCTTTTGGAAGATCACGGATTTTTGTAGGCAAAGTAACTGGAATCATTTCTTTACCAATTAATGCAACTCGACTCTCTCTTCTATCAGATAATACCTCTCTTCCAACTAATGGTGCGAGATTTCTTGAGAACTCCATAACTTCATCGTGAGATGGCATATTCTCGATTGTATGATTTGATTGTGAATTCCCTACGTAAATATATCCTTTAGCTTCGATAAAATCAGGGTCAGCAATATTGTCTAATCTTGCATAATCTTTCCAATGGCCTAAAGATTCTCCTTTAATCAGAGTGTGTCTACAAACTGTTCTTGTATCTAAACTCGGAAGTAGTTCTAGAGTTTGTTCTAATTTTTCAAAAGCTGAATGATCGAATTTAGGCTTACAAATCCTGTCAAAAATTTCTTTGTTAGGTGCATCTACGCTAACATAGAGTTGAGTAGGCAAAGTATCTAGATTTTCGATTACCTTTGGTAAAGAACCATTTGTTACAAGGAAAGTAGAAACACCATGCTGATGACATATATCTAAGAATTCACCGAGTCTTGAATACAGGGTTGGTTCACCGTTAAGAGAAATAGCAACATGCTTTGGATCTTGAGCGTCTAACCATTTTTCTCTTGGTACAGAGGGATGACCTCCAAATCCAGTCAATAGTCTTCTGTGAGCTTTTACTGATTGAAGAAATAACTCGTATGGGTCATCATCAATTTTAGTCAGACTATCTGAATGAGGCTCTCTCCAACAATATGTACATGCTAGGTTACAGGTATCTACATTAGGTGCCATTTGCATGCAACCATGACTTTCAATTCCATAGAAAGTACCCTTGTAACAAGATCTATCGGCAACAAGACTTTGTTTTGTCCAATGGCAAACTTTGACCCCTCCGTGGTCTCCTACAAGATGGTAACTTTGCTTTGCTAAACGAGCTGCAATTTCTGGCTCAATCTTAGTTACAGGGTTCTGCATGGATATCAACTCCGACATCACATCCCACATTGGGGCAGTGTCAGGCAGACCTTGGAGAGAAGGTTTAGGTTTCAATTCTATGTATGTATTAGGATTCTGTGCAGGCGAACAAATTATCACTCAACACTTGTACGGTAGCATGATGACTGACCTGTTAAATGCCAATACATATCTCATTAGGAAAAAACTCATGAAGATTTTAGGTGAAGAATTTCACATCTATCCAGATGATAATCAAGAGGACTTAATTGGATATGCGAAACAAAAAGCATTGAAGTTGAAAGAGGATATTAGAGTATTTTCTGATGACTCTGAGTCTCACGAAATTTTGAAAATTAAGGCACGTGGAGTTCTTGATATATGGTCGCAATCTTATGACTTCACAGATCCAAATACTGGCGAGAATATAGGAGGAGTACAGCGTCAGGGAGGTAAATCACTACTTCAGGACTCTTATTCTCTTTATGATTCTAATAATCAAAAATATGGTGAGATTAAAGAAGACAGTATGATGAATGCTTTGATCCGCCGTTTTGTTCCGTTTGCAAATCTTGTCTTTCCTCAGGTATTTTCTATGAATGTACAAGGTCAACCATCAATTACTTTAACACAAAAAATGAACCCAATAATTCAGAAACTTACAGTACAGATTCCAGATGGAAATCAGTTAGACCGTAGAGTGGTATTAGGTGTTGCAATGATACTTATTACAATTGAAGGTAAGCAAAATTAGAATCGTTGTGAAAATAGATTATTGGTTTAATAAAAATTAAAGAATATTTTCCTTGAATTGATTTTTGTTATACTATAATGGAACCATTGAAATAGGAATGGTCTAGGCCATCTTTAATGGCACAGGACAGCATACCAGAGGCTCTTACCTTTGATGACGTACTTTTGTTACCTGCTGAATCAGCGGTACTTCCGGCTCAAGTGAAATTGAAAACTAGACTCACGTCTACTATTTCTCTCAACATTCCTATAATGTCTGCTGCAATGGATACAGTAACCGAATCTCGTATGGCTATTGCTTTAGCCCAGGCGGGTGGAATCGGTGTCATTCATCGTAATATGAGTATTGAAGAACAAGCTTCTAAAGTTAATTCAGTCAAGAGATTTGAGTCAGGTTTAGTTCTTGATCCTATTACTATAACACCTGATACAACGATTGGAGAAATGCGCCGATTGAAAGATAAACATGGTTTCTCTGGTTTGCCTGTTATTGATAATAATGATTTATTAGTCGGTATTATTACAAATCGAGATATTCGATTTGTAGATGATGATCAGCAATTAGTTTCTTCTATGATGACTACAGAGTTAGTAACTGTTCCAGAGCATGTTGATCCTGAATATGCTAAGAAATTACTTCATCAACATCGTATTGAAAAATTATTAGTTGTAGATTCTGATGGGAAATGTACGGGAATGATGACTGTAAGAGATATTCAACGTAGTCGAGATAACCCCGAATCATGTAAAGATCATCATGGCCGTTTACGAGTTGCTGCAGCGACAGGAACTGGTGAAAAAGGAATTGCTAGGGCTCTTGCCTTGTTTGAAGCAGGGGTAGATGTAGTTGTTGTCGATACAGCCCATGGACATTCCCATGGGGTTTTACACACAGTTGCAAAGATACGTGAACTGGCAGGCTCAGAAGCACAGATAATTGCAGGAAATGTGGCTACAGGAGCTGCTGCAGAGGCATTAATCTCTGCAGGTGCAAATGCAATAAAAGTAGGGATCGGTCCCGGTTCTATCTGTACTACAAGGATAGTCTCTGGAGTTGGTGTACCTCAACTAACTGCTGTGCAAAGTGTGGTTTCTGTTTGTAAGAAATCAAACATACCTGTAATTGCTGATGGTGGAATTAAATTCAGCGGAGATATTGCTAAGGCAATTGCTGCTGGTGCGGATTGTGTGATGGTAGGTAGTGTCCTTGCAGGAACTGACGAAGCTCCTGGCGAAGTTATTCTTTACCAAGGTAGATCGTACAAAGTATATCGAGGAATGGGTTCTGTAGGTGCGATGAGTAAAGGCGCTCATGATCGTTACTTCCAATCAGAACAGGGTGACACAAGTAAGTACGTACCAGAAGGAATCGAAGGAAGAGTGCCTGCTAGGGGTCCAGTAGAAAATGTAATTCATCAATTAACTGGCGGTCTGCGTTCAAGTATGGGGTATACAGGAAATCCTGATATATCTTCTATGAAAGTTAATTGTGACTTTGTCCGTATAACTAATGCTGGATTATCTGAATCACATGTTCATGATGTAGAAATTACTCGTGAAGCTCCAAATTATAGGAGATGATATATTGGATACTATAGTCCTAGGTGGTGGCTGTTTCTGGTGTGTTGAAGGCGCATTATTAGGATTAAAAGGAGTGACTAAAGTTATTCCTGGATATAGTGGTGGTCATACTGAAAATCCAACCTATGAAGAGGTTTGCAGTAAGAAAAGTGGGCATGCAGAAGTTGTTGAGGTGACTTTCAATGAAGAAATTATTCCTAGAAGAATATTACTTGAAGTATTCTTTACTTGCCATGATCCGACTCAATTAAATCGTCAAGGAAATGATATAGGGCCTCAGTATAGAAGTGTTATTTTCTATAAAAACGATGAAGAACTAACAGATATCGAAGAGGTAATTGGGTATCTCCAGCAAAACTTTGTAGACGATATTGTCACTGAAGTCAGTCCTTTGATAAACTTCTTTATTGCCGAAAATATTCATCATAATTATTTTGTAAACAATCCTAATAATCCATATTGTTCAATGGTTGTCGGCCCTAAAATTTCTAAAACAAGAGCGAAACATGCTTCATTATACAAATAGATAATTCCTACTTGAATTATTCATTTATGTCAACTAATGCTAATATTATATGTTTTATCTAGGGTAATATTCAACTATTGAAGAAAGTGCAATGCTCTTTATGGCAGCGAGGGCGAACAATGATGACTCATCCTCTTATGACAAAGCATGGACAATTCACGCGTCAATAATAGGTCTGAATACTGGTAATATTTTATTCCAGGGATTAGAGCTAGATCCATCGAATCCCGACATGGTCGTAATCACAGGACTTACAATATTAGCTGCAGCGCTCCCCTTCCAAGCTATATTTTTCTTAATAAATTCATATATTCAAGAATTCGATGGTATGCATGAACTAGAATATGCTATGTTGGAAAGATTATTAATTATTTGTCAAGTAATCTCATATTCGTCACTAATTGGTATAGCGATTCTAATGACTAATACTCATCATTATATCGGTACGGCTTTCATAACTTCGGCAATTTTAGCAATTTTATTCCTCAGAACAGCGTCGAATCAGGCAGATACGCTATCTAGAATATCTAGATAGTGAAGGGGTGACATTCATGGTAGACGGTGTATCAGTCAATATTATGTCGGATGCAATATATTTCCCTAGCCTCCCTCCTGAGTCTCCCTGGGAGGCATATTTATTGCTTCTAATTATTCCATTTTTATTACGCTTAATTCTCATTGCACCTCCATTGATTGATTTAGTTAATACATATGCTCCACCAGGAGATAGAACTCAACATGTGAAATGGTTCCTAGGTAGATTGAAGAAATTACCAGTTGATGGCTTTTGGAAGATTGTTATGAATGAGATTCTTTCATTCATTTTACCTGCTTTAATTGCGTTAACAGCTAGATTAGTCATAAATGGCGATATTGGATGGAAAAGTTGGGAAGAGACTCCAGATTTCGGAATATTCTTATTGATCTTAGCAGGTATAATTTGGTTAGTTGTAGATTTTGGTAAGGTAACTCGTTCACGTAAAAATATTCAAACAATTGCAAAGTATAATTTGACTACCGCTAAAGCTATTGTCGAGGGTGCTGTAATTGGTCGCGAATTTCTCAAAACTGTTGATGAGTTTACAATACCTCGCCCTTGGAGGGAGGTTATTGATATCTCAGAAGATACCGATGGAGTTCATAAGCCAGAAAAAACTAATCCATTACAAGATATTATCACCAGTCTTCTTGACAAAGGTGTTGATATGCTTGAAGAAGTTCTAATTAAGGCTAAAGATCCTGCCTCAGGAATGATTGAAAAAATCGATACAGAAATCAGAGAACGTATTACAAAACAGGTTCAAGCCTCTTCTCGATCATTGATGAGAGATATTGTTTTCTCAATAGCACCTATCGTTGTCTTAGTTGCACTTCAACGATTTATAGGTTGAGCACAGGATCTTCTAAATTGAATATAACTTTCTCTTTAGGAGAAGCCAATACAATCCATCCTATACCCATAATAATTTGAATAAGGGCAGACAAAGCTATTACTTCTCTTAATTGAAGGAATTCATTTTCAAGAATAAAACCTGCTGTTATCGCAGAAATCCCCATCATAAGAGTTAGTGCGAGGAAATCTGCACCCGCAACTCTCCCCCTCCATTCATCTCCAGAACGTTCTTGAGTCAAGGTTGTTGATTGAACCCAATTGAAACCACTGGATGCATGTGATATAAATACCATAACCAGTAGTAAATTATTCCAATCATATGGTAGCATCAATGAAATGATGATATAAAATATTCCAGAGATTCCTACTGCTAAACCTATCAAGTATGGTCTTAGTAGTTTATTTCTCATCAATGGTCTTCCCGCCATAGGGCCGAATCCTGAACCAAATCCTCTGGCCATGAATAGAATACCTATTCCTGCCGCAATATCTCCAAAGTCAGCCTCTATCCCTATCATTATCAAGAGAAAGATCTGTGCTCCTCCTCCTGAAGACCACAGCGCCTTAGCGATTACTAATCTTCTAACTTCTGGATTTTGAAGAATATATTTCCAACCATCAGTAATATCCTTGGTAACAACTTTCGGAGTCATATTTTCACGTTCACTTGTATCAGGACCGCCAAAAGGAAGCGTCATGATACAAATTGCTGAACTAAGGAATGTTAGTGCGTCTATCCATAATGCGACTGTTATACCATATTCTGCAATCGTCAAACCACCTATAGAAGCTCCTACACCTAATGCAATTGACCAGCCACCAGACCCTAGGGCATTAGCAGTTAGTAGTTCATCATCATTACAAATATTTGGTAAATAGGCGTATTGTGCAGGATCGAAAATAGATTTAGCCGCCACCATTGCAACTGCTAGAAAATATACTGATAACAGTTTATTATCAGTATATAACAAATCAAATTGCAATACTATAGCCAAAACAATAAAAGCTGCTAAATCAGAACAAATCATCAGCCCTTTACGAGAGTAACGATCAGCTAACATACCTGTAAAAGGAGTCATTGCAGCCAATGAAAAACTCCTTGTCGCTAAAACTCCGGCTATGGCTAGAGGTGAATTATCACTTGCATCCCCCGCTAATATGAATAGTGCAATAACAGTGAACCAATCTCCAATATAGGACAATTCTTGTGCTATGAATAATCGACGAAATGAGTGATTATTTTTGAGTATCTGTATATATCCTACACCACTCATAGACCTCCGCATAACTCATTCATTATCATACTGATGCTCAATCATAACTCATAAGACTGAAGTGTTCTCGCGAGCATCATGGTTGAAGATCGACTGGTATGGATTGATCTTGAAATGACTGGATTAGATCCTTATGAAAATACAATCATCGAGATTGCAACTATTGTTACTGAAGCAGACCTTTCTATAGTGGCAGAAGGCCCTAGTTTTGCAATCTCAGTATCAGAAGAGGAATTATCTAAGATGGATGAGTGGAATGTATCTCACCATACAGAAAATGGATTAATAAAACGAGTCAGAGACTCCGATATTAGCATGAGTGATGCCGAAATAGCTACTCTTGACTTTTTACAGTTACATTGTTTAGCTGGTGTACCTCCTCTTTGTGGTAATACTATTGGTCAAGATAGACGTTTCCTGAGGAGATATATGCCCACTCTCCACTCATTTTTCCATTATCGTAGTGTCGATGTTACTAGTGTCAAAGAATTAGTAAGAAGATGGTATCCTAAATTGCCTAAGTGGAAGAATAATTCGGGCCATAGAGCGCTAGGAGATATTCGTGGCAGTATTAACGAACTTTCTTATTACAGAGAGAATATTTTTATCAAAGAAGAATAGATGAGAAATTACTATGGAACAATACCGAGTTCCAGACCTTAATCAATTACGAGAAATAGTTATTTCTAAAATGAGTCTTTTTTCTGATAATTCAGGTAATAGAATCTTTAGCGATATCGAGTTATCTAATTTATCAACAATAGAAATATCTTATCTCTCTAAGAATTCGGTTTCTCGACACGGCCTTACAACTAATTTAGATAAGTCTAAGAAAATCAGTATCAAGAACTGCAGAGTACGCCTAAATCGTAATTTATTTCAAGAGCAGTATCTCGATTATGCTGAATTTGTTCTTTTTCATGAATATATTCATTGTCTTGGAAATTTTACTCATAATAGAGAATTCCGAATTATTGAAAATTTATGGCCTAACAAAAAAGAAATGAATATTATTGGAAAGAAATTAACTCGGGAGTTACAAGACAGTAAGTCTAAGTGGGCATGGACTTGTTCTAAGTGTGGTTTTATTGTTAGAAAAAGTACTCGAAAATTTCGTAGTAATTATTTCCATAAAGAGTGCCGAGGAAAGTTGGAAAATATACCAATTATGCTTCCCACCAAGCCGGAACATTGAACCAATTTTCATGTTCGACAGGACGATCTATAGTAGGGAGAGTCAGAACTTGATAGCCTGCAAATATTGTCATTCCCAGGGGGGCGCATGGAGAGGGCAGATAGTCCTCTCCAGTTTCAGTTACCAGTAGTTGGATTGTATGACCTTTAGGGACAATAACATCCATTGGATTGAATTCCATTAGCATCCTATAACTTGTCATAGGAGAAGTTGGCTTCGCATCATATCCTCCATCTCTATATCTTACATCCATAGTTGCATGTCCCAATCTTAATCCTGAAGTACCATCAAACATTGTTACAAATAATTGTCCACCATTACACGCATTTGTTCTTGCATCAATATGTAATGTGGGTAGCCCTGAGATATGCGTATCTTCAGTCAAAGGTTGACTGGTAATCGTCATAGATTGTTGAGAATTAACAGTCCCTGACATGCCTCCCTCCCAGTCTGCAATTGTATATTGAATATTCACAGTGTCTTCTGCTGGCCACGTTTCTTCAATATGCCAGTTCCCATCATTCCGCTGTACTTGAACGTAGGATTCCGGTTCTTCGCCTATATCTTTTAGGTAATACTCAAACCATGGAAACAACTCAACTGCCCAATCCATTCTCGTGACACTTGGAAACGCTTCTGCCCCATATCCCGACTCTAAACCTTCGTGAACACTCGGTTGGTCGGGATAGTTATGACCCCATTGTCCAGAAATAGTTCGAACATTAATTCCAGCATCTTTCAATAATTGATGAGTCGGAAATGCATGATATGGATCCACATTCCAATCTTGTAATCCCCAAACAATGTATACACTACCATTGTAATTATCTATGACATCTTGTAAGTGGTATCTTTCATCCCAATAGTCATTCCATTCATCTCCTCCTAAACCAGCACCCAACCAAGTAGTGAATGGGCTCAAAGGGCCAATGGCATCATCTGTACAGAATCTCATATCATCGCTTGTAGCATCAGTGGTTGCTCCTTCATACAGTACATCATACAGCATAGCTCTAGCTTCACTAGAACCATTTCGATAGAACATTTGTTGGACACCTATAGATCCAGATATTGGTACTATGGTTTTGAGGTGCTCTGAAGGATTCTGTGCCGCCTCCCAATTTGTAGTTCCCGCATAGGATTTACCCATTAGTCCTACATTACCATTTGACCACTCTTGTTCTCCAAGCCAGTGTACTGCTTCTTGAATCCCAATTTGTTCACCAAGTCCTTTTACATCTTGACAATGAGTTGATTTACCAGTACCAAATGTTGAAATTTGTGCAAGAGCATAACCATGAGGTACAAATTCTTCTAGTACCCACAAACCAACACCTGCATCGGGCACGGTATTAGGGTTAGAGTCATCCCCTGCAACTCCCTCACCTCCAAAGTCATAGTAAGGATGTACTGTTGCTATTACAGGAACTTTTGTCCCATTTGGAACATTTGGCATCCATAATGAAACATGCATCAGAGCAGGTCCAGGATATCCCACATCTTGTTCCGAGACAGGTAAGTCAACTTCTACAAAATATTCTGTGGGGCCAGTCCATGAGTATAATCCATCAATTGGAAGCTGACTTCTCCAACCAGTCATATTTAATTCCATATTATATCTCTCATTGACAGGTGTTTCCCACCATTCATAATCTGAGTTACTAAAACCCCCTGGACCCGCAGCAGACCAAATTGTAGAGCTAACAATTATACTTGTAACTAGCATTGTAGATATTAAAATTGTCAACTTTTTATTTTTTAAAATTAATGATTCTAGTTTTTTCCATAAAAAAGAAGGATGTTTTGGAGTTGAAGAAAATAGATTTTCTTCGACCACTTCGGCATCCAAGACCTCATCCATCGGTACTGCGAATAGACAATAGCAGATTATCATAATGCTTCATCAAGTCAAGATTAAATTTTCTTGACTTCAATATCTAAGACTAAATGGTCCCAATGAGGGGCGTATGATTTTATTTTATTGATGATGATATTTTTGACCTTGTAGTCATAATCTAAACTTTCTAGAAGTTTAGTTGTACTATCAACTAATTTTTGATGATTATTAGCGGGGGCTAGTCCGTGTAGATGAAGAAATCCTCCACTGTGTTTCAGACATTTTAAAGCGATATCATAAGATTTCTTTGCTGTAGGTAGAAGCCCTAATAATATTCTATCTGCAATGTTCGTCAAGTCACCAGTAGTTTCTCGGTTATCCCCTTCATAGATGGTACATCTGTTTTCTACTTTATTTTCTTTCAGATTAAATTTTAAAGAATTTATTGCATGTATATTCCATTCACATGAGTAAACATGTTTTACCTTACTTTTTACTAGAATTGGTAGCGTATAATATCCAATACCACAAAATAAATCGACAACAATTTCACCATTAGAAACGACTTCACCCATTCTTCTCCGTTCATTTATATTGCCTGAAGAAAACATACACTTAGTCAAAGGATATCCGTACTTAATTCCGCTTTCTTTTCTAATTACCCAGTCATTATCTCCTACTAGTATTTCCACAGTTGATTCGCGTTTGTCCCCTCTAATTTCTCCTAATCTCGCTAATCTTTTAACTTCTAAACCGTCGCATACAGATTTCCAAAATTCGTCACAAATTATCTCATCCCAATCATTCCCTCTGAAGGAGGAGTTCGGTAGTAATGCGACATCTGAAAATTTTTCCCATCGTTTAGGTATATTATCAATTAGTAAAGAAATACTTTCTGAATCTTTATCTTCAGAAATAAGATATGATTCTATCATTTCCCGAAGCCGCAGGTGGGGTTTAGGTGTACTCATTCATACTATCGGAGATGCAGGATGGATTCAGACTTATGGTAGATGAGTTTTTCGATAATAATATGCAACGTCTAGTGGTGCTACTAGTTTTGTTGTTAATCTGTCCCGTTTCTTTGGCATCACCTCCTCCTGGTGAACCCGAAGTAACAAATGATATTTGTTCGACATGGAATAGCATTGAGGGAGTTTGTGACGACTACCAATCTAGTTTAGATGGCTCGTCGACAGATGAATGGATTAAGTCTTCAATTACAGTTAATGTAGATGATGCTGAAACGGTATCACTAACGATATCTACTGCAATACACGAACTTTCACGGATAGACTTAGGTTTAGAAGATATAAACCTCCAAGGCGATAGTACTCTTGAGGATGGAATTCCGGCAGATTATATACGAAACTATCTTGATTTAGAGAGAAATGGGCTATCAGTAGAAGAAAGAATGCTATCTTTAATACAAGAAAATATGAGAGAATATGTCGAAGATAATTTTGATTACACCGAAGATTCAATTCTTAACACAATATCTAGTATTGATTTTTCTTCAGAGAATGATGTTCAATGTGCATACACTAAATCTTTAGATTCCATCGATGAAGTTAATGGTTTTTCTAACGATCCATTCTACCCCCCTATTTGTTTTAGAGGTGTTTTCGTCTTAGTTCTTAGCCCTTCTAAAATAGGGCTCAATGAAGATACTGGCGATATAGATAGAATGATGAGGGGTTTATTGCTTATGGGTGGGGATATCAGTTCTTCATTCAATGCTAAAGCAATAGCTGGGCATTATGTTGAGTTAACAGTTTACCCTCCTGATTATTCTACAGCATACCAAGTTGAAAGTCCCGGTTTATTACTTACTCAGAATTATCCCAATCAATCTCCTCAGTCTTATGGGCATCTATCTCTTGATAATACTCAACCAGAATCTATAGAATCTAGTATTTCATTAAACCTTACCACTAGAATAAAGAATCGTGACCAACTTTCTGTGTTGTCAATTCCTAATGATCAGCCTGCCTTGACTATTGATATCTTGATTGATGCAAGAGATTCTATAAATACAGAAATCATAATGGAATTATCTGTTCATCATCTCGATTCTGATACCTTGGATGACTGGTTAATTGAATTTGACGATGGCAATATGAATCTTCCATTTATTACTTCAGATGGTATTAGAATGATAAATAATGAATTAGATGAAGATTTTTCGAGTCTTCTTGATGGAATTCCAGTTGAAGAAATTTCTTCAGCTCTTTCAGAATTATTTGGCTCTGATATCCAGTTTGTCGAACCTAATTTCACTCCACCTAATCAAGACGGGGGATTAGATTTCCGACATATCTCCGGCCAAACTTGTGACGAATCACTGGAGGTAAGATATTGCTTAGATGGTGACGAATCAATGTCTGGAAAATACCCGATTTATATCCAATCAAGCTCTCAACCGGTTCAAGTCAGGATCTCAGAAATAATTGAAAACATGTTAGATTCTAGTTTAGGGGATGTCTCTACGCTTGATTTCTCAATAATAAATGATGAAGATTTAGCTGCCGCCATGAGTATCATAGAGGTCGAGTTTAATAATAATCCTAATTGGTTACAGGATATAATTCCCACTGATTTCCCTAATACTAATATTAATTTGGAACTATTTCTTCCTGAATGGATTAAATCTACAAAAGGAGACCGCTCTATTCTAGAGATTCAATCTTCTTTTAATTCTCAAGAGATATCTAAAATTGGTTTCGAGGGAACTAGAAATTTCGATTGGCAGCATCCAATTTGTCTAACCTCTAACCCTTGTGAAGATACTTCAAGTGATTTATTATGTTCATCTAAGCAGACTACATGTGTCACATCTGCGGCTGAAGTTTTCCTGAATAGCATCGCAATTAATGAATTAAGCGGAGAAATAAATATTAATTTTGAAGCACAATTAACCTTGTCAATTCACAGAGTAGATATTGATTTAGGGCAGGATGGTATTGAATTAGAACCCATACCATCAGATCTTATTCGTAGAGCTATAGCGGTTGGCGATCGAAGAATATCTACAAATATATCCGAAGCGGGACTTTTAGGCGGTTCTGATATTACTGCACCAATAGATTTTGGTAATGGTCACGAGATTAATTTAATTATTTCTAATTCAGGAATGGATAAATTTGCCAGTGATCTTAATTCTCTATTCCCCATAATATCTGAAGAAAACATGTTTTCGAATTTTCCTATTGACTTAGGATTTGGAGAATATGAATTAAATATTGATATACAGTCAACACCATTTTTTGCTGAATCAGAAATATATGAAATTCCCGATACGGCATCCCCCTCTGATTTGAATCCCATTAATTTCTCAGCATCTATTAGAAATGCAGAAATGAGCATCGCCTCTAAAAATAATGAAATTAATTTAGACGTTCATCGCTCACATGTCAATTCAATTCTTATGAATTTTTTTGAATGGCCGTTTGGTAGCCCTATTACTAGTGATTACGGTCTTACTTTTGAAAAATCTCAAATGCAACAACAAATATTTCCTATAATGGAACATACAATATTCGGAACTATCCGTTCCTCGGCATTAATAATAATTCATATGCCGGATGAATTACGGTTGACCTCATTTGAGAGCTCTGGTGGATTGGGAAATATTACTGAGATAAATGGCCGACAGGTATTGACTTATTTGACTCCTATTTGCCCTGATTCTGAAACGTGGAATAACTGTAAAAAAAATTCAGATATCATAACTTATAATATTGAGTATAGTTGGAAGTTTATATTCGTAGAATTGATGCCACATCTGATAATTTACTCATCTTTATTGGGCGTATTAATAGTCCGATTGTTAAGAAATCGCAAAGAAAAACGTAAGCAAAAAATGATATTACAAGAACTTGAAGAAAGTCAGCTTACTGAAGAAGCTGCTGTTGCAGAATTTGGTGCTATGGATTCCCCAGTTGTAATGGTTGAAGAGTCATTTTTTGATAACAATGAATTCGAAAAATATGATGATTTAGACGAGCCAATTGCTTAAACTAATTCTGAATGTATCTTTTCGGCTATTTCTTTCCCTATACCAGGTACTTTCCTTAACTCTTCAATAGATGCGAATTTTATTTTTTTATATCCCCCAAAATGTATCAATAGCGCCTGTATCTTCTTCGCTCCTAAACCATCTATATCTTCTAGCGGATTTTTCAGTGCAGATTTCCCTCTCCTTTTCCTATGATATTTATTTACAAATCGATGTGCTTCATCTCTTGAATGAATTAGAACTCTACCTTTTCTATCTAATATTAAAGGTTCTTTTCCTTTACGAAATATAGTTTCTTCTTTTTTTGCCAATGCTGCTACTGGAAACATACCATCTATCCCATTTTTTTCTAAGATTTTATGAATAGTATCTAAATGCGTTTTCCCTCCATCTAATAGCAATAGATTTGGCCACTCTTCTTGCCTTTTACTCCATCTTTCAACGACTTCAGACATCATTCTAAGATCATCTAATACATCTGTCTTCACACGATATGTTCTATACTCCTTTTTCGAGGGTCTGCCCCTCCTGAGAACAATAGATGCGCCTACTCTCTCAGAACCTTGGATTTGGGCCATGTCAAAGCATACAATATAATCCAATGAATCCAATTGTAATAATTTCGCTCCATCATCCGCCGCAATCTTTTCTAAGTTTCCTGAACGTTTATTCTTATGTCTTACAACTTGAATATCTGCATTTCTTTCTGCCATTTTCTGTAACTTTGCCAATTCACCTCTTACAGGAATTCTTACATTTACTTTAGTTCCCCTTCTATTCTCGAGCCATTGCTGCATGACATTTGTGATCGGTGTAGGTAAAAGTATTACTTTTGGGGGCTTTCTATCTGAATAATGTTCAGAGAGAACTAGTGACACAGATTCAGCAATATCTCCTCGATGAATTAATGGATAGTTTACTTCCCCCTGTATTCTTCCTTCCTTAGCATGAAGTATTACTACCACTGCTAAGTCATTCAGATATGCGAAACCAACTGCATCACAATCTTGATAGAATCTAGAATTAATAATTTGTTGTGAAATAATTATTTGAATTGCTGATATCAAGTCTCTAGTTTTTGCAGCATTTTCATAGTCTAAAATTGATGAATAATTCTCCATTTCTTTATTCAAATCTTGAATTAACTTCCCCGCATTACCATTCAAAACTCCCTTAGCAGCATTAACTAATTTATCATATCCATCAGGATCAAAACAAGGTCCTCTGCATAAGCCAATATGCATCGCTAAACAGCCGTCTT
>CABXQY010000024.1 GCA_902514485.1 uncultured Candidatus Poseidoniales archaeon
ATGGCGGTGCTTACCTAGCTATGTCATGTAAACACCTTGGTTCAGATTACAATATATCTTGGCCCACTGGTGAATTAGCAGTGATGGGCGCAGATGGTGCTGTGAATATCATTCATCGCCGTGAACTCGAGCAATCAAATAATAGATTAGAAACTCATTCTGAGCTTGTAGATGAATATAGAAATAAATTCGGAGACCCATATGTCGCGGCAAAAAACGGCTGGTTAGATGATGTAATTGAACCAGCAGATACTAGAAAAATGTTGATACAAGCATTAAGGCCGCTTAAAACAAAGAGGGAATGGGTGCCGCCTAAGAAGCATGGAAACATCCCATTATGACAGATGCAGGCAAAAAACTCAATAAATAGCCAAAACTCGTAAGCAATATGTCTCAGAGGATTCTGTCTACTTTTATCTGCCTAATAATGATCACATCCCTTGCTCCTGCAGCGGTAGCAGCTGGCCCTTCTGATTCAGTTATTTTTGGAATTTCTTATGAATGGGAGAATTTCGAAAATGATGTTCTTGAGATGACTGGAGTAGATACCAATTCTGCTAACCAAGATATTGAAGAAGCCGCAGAATATGCGGGTTTCGATCTTGATTTTGATCAAGTCCTGAGTGGGGCTAGTCACTTATTTATTGAATCATGGGATGATAATGAGGTTCTACAAATTGAAGACTCAAATGGTATTTCTCATCAAGTGAGTAAGAGAATTACAGAATTAACAATTCGTCACGGTTTACTTGCAGATTCCGGTTTCACTTCTTCATGGGTTGATGATAATGAAGCAATTGATATATGGTTTAGTGCATCTCAAGAAATGATTCTGATTCTGGACGCCACTTACGTAGAATATGTAGATTCTGAGATGCTCGTTTATGGGGCTGATCTCGAGATGAGTGGAGAGATTAGTAACAATGCAGATCTTTCGATGAATATTCAAGTGATAGCTGCTAGTGAAGTTGAGGCACCGGGTATAGATTTAGGATATTCTCTTTCTATGGAAATACCATCTCTTTCCTCAGAATGGAGAGTTGATTATCCTCTTGATTATTTACAACAATTGAATCAACAAATGGAATCTGAGGATTCAGAATGGTTTGAATGTGATAATGGTGAAGAAATACCAGCATATTACCAAAATGATGGTTATGAGGACTGTTATGATGGTTCCGATGAGACAATGGTCTGGGGATGCAACGTTAATGTCGATCTACTCTCCTTACCGAATTTACAAAAATCCTCTTTTGACGAAGCAATTTCAGAGGTAGTATTCCCTAATTGGTGTGGAAACGAAGTTCCCAATGAATTGGAACTAGATGATACTCCCTCAAATCTTCCTGACCCAAACCATCTCTATGGATGGTATGAGGATGGCCTAGGGTATGCTATGGCAAGAAATGATACTCACATATGGGAGGAAGTATATTCACAGTCAGTATGCTATGATGACTATGGCGGAGATTCTTGGAATAATGATCTTGGAATGTGTGGTTGGCAAATACAAGATAATTTTTCTGCAGATTCGACACTGATGTACGAAGATTGCTGTGGCTGGGCAAGATATGAGTTATCGGGTGAGTATCTATTTATTGCACCACCAACCCCTTCTATTTACTATCATGACGGCCCCACTAATGGCAATATAGGTGGTACCTTTAATACATTAACTGGTTACTCCATGTCGGCTCAGATCAATGGTATTTCTACTGATGATTTGGGCATAAATCTTGATAATTTCAATATAGAATTATCTGATAATATCCCAGGACAAGGTACATTTTCTGATGGATTTCAAGAGATAGACGGGCAAATGGCTAGTTGGGACTGGGATTGCCCACCTGTTTCTGGTACGGAAGAACTAATCATCGATGATTCAAATATACTAGTTCAATGTGGTCTGGCAGCACCAATATCTCCTGGAATGGCTGTGATGATGGCCCAATCACTGGAACCCGCTTTTGATAATGGTGTACAGGAATTATCATCTGTAATACAGAGTCAATTCGAATCATGGATTTCAGAAATAACTGGATCTGAAGGAGATGAGAATATGTTCATATGTGATAATGGCGAAGAAATCCCTGCATCTTGGACTGATGATGGAGAAATGGATTGTTCCGATGGTTCAGACGAAAGTGGTGGTACATTTACCTGTGACGATGGCGAAGAAATCCCTGCATCTTGGGAAAACGACGGTGAAGAAGACTGTTCTAATGGTTCTGATGAAAATGATGGTTCTATGAGTTCAAATGAATCTGACAGGTTTTCAAGTATGTTTGACGCATTAAGAGAATCTAATTTGGAAAAAACTATGCAGGCATTTTCAGAAAAGCTTGAGGAATTAAGTGGAGAAAATATTCCTAATGAACCAGTTATCAATTTAGAAGATTCTTGTGCACTTTTATTCTGGTCTACTGATGATTCAAGAGTTAATGGTTTTGCGGTACTCAACTCAAATGAAAAATTACTTGGATCATCTATTTACGGTATTAAAGAACATGATGTTGAAATAAATATCGTTTATCTTGACGGTAACAATGCTAGAACTGTAAAGACTGAAATCGTTGGACTTTCAGAACTTAGAGAGATAGCTCCTGATTCAAAGCATGATGTTTCTGAATTATATGATATTCTAGGGGATGAGTTAGACAAAACTGATACTGATAATGACGGCATAATTGATTATTTTGATAGAGATGACGATGGCGATGGCATTCCTGACAGGGAAGATCCGGAATTGGATTATGAAGGGTCACTACCTGGATTAGGTTTACTTGGAATAATCTCTATTTTAGGTATTGCTGCAATATTTTCGTCTAGAAAAGATTACTAATTTGGCTTGAAAGTATGAGACTTAGTAAGCAGATTGCATTAATTCTATCTGGATTCTTTATCCTGATGGCTTGGTCTAGTGTTTGGTTTGAGATATCTGCAGTTGGAGTTTATTCAGAAGGTATAGATAGAGAACCAACAATAACTACAGATTATGTTATTGATAATAGTCAAGAATCTTTTGAACTTTCGATAGAAAATTCAACTCCTCTACTATTATATTGGATTAATAGAGAAAATATATCTCCGAATCAAACTGAATCCAGTAACCAGTCCAGTGACAAAGATACTGAAGAATCTACTTCTGAGCAAGAATCATGCCTAGGTTCTTGTCTTGAATTAGCTAGGAATTTATTCAAATTAACAATAATTTTGATGGTTATTTCCCTTTCCTTTTCTGTAATAAAACCCATTCGCTGGATAAAGATATCTGCAGTTTCAACTTGGATATTTGGAGTTTTAGTTATTCTAATTGCTGTACCCTTGGCCATAGCTATAGATTTCGGTATATTTGACATAGATGATGACAACAACCAATCAACAACAGGAGGATTTGATACGAATGCGGGAGAAACCGTTGGATATGATCAGTTTGCTCACTTCGATGAAGATAATAATCTAGATTTTTCTCTGAGAGGTATTGATTTTAGTTATGAATCAATAGGTTTTGATCTTGGTTTAGTAAACGAAGAGGATCGAAAAAATATCACAGAAAAAGCGCCTATTGAAGGCGAAAAAGGCTACGATTCATTAATTGTATTTAGCGGAGAATTAAATATCGGTCCGGGTCCACTTATCGATTGGTGGTTACTAATTTTACCTTTACTATTTGTAATATTATTTGGTAATGGCGAGTTCTTTGAGGAGGAGTGATAATGATGGTAAATCCTCTTTCCTGTGTGGTGCATACAATTCTTTCCAAGCCTCTAGGTGTTGTGCTGCGACCATGATTACTGCAAATTGATTGTAATCCGTATCTTCATCATATGATATTGAAACTTGAATTTCTGCATTCATCTTAATAGATTCTCCACCTCCTGGTTCAGTATCTAAATCAATTGCTATTGTTGCATCTTCTGAATCTATTATTGCTTTATCCCACGGCCCTCGAGTGATTTCTCTCCTTCCTGTTTCTAAGATAATTTTCCCTCCATCCGCTGCCCAAGCTTCGGCAATTGATCTGGCAGTGGAACCACCTCCTCTCAATCTAAGGGTCGAATAAGTTGGTTCAATTCCGATATGCCGGCATGCGGCCAAAAAACCCAATCCATCCGTATTTACTCCTTTCCAGTCTCCCTTAATTCGAGTTATTTGATTAATTGAATTAATATCTTCAGAAATCTCCAATTGTAAATATTTAGAAATTAAGTGTTTTATTGGAGTCGTACAACTCAACCATATATCTCCTTTTAGATGACCGATTCGTTCTTCAAATTCCTCAATCGATTTTGCTTCTAAATAAATATCTCTCACCTCACTCAGGCCTAGGTATTCACTCACAATTCTGAACATTTTAGGTGTAAGTGAATGAGAAATAGGAAATCCCGTAATTCCCCAGTACGCTGGTGTATTCACATGCCCTCCTACGAATAGTCAGCAATGAAGGTTTCAAGTGAGTAGTTCGACAGGAAGGCCTGATGGATAGTGATTTGGATATCGCCCGAAGAGCAGAACCTAGGCCAATTGAAGAGATTGCAGCTAAGCTTGGACTTTCTTCTAGTGACTTGATTATGCAGGGCCCAACAGTAGCTAAAATCAAGTGGGATACTATGAAATCTAAGTCAACTGGTAAGCAAGGTTTCCTGATTCTCGTCACTTCAGTTAATCCAACTCCATTTGGTGAAGGAAAGACAGTTACTACAATCGGTCTAAACCAAGGTCTAAATCGTCGGGGCCACAAAGCTTCTTGTGTCATCAGAGAACCATCAATGGGTCCTGTTTTTGGAATAAAAGGGGGTGCTGCTGGCGGCGGTTTTTCCCAAGTAATTCCTATGGAACAAATCAATTTACATTTCACTGGAGATTTACATGCTGTAACAGCTGCACATAATCTTTGTTCTGCTATTCTGGATAATTACTTGCATCGAAACAATGAACTAGATATTGACACAAATCGTATTTTCTGGCCACGAGTTATTGATATGAATGATCGTTCATTAAGAGAAGTGACAATTGGTTTAGGCGGTAAAATGAATGGTCTTGTTAGAAGTGATAGATTTGATATTACAGCTGCGAGCGAGGTAATGGCGATTCTTTCATTGTCTAGAGATTATTCAGATTTACGTACTCGTTTAGGAAGAATTATTATCGCAGAATCAAAGTCTGGAAAACCAGTAACTGCGGAAGATATTGGTGCGGCTGGATCTATGGCTTTGTTGCTAAGAGATGCTCTTTTACCAAATTTAGTCCAAACTTTAGAAGGCGATCCTGCCTTTGTTCATTGCGGACCTTTTGCAAACATTGCTCATGGTAATTCTTCTATAATTGCAGACTCTCTAGCTTTATCATGCTCTGATTATGTTGTCACTGAAGCGGGATTTGGAGCGGATATGGGAGCGGAGAAAGCCCTCCATATCAAAGCCTTAGCATCTGGAAAAACTCCTGATTGTGTTGTAATTAATGTTACAGTTAGAAGTATGAAACTTCATGGAGGAGGCTTTTCAACAGGTGGTGGGAAAAGACCTCCTAAGGAAGAATTAGAGTCTGAAAATGTAGAGGCTACACGTAAGGGCTCTAGTAGTAATCTTCGTCGTCATGTTAGAAATATTTCTATGACAGGCCTTCCCGTAGTAGTTTCAATTAACAAATTTGCAACAGATACTGACGCTGAAATTAATGCAATTAGTGAAGAGGCTAGATTAGCAGGAGCAAGGGAAGTTGTAATTTTTGAAGGTCACGCGAATGGTGGTGAGGGTGCTGGTAATCTTGCAGATGCTGTTGTAAAAGCCTGTTCAGAACATGAAAGTGCGGGTCGACCCTACAAACCGATAGTAGAATCAGGTATGTCAGTTAGTGAAACCATTCTAAAGATCGCCACAAACGTATATGGTGCTCATACAGTTGATTTCAGTCCTCAAGCCCACCATTCTTTTGAAGTCCTTAAAAAATGGGATATGGATACTCTTCCTGTATGTATGGCTAAAACTCAGTATTCATTCAGCCACGAAGCTTCTGAGCTCGGAGCACCAACTGGCTTCACTTTACCAATAAGAGAAATTAGAATAAATGCTGGTGCAGGATTTCTGGTGGTAATTTGTGGCTCAATGATGACCATGCCGGGGCTTCCAAGAAGGCCCGCAGCTATGGATATGGATATGGATGAAGATGGCAACCTACTCGGAGTATTTGGTTGAGGCTGTGATTTTGTGCGACAAATTAAGAAACTCGATGAAGGAGTCCGTCTAAGGATTGAATCAGAAGATGATCTATGGGTTCTAGCTCAGTTATGTCGGCCACAATCTACTTTGGGTATGCTTTCCCATCGCAGAGATTCAACAACTGGTACTAAAGAAGACGGTCGCGCTAAAAATGCTGAAAGAAAACCTATGTGGATAGTTCTTGAGATAGAGAAAACAGAATTTCAGCCATTTACAGATAATCTTAGAGCGCACGGTATAATCAAAGATGCTAATTTCGACATAGGCTTGCATCACACACATATTATATCTCCAGGTGATGAGATAGAATTGTCCTTTCCTGGGGGCCTTGTTAAATCTGACTCGATTCTTCTAAAAGAAACAATCAAATCTGGTTCAAAGGCGAAATCTGGCTTGATTGTTGTTGAAAATGATGAGATAATCCTCTTTGAAGTAACCTCTCACGGTATTCGCGATGTTTCACAATTTAGTATGCGCGGAGGAGGTAAAAGAATTTCTGATTCAACCAGTGTGCGCAAAGGGTTTTTTGAAAGAGTTGCGAAAGAAACTGCGTTAGTATTTAATGAAAAAATACCTTTGGTTATATGTGGCCCCGGTCTTGCAAGAGAACAATTTGAATCTATTTTAAGATTAATTGGAGCGAAAAATCAGATACTGAACATTGCTGCATCAATAGGCGGTAGGTCTGCTGCCAACGAAGTTCTTGCTGACGGATTAGCAGACTCATTTTTAGGCGAACATGCTCTTGTATCTCAAATTAAAACGATAGAAGAAGGGTTGAAGAGAATTTCAACAAATGGTGCAGTATCTTATGGATCTAAATTTATTTCTGAGGCCGCAGATGCAGGTGCAATCGAAGTACTTGCTATTGATGCTCAATTGCTTCGGAGTTCAGATCCAGAAACCAGAGATTCATGGGAAACTATTTCGGAAACTATTATTTTATCTAAGGGTCGTGTGATTCAAGTATCTCAAGACCATGATTCTGCTCAGCAATTAATGGGATTGGGTGGGGCGTTGGCCCTACTTAGATGGAAAATGGATTGATTATAATGTCTATATCTGATATTCGGATAGTTGCTTTTGGTAATCCTTCAAAGAATGATAATTCATATGCTCTATTATCCAAATCTAAATTATTAGGTGCCAAAACAAGTTTTTTAACTTGTGATAATAAAGAATCTTTTTCTAGTTTTAATCATGGTTCTATAGATTGGAGAAAGATGACAAATGGTATTCATTGGCTTGTAAATTCTACTGAAAGTATCCTTTCAGGCGTATCTCCTAAATCGGCATTAGGTGCTGGAATGACTTTTGGAGAACTGGAAGGCGCCAGAATGGTCATGGTGGTAGATCTGCCAGATAATTCTAAAGATATGAGTAAAGTTTGGGGTTTTGTGATTAATAGAATCCGTCAAATCCATGTTCTTTTTATAACTTCAGAGGCATTATCTGTTATATCGAAATTAGAAGAGGTTGAAGCTGGAGACTTACTCAAAGAAATACGGAATAGAGGATTAGTGCCTCATGTATGTAGTTATATCGCCCATGAACGAAGAGCTCTTGTCGAACATTCTCTAGGTTCTATTGATGTGGTGACTAATGATACTCTTGAACCATTGGAATGGCTTGCAAGGTTCATTTGTAATCTTCCACTCTCTGAATCAGGTGATTTAGGTGTGAAAAGCGCTTGTTTGAGTTAATATTAGCGTTTAATAATTAAATTTCTATAATCATTCTTAACTTTAAAAGGGACTATTAGCAACAATCCCTTTTGAAGGGTCACCCTTTCGGCCAACCCTCGGGGGATGTAAGTATGCCATTACGATTAGGTCCGGCAGGTGTGCCATTATCATGTAAAGGACGGACTATTGTCGAGGGAATGGATGACATTACAGTCCTTGGATTAGATGCAATGGAGATACAAACTGTACGTACAGTTCAACCCAAACATTTCGATCAATATTGGCAAGCAGGTATACTCTCATGGGACTCCGATATTGAGATGAATATGCACGGCCCATATTATGCGGAACTTCTCGGTAATCGCCGTGAACGTAATCGAAGTCTATTGAAAATGGAATCAAGTATGCAAGCCGGAAAAATCTTGAATGCGCGTCACTTGACGTATCATGTAGGACCTTACGGTGATTACGAACCTGGTACGAGCGCCAATGAGCAAGTAGCCAATGTATTCTCAGGAGTTGTTGATAGAGTAAGGTCAATTTGGGGAGTTGCTAAGGAAGAGTTAGACTATGCTGCATTTCCATGGATACATGAATCTGAACCTTCTCTTGTAGGTATTGAAACCTCTGGTCGACAAGAATTATGGGGTACTATAGAAGAAGTCCTTGAAGTTTGTAATCACGTTGAAGGTACAGTTCCAGTAATCAATATGGCTCATATTCATGCACGAGGTCATGGAAAGATGAAGACTAGTGAAGACTATGCTGAATTATTCGATTTGGTTAGAGAGAGTTACGGTGGGAAGAAATTCTACTGTCATTTCGCGGGTGTTGAACATAGAATGGGCAATGCATTACACTATACTCAAATCAAAAAGTCTGATCTTAAATTTGAGCCATTTGCAGAATATCTAGCGGAAGAAGGAGAGTGGTTGGATATTACTATAATCTCAGATTCGCCTTTACTTGAACATGATGCCATGTATATGATGCAGCATTATGATAAAGCACGACAGAGGTTATTGGAAATCCGAGCACGAGATGAGCGTCAAGTAAAACTGGCCCGACAAGCAGGTATGTCAGATGATGAATTAGCAGAATTTGAAAGGCAAGCCGCTGAAGAAAAATCTAAAGCAGCAGAGAAAGAATCTGAATCAAAAGAGCCTGTTAAGAAGATAGTACCTAAGAAAGCAGATACTAGTTCTATGATTTCTTTCGAAGATGCTGATGACGATGATGATATTTTCTGAGATGAGAATTTATTCAATGTGACTCCTTACTAATGCCGAACACGGCATCTTTGGAGGATCACTAAATCCAAAATTAGCCTTAGGATGAAATTTAGTTTGTTCGCCTAAATTTTTCCCATTGAACTCCACATCTGCTAAAGTTAATCTCGATAATCTATCTACTGCATACCACTCTTTTTTCCCATTTTTTGTTTTACCATATGTTTTTGTTCCAAAAATAAGCCATCCAAAGAAGTATTCAATACTCGCAACAAACCACAAAGGCCTCTTCTTAATCAAAAATGAAACTCCTCTACTCCATTCGAAATGACAATTTAGATCTTTAGTTTCTATTTTCATCATATTCTCATCACTTTCTATATCTAGTTCTTCAATTTTGATGATATCAAAGTCATAGAGAGAGGAAATATAATTTGCAATTTTCTGGTTTGGAGCAATGAGAACTTTTGTTCCATCAGGTTTTGCCCACATTATATCTGAGAAACTACCAAATGGAGTATTTATCCAAGTACCAATAACTATTCTATCTCCTGATGAGAAACCACATGAAGTTATACGCCCTTCAAAAATATCCATGTTCATCCGTAGAAACTTTAGTTAATGAAATACTGTATAATACTACACGTCAGTTTAGTAAGTTGCTGGTGGGACTGGCCGGACTTGAACCGGCGGCCTCCGCATCTTCAGTGCGGCGCTCTCCCAGCTGAGCTACAGTCCCTTTAGCGTCCATGCCACCGCGCTTTGCTCTTCAATTGTTCCGAGCACTCAATTTGCTTCTGAGAGTACTTTTGTCTGCATCTCATGGAGTGCTGCATTGCCTTTTTCGGCCATATTAAGCAATGCATCGAGTTGTTTACGAGTATATGTTGATTCCTCGCCTGTACCTTGAACTTCTACAAACTCTCCATTACTTGTCATTACAACATTCATGTCAACATCCGCATTACTATCTAAAATATAATCTAAATCAAGGTATATTTCATCACCTAATAATCCTACACTAATTGCCGCTACATTATTACTAATCACCTGATTTTCATGTGTAGTTTTTTGTTCCTCAGTTAGATGAGGTGCTTTCCAACCATTTTTCAATTCTTCTCGACTTGGCCTCATATCTTTAGGTAAACATTCACCACTTGAAATTAGTCTACGGACTGCTAATCTTAGGGCAATACACGCTGCTGTAATTGATGCACATCTTGTTCCTCCATCTGCATTTAGAACATCACAATCGACCGTCAAAGCTAGAGGTCCGAGTTGCTCTAGATCAATCGCTCCTCGTAATGATCGAGCAACTAATCTTTCAATTTCTTGTGTCCTTCCTTTCGCTCCACCTCTTTCTCTACGGAATCTACTATCAGTCGATCCAGGTAACAAAGAGTATTCTGCATGAACCCATCCTCTATTTGAATCTCTAGGAAACCATCTTGGCAAACCATCAGCCTTGGTTACACACGCTAAAATGACTGTATTTCCTTGCCGGTATAGTATAGATGCTAACGCATTAGGCGTAAAATCTAGAGTGACCTCAATTTCTCTTAATTCGTCATGCTCTCTATTTGTTTCGAAATCGCCACTCTTCATCTTAGCCATGGATGTCGGGCAGAACTCCCTCTCATGAATCATTCTCTTCTAGCATGAGCGGGTCTGAATGAATTTACTACCTCTGAATGTGTTGTAATGTAGGGTCCTCCAATCAAATCTACACAATATGGAATTGCTGAAAAAATTTCATCTAAGATTTCTCTAATAGAACTGGGTGAACCTGGCAAATTAATAATCAGACATTCACCCCTAATCCCTGCTATTTGTCTGGATAATATGGCTGTAGGGACATATTTAAGAGAAATATTTCTCATTTGTTCACCAAATCCTGGGAGTATCCTATCACATACTGCCTCGGTAGCTTCAGGAGATACATCTCTTGGTGCGGGTCCGGTTCCTCCTGTGGTGAGAACCACTGAACATTTCTTATTATCCACTAAGTCACATAACTCATTTTCTATCTGTGTTTTCTCATCGGGTATAATTACTCTAACTGATTCCCAAAGTGATGATATCGCATCACGTAGGAATTCCTCGATAGCAGGTCCACTAAGGTCTTCATAATCTCCGGAACTTGCTCTATCTGATGCTGTTAAAATTCCAAATCTGCACAAACTATCGACTCCCATCGGTCTCCTATAAACAGCAATGAATCAAAATGCCATCGGTCTGAATCTTTGACAAACTGATGAACATGTTCAAAGACCTCCATGCTAGCAAAGGTCTCCCGGAGGTTTGCAAGTGTTGAGTCTACCCAAACATACACGCCGTTGCTATACTCCATTTATCCAGCAAGAATCTCTCTTGTTGTCATTTGCATCGGTAGTTAAAGTAGTCTCGCCATTACAATCCTGATGTAGGTGTAGTATTATGACAGATTATGAGAAATATGCAGCGCAAGTTGCGCTCGTCAAAGAAGAATGTAAAGACGCAGATAATAATGAAATTGCAGAAGAATTTAGGAGATATGAAGAAGAATTCTTGATAGAGCCTAATGATGCTGTAAGATCTGTAATTCTTAAATTTATGAAGGCAGCAGGCCATGAAATCAAGTCGACTTCTAATGTTCAAACACGTGTTGAGAAGAAGGTTGATAGGTTTTCAGAATTAGGTCCAGAAGATAAGAACGTAACTATTGAAGTTGCAGTTGTAACATATGTTCCGCGTGTCCAAATGGTTCGCGGCGAAGAGAAACAAATCGCTTTCGGATGGATTGAAGATAACCCCTGGGAGTCAAATGACAAAAGAGAGAGATGGGATTTCAAAGATTGGGGTTCACATTCAGAAAATCTTGCTCCTAATTCAGTAGTTAGACTCGAGGGAGTATCTGTAAATGAATGGAATGATAAACGTTCGATTAATATTAATCGCTCCAGTAGAGTAACTGTTCTTCGAGAAGGAGGTCCATCGGTGCCTCCGGTAAGCGATGAACCGGTTACAATAGAGAAGGCGTCTGAGAATGAAGGTTATGTCAATCTTCTAGCTAGAATAATATCACTTAAACCAGATGTCATAGTAAAAAGAGATGGCAGTGGTAGTTTAGATATATTTAGAGGAACTTTTGCTGATTCTTCGGGTAAGATAAGCTTTCTTTCATGGGTGCCAGTTAATCATGAAGTTGGAGACTTAGTGAAAATCGAAGGCGCTATGATTCGAAAATTCAGAGAAACCCCCGAAGTAAATATTAATGATAGGACTAAAATAGAAAAGTATCACGACAATAATTTTGCTAGTACTGAGGAGTTATCTAAAGTTACAACTTCAAAAATTGGAGATTTAAGGAACGGTATGAAAGATGTGATTACTACGGTCCAAGTGGAATCTTGGCAGTCCCGTACATTCACTAATTCTGATGGTGAAGAGAAGACAGTTAGGAGCGGAGATATCATGGATCCTACTGGAAGATGTCGCCTTACTGCTTGGTGTGAAATAGACCCTAAACCTGGAGATTTCCTTCATTTAACAGGTGCTCGAGTTCAATTCTGGCAGGGTTCTCCGGATCTTGTTGTTGACAATTCCGATCAGGTGTCAAACCTTACAGATGCACCTTGGGAATCTATTGATCCTGAGCAACATTGGGTAGATATTGAACTTTCCAAATTAGTCACAAGTGGTTCTAGGAGGGGCATTAAGACAAGGGGTACAATCGTCGCGATTAGATCTGATTCTGGCATAATACACAGATGTCCTGAGTGCCGTAGAATTCTTCGAGAAGGTGCTTGTTTAGATCATGGGCCACAGCATGGGGTAGAAGATTTAAGATTAAAATTTGTAGTGGATAATGGTGTCCATAACGCCTCACTAATATTAGGCAAGGAACCTTCTGAGAAATTATTAGGGAATTCTCAAGAGATAATTAAAGAAAATATATCTAAAAGTAGTCAAGGAGATTTTCTTACAGAAGTAAGGAATAATTATCTGGCTAGAAAGGTCACAATCCATGGTCGTTCATTAGTTGATGCACAAGGTGCTATGATATTAGCCGAAGGGGTTACTTTTGATGATACATCAAATGAAACTGCAGCTAATTTAGTTATGGAAGAATGGGGGGTGCTCCTATGATTAACCAAATTAGAGTAGGTAGACAAAGCGCGATAAGAATATTCGCTCAAGAATATTCTGATTCAAATCTCCCTTTAGAAGGAGTCGGAGAATACGCTCCTTCATTCATTATAACGAAATTAGGTGCTAAAGTTAATCGTGCACTTTTCGGAGGAGTAATTGATAGATTTGAAAGACGAGATGGTGATAATGGACCATCTTATTCAGGTCAATTAAGAGATGCTACCGGCGGCGTCCATCGTTTCCAAATAGCTCCATTCCAACCTGAACTGCATGCTGATGCAGAGGAACTGCTTGCACGATTTGAATCAGGAGATAGATTTCTTATGATGATGGTAGGACGTGCTCGATGGTTTGAAAGTGATGATGGGGGAATCTTTACATCTTTCCGTGCAGAAGAATTTTGTATAGTTGATAGAGAAGTTTATGTTAATTGGTTAGTTGAAACTTCTGAGGCAACTTTGAGAAGATTATCTGCATATTCAGCGTCACTAGGTTCGGATAATAATTCTGAAGCTTTAGAGGCAGCAGGGGTGCCATCCGATTTGATAGAGGGGATGATTCTAGCCAAAGATCACTACGGTGCCTTTGATCCAGAAAGTTACAGAGTAGGAGTATTGCAAGGTCTTTCTATGGCCCTGAATTCTAATGCAGAGATTGAAACTATGGCGATATCCTCTGAGAGTTCTCAATCAGGTGACGATTCCCCTCTCCCTCCATCTAGTATAAATGAGCCCGAAAAACCTAATTTAGAGCCACAGGGGGATGTTGAAGATTTAATTTTGAGTGTAGTGAGAAATTCATCTGATGTCAATGGTATTCCATATGACTCGATTGTTCTTGCTTGCACAGAGGCCGGATTTTCGAGGGAATCTTCGGAAGATGCAATCGAAGACCTAAGGGATATAAAGTGCCAAATTATTGAACCTAGGTTTGGATTTTTCCAAATTCTAGAC
>CABXQY010000025.1 GCA_902514485.1 uncultured Candidatus Poseidoniales archaeon
ATGGATGGATTTTTCAAATGACATTTTGGGAAAAAGTATTGTTGCAGTGATTTATAAGAATTATCGTACATCATTACATGCCTTAGATTATGTCACTAGAGTTGATAAATTCGGCTTCAAAGATAGGATTGTCAATAAATGGCTTGGTGCTATAATAATGAGGATGGTTGGAAAAAGCAGAGCGAAGATGTTTGATGAATCTCCAAGAAAGAATTTGTCAACTCAATTAAACTCAATGTCTGTGGCGATTGAAGAAGATTTCTTTGGAGGAGAATCGCCAAATGGAGCAGATTTTGCTAACTATGGAATATTAAGGTCGATGCAAGGTCTGAATGGATTTGACATAGTAGAAAAACACGAGATAATTTGGCCTTGGTATAGCCGAATGCAATTATTATCTGATGTGTAGACTTAATTAGATATCTGAATCTGATTAGGATGGTCTTTAGTTAATCTAGAAATATTCGCCTTTCCCATCCACCCAGAAATCTTAGTATATTCTAAATTTTCTTCTACTTCTATAACCAGTGCTTCACGATATACTCTGGACACTAATTCAATTAATTCAACTTCTCCTTCATTTCGAGGCGGAATAATACTAATATCAATTGGGGGTCCATGTAAAATTGTCATTATTCCCGATCTTAATGTATCTATTCCTTGACCGGTAGCAGAACTAACTGAGATAGATTCGAAAGGACTGTAAAAGTGTACAATTTCTTTTGCCTCAAGTATTTGCTCAGCGGTACACAAATCTACTTTTGTGAGTACAACTAAAGTATTGGGATTATTTTCATCATTAATTCTTCCAAATAATTCTCGGCGAGATGTTGCTAATTTTCGACGTATTTCATCGGAATCATCTGATGCATCTACAAGTAATAATAGCATATCACAAGAAAGTGATTCTTGTAACGTTGCTGAAAATGAGTCAAGTAATTCTGCAGGAACGTTATCAATAAATCCAATGGTATCGACCATTAATATTCGTGGCTGATTGGCCATTCTTCCAACTGTTGTTTCCAATGTAGAGAAAAGTTGATTCTTAATCAGTACTGGCTTTCCCGAGAGGGCTGAAAATAGGCTAGATTTGCCTACATTGGTATAACCGGCTAAACCTACTGTCAATGCACCAGATTTAGTTCTCTGGCGTCTTCTCTCAGATAGTGAATTATCCATCTTCTTTAGCTTTCTCCTTAGTTTAGCAATCTCATGGCCGACCGCAGTCATAACGTTGCTCCAACCAGTTTGCCCGCCTGCTCCAAATCCTAGGCGTTCACCTGTATGTTCGCGATTGATTAATTCTCTAAGAACAGACCTATCGGCTAGTAATCTAGCAATACGAACTTGAATACGTGCCTCGACAGAAGATGCATGGATAGTAAATAACTCAAGTAAAAGTCTTACTCTATCCCAACTCTCAACAGATGTTAAATCATTAATATTCACTAATTGGCTTGATTTTAGATTATCATGGATTAAAAGTAGGTCTACATTGTGCCATGGATGGCCTCTTCCCGACATTCGAAGCTCTTCTGATATCTCACGTAGTTTTCCAGTTCCAAGATAAGTTTTTGAATTTGGTTTACCTTTCTGAATTACCGCATCTACTATTTCGATACCCATGGTTTGAGCTAATGATGAAAGTTCGTCTGTGTTATTATCTCTTGAAAGTATAATCGCCTTACGGCCAAAGTGAACACTTTGAGTATTATGGACTCCTCCCATACCTGCCAGCAAAGGTACATCAGGTACAGGATCGCTGCTCATGTAAACCGGTATACAAGAGGAAAGATATGTGTTAGGGTCCTCGGGTGTCTATGAGTAAAGTTTCGACGACTCTAGTTTGGTCCGGCTCTAAAACTCGAGCTGAAGCATTACTAGCAGGGATTTCGGCTGATGATCCACATACATTTAGTGCTGAAATCACAGAAGTTGGCAACAAATGGGAATTAAGAATTATTGTAGTAGGAAATTCTCTTAGGAATGTTCGCTCTACTGTTGATGATTTATTGGCTTGCCTCGGTGCTATCGAATCTACTTTGAATACAATCAACGAAGAATAATTGAATTTCAAACTTCAATTTCTAGTAAGAATAGGACGAATTGATGTTTCGGACGTTTGAAGAGAGATGTTGGGTACGGGATACTGTGGCAGTACTACCCCATGACAGGTCGCGACTGTTAGTGGAGCAAGGTATTCCAACTGAACTCTTCGTTAACTCAATCGATCGCTGGATTGAAACAATGGTTGCTGATGATAGAAGTGGCGAAGATAAAGTATCTAGGATAGTCAATGCCAAAATCGTCGCAAAAGAGAAAGGTTTTGTTTGCGGGCATTTAGTGATTGATAGATTAATTCAAAATTATACAAATAGTT
This sequence comes from uncultured Candidatus Poseidoniales archaeon, assembly GCA_902514485.1. Lineage (GTDB taxonomy): Archaea > Thermoplasmatota > Poseidoniia > Poseidoniales > Thalassarchaeaceae > MGIIb-O2. Next base: position 2,381 of record CABXQY010000025.1, read on the forward strand.
GTTCTTTACAATGGACAGTAGAAGAAGGTGAAAAGGTGAAACCAGGAGTTATTGTTCTAAATATAAATGGAGATTCTTCTGAGATATTAAAAATTGAAAGAGTATTATTGAATATAATCGGAAAATTATCGGGAATAACGACTTCTACTTCAAAATGGATTTCGGCTTCTGAAAATATTGGTATCGCCTGTACAAGAAAAACAGAATGGGGACTTTTAGATAAGTGGGCTGTTCATATTGGAGGGGGGTTGACTCATAGATTAGATAGAGAAGATGCTTTGATGTTAAAAGAAAACGACTTTTCATCTGCTAAAAAAGAGCATGAGGGTACAATTGAAGTAATTGAACGAGTAATTTCTGAAATCGACTTAGAGGGAGATTCTAGTTTCATCATTGTAGAGGTGCAGAATGAAGAGCAGGCAATTGCAGCTACTAAGATATGGAAATTACAAAATGAGAATATACAGCCTATTGTATTACTTTTAGATAATATGGATATCTCAGAAATAAATAGCGTAGTGACAAAATTAAAATTTCTAAATCTGAGAAAATGGTGTATTTTAGAAGGTTCAGGCGGGATATCTCTTGATTCTATTTCCAAATGGGATGATAGTGGAGTTGATTTGATTTCAACTTCCGCCGTAAATAGAGGAGTCTCTCCTATTGATTTTTCTCTAATTATAGAAGGAGGCGGTGAATAATGGCGGAAATTCCAGATAGTCATCCAAGAAAGGCATCGCTCCTTTCTAGACAACGAATAGTCGAGGCGACAAAAAATGGTCTACTTGCAGATTCTGCTATGATTGCACATGGTAGAGGAGAGGCTTTTGACTACTTGTTAGGAGAGAAAACAAGTGATTCTGCTAAATTAGCGATTAAAGAAGTTGCGGCGCGACTCATGGCAGCGAAAAATCCTGTAATCTCTGTAAATGGAAATACAGTAGTTCTAGCGGGTAAATCTCTTATTCGTTTGGCAGCTGTAATTAATTGTCCAATAGAAGTGAATATTTACTACAGAACTGAGGATAGAATGTTGAAATTAAATTCTCTTTTGGAAAATCAAAAAGAATTACTATCTCAAGAAAGTGGCCCTAAAGGATGGGATGGGATTTGGAATTCAGCAGTTATGTCAGTCAAGATTCTTGGAAAATTAGGAGATGGAAGAATTGAGGGGCTTGAAGGACCAAGGGCTATTTGCTCGGCAGAAGGAATTGAGAAAGCAGATGTAGTCTTGGTCCCTCTGGAAGATGGAGATAGATGTGAAGCTCTAGTAAATTTAGAAAAACAAGTATTGGTGGTTGACTTGAACCCACTCTCAAGGACCGCTAAAATGGCAACTGTTACTATTGTAGACGAAATCTCGAGAGCTGCTGAATTACTACTTGAATACGCTATCAATAACAATCAAATGCCTACGGAATGGAATAATAATGACATTCTAAACAAATCATTGAAAATTATTGCGAGTAATGCTACTATCTAGAAATTTTCTTTCAGCAATTTTTCACAACGATCTGCAATTGCCATTCCGACATCACTGGTGGACGCATTGCCCCCAAGATCGTACGTTACACACCCGCCCTCAGCAAAGTGCTCTTCCATTGCTTGCATCAAAATATCTGCACATTTATCTAAATTAGGATCATTCTTACGGAACCCGAGGGCCTCGAACATCAGTTGTAGTGAAGAGAGTGTGGCCATGGGATTGACAGTGTTTTTCCCTGCATGTTTAGGAGAAGATCCGTGGACCGGTTCGAATAACATGTGTTTTGGCCCTAAATTAGCACTTCCTGCCATACCCATTCCGCCTTGTAGAACTGATGCTAGGTCTGTTGCTATGTCCCCAAACATATTTGGTAAAACTACTACATCTAGAGTTTCAGGATCTCGCATTAACCACATAGTAAATGCATCTATATACGCATGATTAATTTCAACATTTGGATGCTCGTTCTCAGCTATTTCATTAAATATTTGGCGGAATAATTGACATCCTCTAGTAACATTTGATTTGTCTACACAAGTGACTTTTTGCGCTTTACCAAGTTTATTCTGTCGGTGCTTCGCTAAATCAAAAGCAAATTTTATGACGCGTTCACTTCCCTTTCTAGAGATAGGTCGCGCGTCCCAAGCAACTTCTCCTTCAAGGCCGGGGAATTTTTCGATAACCATTGGTTCGTCTTTCTCTCCTATCGCTCTTTGGGACATACGTCTTAACAACGAATGATACAATCCTTCTGTATTTTCACGAATCATTACCATATCAACTAAATCCGGATTCCAGATATCTTTGTGGACGCCATGAACTTTATGCTTAATTCCTTGGAATAATTTTACTGGACGTACATTCGCATAAAGATTCAAACCTGAACGAAGTCCAAGGATTACTTGCCCTCCCGCGAGATCTCCATTTGGAAGACGTGCGCCCGGCCAACCTATTGCTCCAAGAAGAATTGCATCAGAATTATCTCTACAATGCTCAAATGACCCTTCTGGCCATTCATTTCCTGTTTCAAGATAATATTCTCCTCCGCATGGAATTTCTGTAATTTCAAAGGAAATTGGGCTATTTTTCTCGAATACTGACAAAACTCGCATTGCTTCCGCCATCACTTCTTTGCCCGTTCCATCACCCGGAAGGACTGTCACTCGGTACCCGGCCATGAGTCGGGCAAATGCTTTTACTTCATCAATCCAACTATTGGACAATTGACAATTATCAACACGATACTTCATAGACGTTCACCATAAACCAACTCACCATGGACCGCACTTCGGATGACGGAGAGGGGAGTCCACGCATAGATGTTAGAACGCTCCCTGAGTCAGTAGCTAGACTCTGGGAAACTATGCTAAGACTCGATCCCTCATGGAATATTTCAACATGGTTGGATGAAAGAGCTAGTGAAGAGTTACAAATGGTTGAAGGGCAACTTGGAAGAGAGAAATTACGTCTAGAACAGCGACTACATCGATTAGAAACATTAGCAAAGCGCCTCAAGAGGCAAAGAGAAATTGCAGAGGGAGTTGTTTGGACTGACCCTCACCAAAAGAATCTCTTCGATATTTATGAACCCGAAAAGAAAAGAGCTCTTTCAAATTCAGAAGAAGATGGAGAAGATTTTCCTGCTGTTGACTATACGAATTTAGAAATTGGAGATGATCCGCTTTTAGCAATAGTTGCTGAACATGTGATGCATGTCTTAGAAGCATTGGCAGTAAAGGGAGAAATTTCTATACATTTTAACCACTTATTGCAAGAATTAGGAGCAATTGGAATTAGAGAAGAAGAAGTTGATGAAGCAATCACTTGGTTGTTGCAAAGAGAGATGATAATAGAGTTGGAACAAGATTACTTTTCTTTAGACATATAAAACCGTGGGGAAAGAGAACCGATTTTAGCCGACTCATTCATAGAGGGGACCCTTGTCGCCTCCCCTGTATTTCTATGGTTAGTGATGCATCCGGTTGGTACGCTAGGCTTGACAGAGAGTGTTCCGATAGGATTGAACAACTTGAAACCTGGCTGGATTCTTGGGAAGAAGCAACTCGCCATGGAATCCCCATTGCTGCTACATTACCAAATCATTGGCCGACTTTACCAGCAGGGTTACTTTCCGACCCAGGGGCGGTCCTAGATCATCTCCTGGCGCGAAATGAAGCTGAAAGTGATGGCCGCTCTCCAAGAGGTGCTTATGCTACTCCCGCAAAATTTGCAGAAGCTATTCTTTCTGACGAATTAAAAAATACCCGTGAAGAAGTCTCTAAAGAGCCTTCGGCAACTCTTTCATTATCTGCTTTACCCCCCGGATTTAGAGCTTATGCACAAAAGTTCAATCAAGATGTTACAGAGGATCAAAATGACAAATCTGAAAATAACTCAGATGATTTACAAACACGTACTGGAATACCGATACCTTTCGCTGATCCTTCGGTAGGCGCTGGTGTTTTCGCTGCTAGATTAATTAGAATTCACTCTGAGAGAAGTGAAAAATTTACTGACGAAGAAAGGAAGAAAGATACACTGGTTCTGCTTAATGGCTTACAAATGTTGGATAACTCTGAAATTGCAATTAAGTGCGCCCGAAGAAGAATTCTGATAGCATTATCTCGTTGTGACCTAGTTGACTTAGATGGTGGGGGAGACGCTGGAAAAATTGGAAGAAAGGCGGCTGAGAAAATTCTAACTCAAACTGTTCGATGTGGTGACGCACTAAGAGGAGAGTGGCCATGGGATGAAAAACCTGGATTACTAGTTTGTAGACCGCCTTGGTTGAGGATTAAAGATAGATTCAGAGGGCATCCTGAGGGCAGCGGTCTGAGAAAAGAGTTATCTCGACAATTAAGAAATACTACAAATAAAGATGGTACTAGAAGATTCTCGACTCTAAGAGGGAATGTCAATCTATATCGATTATTCTTAGAAAGGGGGATTCAACTTGTTAGAGATGATGGTCGTGTGAGAATGATTGTCCCAGATTCCCTGTTACGAGAGAAGAGTAGTATTCCACTCAGAAAATTGATGGTTGAGAGTAACAGCTGGTCATCTTCTTGGTCATTCCCTGAAAATCAAAGAATCTTCCCTGGTGTATCTCAAGGAGTTTTAGTAATCGGAATAAGCAAAGGTGGTGAAACACAAAAGATGACTAGTTTCGGCCCTCTACAGACTAACGAAGTTACTCCACAGAATGGGCTAGCTAACAACGTCCCTACCTTCGACATGGAGCGCGAATCATGGGAAAATTGGACTGACGGAAATTGGTCAGTGCCCCGCATGCCTCGTGACACTTACGATAGAAGAAGAGTTGTTAGAGCGATTACTGAATTGGCTGAACAGCCACGATTATCTGAAGAAAATAATTGGCTAAATCCTACGGGGAAACCAATAAGAGTGAGGGTAGGAGAAATTGACCAAACTAATTGGTCTGAGGACATAATAAATTGGAAATCAGGATCGAGAGGAACTCCTTTCATCAGAGGAACTCACTTCTCAACAATTGGTGAAGATATAAGCATAGTACATCCAGCATATGTTAGCGGGATTAAAGAGGATTCCGTTCAAAGAACTCAGGCTAAATGGGTTGGGCCAATACGCCCCAAGGGGCAGCCAAGGCTTGCATGCCAAGCAATTGTTAATGCTCAACTAGAGAGGAGATTGAGATGGGCAGTAGTCCCTTCCGACTGCGTACTAGGTAATTCTGTCAACTTCCTAGAATTACCTGCTGAAGTTCTAGAGCGAATGTCAGAAGAACACGGATCAGTTGATAAAGGATTAAATTGGTTAGCTGTACACTTAAATTCAGAGACTCTAGACCTTTGGTCACGCGCATGGGCAGCTAATAATAACGTAAATAATTATGAAATAGAAAATTTACCTTTCCCAAAACCGAACAAAATTCGTTCAATTTCAGCCTAATGACATAATGCGGAAAAATTGTTTTCGGTTTCCGGTAATTATTTTCCATTCTTCGAATTTTTTGACTATAAATGCCCAAACCCATTAATACGTAAGCTTAACCTCGGTGAAACCGTATTGCGTCCGAGAGCATACAGATGAAGGCATAATTATGGGGATATATCCGAAAATTGGTATCACTGGCCTCCCGAGATCGGGGAAGTCTGCAGTTTTACAAAAAGTAATACAAATGGTACAAGAAGAAAGAAAGAATAATTCCAGGAAAATGTATAAAGATATCATCGGGGGTGTTCAAACAGAAGCGATTGTAGAAAATGGTGAACGCGTAGGCTATGCTTGCATAAATGTTAGGACTGGGGAAAAGGGAGTGATTGCACATCGCAATATAGATTCAAGAAACAGAATCTTAGGATATGGAATAGACCCAACCGAACTAGACAGAGTCGCTGTTCCGGCAATACTTGATGCGTTAGACGAATGTGAAGTATTAGTTATTGACGAAGTGGGCAAATTTTCTGTAGAAAGTGAAGCCTTTGTCGCTGCTGTTCGTACGGCTTTGGAACACGATAAACCTACTTTGATGACTTTGCATAAAAAAAGTCGGCATCCGCTTTTACAAGATATACGAAGAAGAGATGACGGTAGAGTCCTCGAAGTTACACCAGTTAATCGAGCTTTATTACCATATAAAATTCATAAATTGTTGGAGTGAAAAATTTCAATGCACTGGACAATATATTTCTTCGAACGGTGATTTATTTGGATTCACCTGCAAACCGAATTCAAAGAGTTCTGATTGGAGTTACTTCTGCTTTTGTTCTAATGACGGCTTTGTCCATCTCCGAAGGACTGATTCAAATCCTAGATTGTGGAAAGAATATTTGCATTGATAAAAATGATTATGCTTTGATATTTCCTATTATTTCTTTGATTGGTATTTTATTGCTCTCAGTAATCCATTTCTCTAAAGATAAAGAACATGAAGATGCTTTTTTAGATAAGTGGATCAGTCGAGAAAAAGAGGATGAAATGAGGTCTCGATTAAAACAAGAACAATTAGAAGCAAGTGGAGATAGTATGGGCTCTGGTTGGTCGAAAATGGAAAAAGAACACCTCGAAGTCAATCTAGCGGAAGAAGAATAGCGAAGCGAAAACTTGACTCTCTGATTCTCATCGTAGAGGTTGGAGATTACCATGAGCGAAGTACCCGAGGGACTGATTTATACAAAAGAACATGAATGGATTCGGCTAGAAGGAAATGAAATTACGGTCGGGATAACAGATTATGCACAAAACGCATTGACTGATGTAGTATGGGTTGAATTACCAGAAGTTGGAGTAACTGTAGCTTCGATGGAATCATTTGCAAGTGTAGAATCTGTAAAATCTGTTAGTGAAATATATGCGCCGATTTCTGGAGAAGTAATTCAGGTAAATGAAGATCTAGAGGATGCACCGGAGACTGTTAATACAGATCCTTATGGGGAAGGTTGGATTTGTAAAATGACAGTTGGAGATATGGATGAGTTAGATATTTTGCTCGATGCTAAGGCATATAAATCTCTAGTTGAGGAATAAGTAATGGCTTCTTCAGAAAAGATCTCTATTTATGTTGATGGATCTTGTGAAGAAAACAAAAACGTGACTGCTAAGACTCCTGCTGGATGGGGTTTTTGTGTGGTCATTGGAGACACTGGACTTGGCAAAGGACAGGGCGAAATAACGATTGAAAAAAGAGGACGCGTCATTACTGAAATCAGTTCAAAAGAATTTATTGGAGCCGAAGTTGGTTCGAATAATACGGCTGAATTATGTGCACTGGCTCATGCACTAAAATGGTTAATAATCGAAGGTAGTGATACAAATGCAGTTATCAGAGGAGATTCACAATATGCGCTAAATATTGGCTCTGGAATTTGGAAAGCAAAAGCGAATAAAGAATTGGCCTTACATGTCCAAAAACTCTGGGTAGAGGTTTCGTCTTTCCGTGATTTAACTCATGAGCACGTTCGGGCGCATAGAGGGCATCGTTGGAATGAAAGAGCCGACCATTTAGCGTTCCGTGCAATGCAAGGAAGAGAGCCTTTGCCATTGCAATTTTGGAAACCGGGGCAACGATAATTAATTATCGGATAAAACACCGATACTCAATAATACATATAAAGATTGAATCATCATTAATAATCCAATTAATGAAAGAATTAGCGGTGTTGGTACTGGGAAAAATAATCGGTCTATTCCAAGGAAATATGCTAATATTATAAATGTAAAGGCCGCGACTAATTCTTTTTTTGCCGCAGATTTAGGATTTACCCAAAGATCTAACCAAGGGACCAAACCTCGTCTTTTGAAGGTGAATCTATACCAAGAAATATAGATCAGAGTTAATCCAACTAAACCAAATACCCCTAGTGTAAATGATTGAGATTCCCAAGGACCAGAAAATGAAATTTTAAGAAATATTGTATTGATAATTAATATGGTTCCAAGAAAAAAATATGTATACCAATCTGGTGCCTCCCCCTCGCTCATGACCTGACCTAGGATAAGTTAGATTTGAAGTCGCCGACAGAAGATAGTTTCTTCAATTATGATACACACACACGTATATGGAACATCGATTAGCATGGTCGAATTCAATAGATGAAGATCATCTTGATTTGAGATTTAGAGTTTTAAGAATTGGTATGCCAAGAGGGAGTGAACATTATCCTGATGTTGATAACGATATTCGCACTAAGTTTCTCTGTTCCTATGTAGGTGAAAAAATGGTGGGATGCTCAACATTACAAGTTGACTCAAGAAAAGGGTGTAAATACAGAATAAGAGGCATGGCTGTCGATGCTGCTTTCAGAAATCTAGGCATTGGTTCTGATATTGTTAAAGCCTTACAAGATGAAGCTAAAAAAGAAAACACAGGAATTTGGTGTAATGCCAGAATTCGTGCAGTACCAATGTATTCGAGATGCGGTTTTGAAGTCGTCTCTGATGTTTTTGAAATAGAAAATATTGGGCCTCATTATGACATGGAATGGAATGTCGAATAGAGGCCCCGCTAGGGAGAATAATTTGGAGCACAGGCCGGGATTTGCACCCAGGTCCGCGGATTTGCAGTCCGCTGCATAGCTACTCTGCCACCCATGCTGTGGTCTCGCGTAACAGACCTTATCTTTGAAGATTCTTCGTTAAAGACTACCATTTACGACGAGTATGTCCACAGCATATCTTGATGGGGGGAATGCACACCCTAGGCTCGTGCCCGATGTTTCATCCCGCTACGATGGCCTAGGTGTTGGCTTTGCACCTTACTTACAACCTCCAGGACCAGAGGTGATTCGATGGACTGTTGGAGAACCTGGTTTTGATACTCCAAGAAAAATAATTGACTCTGCCATAAAAGGTCTTGATGATGGCAATACAAAATATACTAGAGGCGCTGGTTCAATGGACTTATGCCAAGCCGTCGCAGATTATTTACTAGATAAACACCAGATTGAAACAACAGCAGAGAATGTTGTGATTACACCTGGAGCTAAGCAAGCCCTATTATATTCTTTCATGATTACTACGATGCCAGGGGATGAGGCAATTTTGTTAGCGCCATCATGGGCTTCGTACGAACCTATGTTAGAGCTTATTGGAGCAGTTCCAGTGCATGTCCCCGTAAGGAAAGATAACTTTCATCCTGATTTAGATGCGATAAAATCAGCTATTACCAATAAAACAAGGATGATTCTACTTAATTCTCCGAATAACCCCACTGGGGCTGTATTCACACCTGATGAAATTACAGAGATTGTCAAAATCGCTGTGGAACATGATTTATGGATTGTTTCAGATGAGATATATGCCCGCCTAAATTGGACTGATTATTCTCATGTATCTCCCGCGATCTGCCCGGGCGGAAAAGAAAGAACATTGATTGTTAACGGATGGTCAAAATCATGGGCTATGACGGGAATGCGCCTAGGATTCCTTACAGGTCCTGAAAATGCGATGAAAGCCGCTATTAAATCTCAAGCTAATTCAGCATCTCATGTCCCAACTTTTATGATGGAGGCAGCTAAAGTAGCGCTTTCTTGTGATGATGATGTTGAAAGGTTTAATTCAGAATATTTGAAGAGAAGAGAACTTATGAGAAACGGTTTATCTGAAATTCCAGGGTTAAGAGTCGGGGAATTGGAAGGGGCATTCTATGCGTTTGTTGACATCACGGGTACCGGAATGACTGATATTGAATTCGCCGATGGGGCTTTAAAGGCCGGCGTCCAATTAATCCCTGCTTCATTGATTACCGGTGGAGATGGATTCGTTAGAGTTTCATATGCTGCTGATGAAGAAGTAATAATAGAAGGTTTGAGAAGATTGAGAAAATGGTTACTTTAGGAAGGAGGAATTTCAAAATGTCTCGTGGAAAACAGATTTGTGTTGACTATGTCAAATGCGATTTTAACGATATTCGAAATGGGCAGTGGATGTTAGAATTAATGCGTCATGCTGTCAAAAATGCAAATGTTAGAGAAGTACATTCACATGTTGAAGAATTTGATGGTTCAGAAAGTCCTCCTGGCTTTGCCGCAGTGGTTTTGTTAGATGAAAGTCATGTAAGTGCCCACTGCTACTATGAAAATGGTTTATTGGCAATCGATGCATTTACTTGCGGAACAGGAGACCCTCGTGTAATCATAGACTTAATTCACGAAAGACTCATTTCAGAAATGAAACATATTAAAGAAGTGGGTAGGAATGAAATTAAAAGATTTAAGCAATGAGGATTTATGATGAAAATTAAAGATTTCATTAATTACCATTACAAACATTTCAATGCAGGCGTACTTGCAACCTGTTGTGAATCTCTAAATAATTTCTTAAAAAATGATGGGAGAATGATGATTACTTTAGCTGGCGCAATGTCCACTGCTGAGATTGGTCGATCCTTGGCTCCAGCCATTAGATCTCAGAAAATTCATGCAATATGCTGTACAGGAGCTAATCTGGAAGAGGATTTATTCAATTTAGTCGCTAAATCTTCTTATGAAAAAATAAAGGATTGGAGAAGTTGGACTGCTGAAGAGGATAAAGAGTTACAAAAAAGAGGCTTTAACCGAGTTACTGACGTTGCAATACCAGAACAGGAAGCGATCAGGAATATAGAAAAACCATTAATTAAACTCTGGAAAGATGCAGATGCCGCAGGAGATAGAAGGTTCCCTCATGAATATTTATACGATTTATTATTACATGGTAATTTAGAATATGATGCTGATCCCAAAAATTCTTGGCTTTTAGCCGCAGCAGATGCAAATCTACCTATTTTTGTACCAGGGTGGGAAGATTCGACATTAGGAAATATTCTAACGGCTAGAGTAATTGATTGCACTATATCATCACCAGATATTGTCTTAGGGGGTTTACACGCTATGCAAGCACTGTCTGATTGGTATCGTGAAGACAATTCACCTACAGGATTGTTACAAGTGGGTGGAGGAATCGCCGGAGACTTCGCAATTTGTGTAGTTCCAATGCTACGACAAGATGTCGAAATAGATGTGGATTTATGGTCTTGGTTCGCTCAAATATCTGAATCTAGTTCTTCGTATGGAGGTTATTCAGGAGCACCTCCCAATGAAAAAATAAGCTGGGAAAAATTAGACGTCGATACGCCCAAATTTGTTATAGAATCCGATGCAACTATTGTCTTACCTTTGATTCTTGCATCTTTAGAATAAACGACTATATTGCGAGCAAGACTCACTAATTCTTAACAATTGGTTATATTTAGCTGTTCGATCACTTCTTGCCGGAGCTCCAGTTTTAATCTGTCCTGAATTAGTACCCACCGATATATCCGCAATTATATCATCTGAAGTTTCCCCCGATCTGTGAGAAATAATAATTCCAAAATTGGCCTTACGTGCCATTTCAATAACTTGCAATGTCTCAGTAACTGTTCCAATTTGGTTCAATTTAATGAGTATTGAATTAGATGCATTATTATCAATCCCTCTTTGCAAACGTGATGGATTCGTTACATACAAGTCGTCTCCAACTATTTGTACCCTATGTCCTTCTCTCTTGGTAAATTCAATCCAAGAATCCCAATCATCTTCTCCGAAGGGATCTTCCAGGGAAACAATTGGGTAATTATCTAGCCAAGAAGAGTATAATTTACCTAATTCTTCGCCGTCTATTGTTCTATTATCAATATGATAATTTTGGCCGTCATAGAATTCTTGTGCGGCTACATCTAATGCTATTGAAACTTGATTACCGGGGGAGTAACCAGCTTTTTCGATAGCTCCTACAAGATATCTAAGACCTTCTTCATTTCGTGGTAAATTAGGAGCAAAACCTCCTTCATCGCCTACACCACCAAGCAATCCTTCTTCTTTCAGTACTGCCTTCAATGAATGGTATAT
>CABXQY010000026.1 GCA_902514485.1 uncultured Candidatus Poseidoniales archaeon
GTGATTTCAATGGTAGAATAAGAGCAATCTACAACCAATTCGGTCCTGATAATTCTTATTCCGATAGAAATAGCGGTCATGGGACTCATGTGACCTCAACTTTACTTGGAGATGGGGCTGGAGAATCATTCACTCAAGGAATGGTGCCTGCTGCAACATTTCATTTTTATCAATTAGAAGCGGATAGTTCAGGTATTTTGGCACGATGGGGCTCGCTTTATGATATGTTTTCACATTCTTATCAACAAAGTGCAAGAATTCAAACTAATAGTTGGGGTAATGTCAATCTAATAGGCGAATATAGTTCAGATTCAAGGTCTGCTGATTCTTACGTAGTTGATGAACCTAGTTTTCTTGTATTATTCTCTGCAGGAGATTTAGGTGATGATGGTTATGAAACTATAACTCCTCCAGGAACTGCAAAGAATGTATTGACTATTGGTTCCTCAACAACTGGCTCATATGGCAGTCAATCACAAGGTGCAGTTGCATCTACATCATCTAAAGGCACAACCTTAGATGGCCGTATAAAGCCAGATCTTGTCGCACCCGGAGTTATGATTTGTTCTGCAAGGGCGGAAGAAGCTTTGTTTGTAGAAGGTGAAAGCTGTTCATCATCGATCCATGAGGGTACAGAGACTCCTCTCTATATGACTCTTAATGGTTCTTCAATGTCTACTGCAGTAGCTGCTGGTGCAGCAACTATGGTTAGACAACATCTTCGTGAAACTCAGTCTCTTGCTGAACCTCGTTCAGATTTGATTAGAGCGATTTTAATCAACGGTGCTGATGACCTAGGTGCTCCTGATATACCCAATCCGATGGAAGGATGGGGCCAAGTTAATGTGTCAAATAGTATATTCCCCAATGCTGCTGATGAACAGCTAGATTTACTTTATGATAATTCCAGAGAATTACGACCGGGTCATTCATTCATCTATACTATAGAATCAGATTCTTCATCTAAATTTGACATAACACTTGTTTGGAATGATCGCGAAGGTTCAGCAGTGGCCAATCAATCTTCACCTAAATTAGTGAACGACCTTGATTTGATTGCTACTTCCCCTAGTGGGGATGTTTATTATGGTAATAATTTCATAAATGGTTTTAGTGTCAAAGATGGTTCTTCAGATGATTTGAACAATGTTGAGAGAGTAAGAATTTCCTTCCCTGAGATTGGTACATGGTCTATTGAAGTTGGACATGCTGGTGGATATTTACAAGATTATGCTATAGTTCTAACCGGTGATTTAACGGAAACATTGCTTCCTGATTTGACAGTTCTTTCTAATTCACTTACCACATCGGTAGAAAGTCCACTTCAGGGAGATACATTTTTGATAGAAGCTCAATGGAAAAACCAAGCTGCTGGACCAACAGGTGATTATTCGATACTAATTGAGGATATTACTGATAATAGTATAATTTTTGAGCAAGAAAAAACCTCACTATCAGGTGGTTCAATATCTTCACTATCATATCCTCATATATTTACAACAACTGGTCTACATACTATCAAAATGACATTGGACTCTAATTCTGAAGTATTAGAATTAAATGATGAAGTAGACGGAATTGATAACAATAATATTGAAATTGATGTTTATGTATCCCAAGTAGGAGTGCGGCTAACTCCTCTATTAGTTGATGGTACTTTACCTTCTACACCTTCTGAAATTGATGATTCACGTACCCGTAATCTAGATCCTACCGCTACAAATTCAGTATCTTTCCAACTGGAGATGAGGAATGAGGGCACATCTCAAATTACCGTTGATATCTCTGCATCACCTGTTCAACTCTTGGGCATTGGAGGCTTGTTGATATCTCCTCAAGATGAGTGGTGGAAATTATTCAATGAATCAGGCCCTTGGACATTATCCCCATCAGGTGACCAAGGTGATAGAAGAATAATATCTCTGAATCTTTCGGATGTAGATTCGGATGTTGATAATGCAATATATGCATTACCTGGTACATTCGTGTCTCAAGTCACATTATGGGATAAAAATGCACCCACTGTGTACCATTCATTACAATTGAGGTCTGTAGTAGAAAGAGTAGAAGGTTTGGTCACAGTTGTTGCAGGAGCGGATGATTTGGGCGCTACACCTGGGCAATTTGCTCAATACTCTCTTTCGATTCTTAACACTGGTAATGGACCTACTCAATATACAATATCTTGTGAAAGCGAGAACCGATGGATAGTCAAAGTAGGAGATAGTGAAACCTCAGTGCTTAATTTGGAGCCACTTTCAAGACTCCAATTTTTACCAGTTCCAATAAGAGTCAGAGTACCTAATGATGTGCTAGGTTCACCTTCTTCTGGTACAATTGAAGACGTCAGTTGTACTACGCAGTCGGTAAATGATCCCAGCCTATTTTCAATAGACGAAGCCTCTGTTGAAGTTTTTGAAAGTCGTGAATTCAGCACTGAAATATTTTCAGATAGTGGTGTCTCACTTGGGCCATTGGGACTTGCAGAGGATAGATCTGTACTGAATGGCGAATTAGTCGCTACTAATTTAGTAATAACCAATGAAGGAAATGTACCTCTACAGTTTACTGTTAATGTACAAAATAGTTGGCCTACTCAATTGATTGAAGGTAATAATGAAGTCGTTAATGGAGATATGATTGTTGATATTTTAGCAGGCAATAGTCTTTCTATATCAGTCAATACTATTGTACCTCTTGCAGCTAATATGGGAGATTCTAACACAATTGTAATCCGCACCACACTACAAGATTCTGAAACTTTAATCAATGGTACGAAACTTATTATCAAAGAGTTCGCATCTCTAGATACTGAGAGTTCTGGACAAATCGATGTTGCTTTAGGTAAGTCATCTGTCACTCAGATAAAACTCCACAATATTGGAAACGTCCCACTGGATATTTCTTTGACGATGGGTAGTTTACCTACAGATTGGTCAGGAGGCTTTCTTTCTGGAAATTCATTTGAGATGGATATGAATCGTGAAGCTTATGTTTCGGTTGGACTTGATTTACCCGGAGACCTCCCTACAGGTGAACTATCTCAGATAGTATCTGTAATTGTTGAATTTACTACACCTAGTGGCGATACTTATTTTGAAACTATTGAATTATCTGTAGTAGTAGTTCCTTCGATTTGGATTGTATTGGAATCAGGTTTGACGTCAATTGAAGAAGTCCCATCTGGTCAAGAAGCAATTTTTACGGTTAATGTAACTAATTTTGGGAATACTAATACTGGTGCTGAAATAGTAATTTCTCAATCTAATGATTGGAACCTTCAATTAAGTGATAATTTAGTAGATGACATATTGCCTGGTGAATCAAAAATTATAGAATTATCTGTTAAATCAACATCAAACACTGTTTATGGGCTTTCAAGTGTTGAGTTATCTGCTAATGCCACTAACTTCTTTCCTGATGATGTAGAAGTTACAAATTCTAAAATCCAGCTACAAATGAGTAAGGAAAGATCTACTGACTCAGGTGGTATATCAGGGTTAATCGAGTCATTAGGATTACCTTCATGGACACTGGCTCTGTTGTTCTTATTTTCCCTAACCGGAGTATTTGTGTTAGGTCTACGATTGAGGAGAAATTCTCAAAATTTGATGTCTTCTGAAGAAGAGCTTATACCAAAAGGATCAGCCCTTTTGTCAGGTACTTCTACAGAACGACGTAATGCTGCTCTTGACACCTCTTTAGGGTCAGGTGATACTCTTACAGGAGGAGTGAGTGAAGACGAAATTCAGGCAGCTATAGCCGCCTCTGGACCTCCGAAATTGTCACTAGCACCTGACGGTTCAGCGCCACTACCTTTGGGAGGTTTACCCGATGGTTGGACTATGGATCAATGGCAATCTTATGGTCATCTTTGGTGGGAGCAGAATCAACCTTAGTTTGGGTTTGACTTATCACTATGACCTTTCCCCACAGAGTTATGAAAGGTTCGATAGTATTGTTTGGTCCTCCCGGCGCAGGTAAAGGCACGCAGGCGAGTAGAATAGTCAGTTTAACTTCAAAACCACAAGTTTCTACAGGGGATATGCTCAGAGAAGCAGTGTCTTCAGGGAGTAAGATGGGTTTAGCCGCTAAAGTTTTCATGGAAGCAGGAGAATTAGTTCCTGATGATGTGATAATTGGCCTCATCAATGAAAGACTTAGTCTGGAAGATGCTTCAGAAGGTGTTCTTTTTGATGGTTATCCTCGTACTATTGCTCAGGCAGAAGAACTTGCTAAAATAGCTGAGGTCAGTGCAGTTATTTCAATTGAAGTCCCCGATGATTCAATAGTTGAGAGAATAGTTGGCAGGCGTATGGATCCTGAAACAGGGGCTATTTATCATACTAAATTCAATCCTGCCCCCGAATCAATTTCTCACCGTTTAGTTCAAAGAAAAGATGATAATGAGTTGACTGTAAGGACGAGATTATCGGCTTACCACGAGCAAACTTCACCTCTTGCTGGTTGGTATGAGAGCCAAGGGATGCTTATTCGAATTGATGGAAATCAATCTATAGAGGATGTTGGTGATGAAATCATCTCTCGCTTATCCAATTAAAGTGATTAAAATGCCGGCTAGGAGACGTTCGAAAGACTCAATCCGCCGAAAGAATCGCTCTTCAGAGGCTATTAGTAAGTTATCAAAAATTATTCTTTCTCCCGATATTTACTCTTATAGGATTAGAGATACGGCAGCGAGAGATATACTTAGGTTAAGTAAAAGACATGGCCAGAGTAATGAATCTATTTCTCGAATTCTGATTTGTAGGTCATGCCAATCAGTAATGAGGTTTGGAAACGATTCACGTATCAGGATAAGGAAAAACTCACTGATTACTACTTGTTTAAGGTGTGAAAATAAAACTCGAAGACCGATATAAGAATGGATGTAATATTATGGATATACCGAATACGATTAAAAAGAATGCAATGGATAGTAGCTTAGAAATAACAATTCGAGTAGGTAAACTTGGGATTAATGATTCAGTAATTGATGAATTAAAGCAACAATTGAAGAAGCGTAAATTAGTAAAAATGAAAGTAAACCAAGGGATAGCCAATGGTTCTTCAGAAAGAAAGGATTTATTTTCTTCAATTTCATCTTCTTCCGGGTCTATATTGGTGTTTCAAAGAGGAAATATTGCGGTATTCTGGTCCGGAATGTAATCACCTAATAATTTAGTAAACCAGTAGTTTACACGGTGATATATTTAGAGGTAATGTGGTTCGCAAGTTCATGGTTGAGAATGTCCGGTGTCTCCGAAATCGTGTAATTATGTTTCAGTTATCGGCATTCCTTGTTTCAATTATTTTCCCATTGACTGTTTCTGCAGCCAGTACTTCGGAAGGTCCTTGGGAACCCTCCAAAATGCCTAGTTGGGCTGTCCCAGTAGCAATATCGATACTTGTGGCTGTTTATGGCTTGATTGTTTTCGAAGTCGTGCATCGTGCACTTGCAGCAGCATTAGGTGGAATCGCTGCTGTTGTTTCACTGCACATTGTGGGGAATGGTCCCGATTTGATGGTTATTATGACATGGATAGATTGGGAAACTATCGGATTACTCATAGGTATGATGGTAATGGTTGATATTTTATCAAAAACCGGTCTTTTTGAATGGGCAGCCGTGCAGGCATATGCTCAAAGTGGTGGTTCGATATGGCGATTAACATTCATTCTATGCATTGTTACTGCAGTATTTTCTGCCTTATTAGATAACGTAACTACAATCTTGTTAATAGTCCCTGTTACGATTCAGATATGTCGAGTTCTAAATTTACAACCCGTCCCTCTAATTATTGCCGAAGTCATGTTCTCTAATATTGGAGGCGCAGCTACTCAAATAGGAGATCCTCCAAATATTATCATAGGTGCTCAACTTTCCGAGCAAAGCCTTAGTGGAATTGACGCTCTAGCGGGACAAGGCATAGGATTCAGCGATTTTATTATTCATGTGGCTCCTGCAGTTCTGATAGCTATGATACCTGCTTTCTGGTTATTGAGAATAATAGAAAAACCTGGCCTTTCTGGAAATAGGGTAAGGAATATAGATCTTTTAAGAGCTCAATATGGTATAAAAGATGCCCCTCTTCTTAAAAAATCAGGAATCATATTGATTGGTGTAATCTTATTGTTCTTTTTACATTCAGCCTTCCCTCATCCATTATTTTCAGTTGCTACAATCGCTCTTGGCGGTGCAGTTTTGATGCTTCTTGTCACATCTCCGCATCGTGTTGAAGAACAATTAGATGCAGTAGAATGGACAACAATCATATTTTTCGCGGGATTATTTATAATGATACACGGGCTTGAATATATGGGGTTGATAGAAATGATTGCAGATTTAATTTCTGATACAATATCTAAAGCGTCTGAAGAGAATAGGTTGATGGTTGCCATACTTCTTCTTCTATGGGTATCTGCAATAGCATCTGCATTCATAGATAATATACCGTACACTGCAACTATGGTGCCTGTAGTGATTCAATTAGCCTCTGATCCAGTGTTAAATCTACCATTAGGGCCATTGGCATGGGCTTTGGCGTTAGGTGCCTGCTTAGGTGGCAATGGAACCATCATAGGGGCTTCTGCTAATGTAGTGGCTGCAGGTTTAGCGGAAGATTCAGGTGATGATATATCTTTCAATAGATTCTTCCGTACGGGTTTCCCTATCATGCTACTCACTCTAGTGATATCTACTATTTACTGTGTTGTCAGGTATGCTATCACCTGGTCGAATGATGCTTATTGGATGATAATAATTACACTACTTATCATAGGTAGTCTTTCACTTACTCCTATTGTTTACAAAGATATAGAAAGCATAGATTTAAGTGATTTTGACTCCGGTAACTTAGACATTGAATCGGAATAATTCGAGTCTTTAACAGAGTTTTTCATATGTCTATATTAGATATTTTTTAGTCGAAATAGGTATTTTTTGGGTTCATTGTTTACTCAAAAAAATAATTAACTAAGAACTGTATATTCGTTATACTCAGCCTCTTTCATGCGGGAGTCGCAACCCTTTACTTCATATACCAAAGGTAGGTCGGACGGCTGCTTATAGTGCGCTTTGGTACTGCCATGTATCAAGGTTAGTGGTTGAGACTGCTTCGCCCTGCGGGGAGACGGAGTGGTCTGAGATACCAGAATTGATATGCCTGGACACCAGAGGACTCACAATGAGTCCCTGTGTTAAGATAATAAATAGAAAGTGGGAATGTAGAAATTAATAAAATGCTACAACCCGACTGGGGGATGGCTCGGCTCGAGAGCCGAAGAAGGTCGTGACAAGCTGCGATAAGTTGCGGGGAGAGGCATGAATCTCTTGGATCCGCAAATTGCTGAATGGGACCTCCTGGCACTCTGTGCCATTCCTAAATGGAAAGGGAACCTCCTGAACTGAAGCATCTCAGTAGGGAGAGGAAAAGAAATCAAACGAGATACCGCTAGTAGTGGCGAATGAAAACGGTATAGGACAAACCGAATCTTCATGAGAAATCATGAAGAGATGTGGGGTATGGACCATCTGTAGTCTAAGTCATGGAAATAGAAGTCGCCTGGAACGGCGCACCATAGAGGGTGAAAGACCCGTATATGTACGTGATATGATCAAGTGATGAATCCTGAGTATCGTGCGTTGGATATCGCGCGTGAATATGGGAGGCATAAACTTCCAATCCTAAATACTACTCGAGACCGATAGTTGACAAGTAGCGTGAGCGAAAGCTGAAAAGTATCCTTAGCGGGATGTGAAAAGAACCTGAAACCAGTCGGGAACAAGCTGAATAGGCGTGAAAGCGAAGATATGAGCAGCGTCTATTCGTGCGTTTCGAATAATGCCCCTGGGAGTTCTGATTAATGGCGAGGTTAAGGAGTTGATCTCCGAAGCCGAAGGGAAACCGAAAGGTCCGCAGCCGCTTAGGCGGTGAGGGACTGGGTGTGCTCGCCCGGAGTCATTAGTGGGAGACCTGAAGCCTATCGATCTATGCCTGGCCAGATTGAAGCCCGATGAAAGTTGGGTGGAGGATCCAACCGTTGCTGATGTGCAAATCGCTCGGATGAGCTGGGTATAGGGGTGAAAGTCCAATCGAGATGGGCAATAGCAGGTTCCGCGCGAGACTACTCGCAGGTAGATCTTCGCAGAGATAGATTACGATGTAGAGCACTGATTGGGTATTTAGGGGGAGCGATCCCTCGGTACGCTGTCAAACTCCGAAGTTGTAATCGTCGTAGAAGCGAGGAGTGAGCCACGGTGGGTAAGCTACCGTGACGAAAGGTGAAGAAACCAGCTCAGTGTTAAGGTCCCAAAATTACAGTTAAGTGTTAATTACAAACGGAGTCCGTGGTCGAAGACAACTAGAAGGTGGGCTTAGAGGCAGCCATCCTTGAAAGAGTTCGTAACAGATCACTAGTCAAGCTTGCGGGCCCGAAAAATGGACGGGACTAAAACTGTATACCGATACACTGATCCTTCGAAAGAAGATGAGGTAGCGCGGCGACATGCTCGGGTAGAAGCTCGGTTTTGAGATCGGGTGGACCGTGTATGTATGAGAATCTAGGGAAGAGTAGCAGCATAGTGCGGTGAGAATCCGCACCACCGAAGGGGTAAGGGTTCCTCGGCAATGGTTATCAGCCGAGGGTTAGCCGATCCTAAGGTCATTCCTAACCGAAATGATCGAAAGGGAATTGCGTTAATATTCGTAAGCCCTTCTTACATTAATGGTGACGGCTTGGGCTAGTTTATGCGCATCTGTCATGGTGCGTCGAAGCGTTCAATAATCGGATGGAGAACCGTAATGGTGAGAAATCCGAGAAGGCGTGAGCAAAAGATAGATGAGGCCTAGGTCCCATGAAAAACCGTAAGAAGTGATCGTACCAAGATCTGACACAGGTACCCAAGGTGAGAAGCCTAAGGTGTGACGGGCAAAGTATCGTGAAGGAACTCGGCAAAATCGCTCTGTAACTTCGGGAGAAGGAGTGCCAGGTTCGAGAGAACCTGGTCGCAGTAACAAGGGGACTCCGACTGTTTAATAAAAACATAGCCGACTGCTAGATCGAAAGGTTGTGTATAGTCGGTGAATCCTGCTCAGTGCCGGTATCTGAAATCGGGTTTCAACCTGATGAAGGACCGGTAAACAGCGGGGGTAACTATGACCCTCTTAAGGTAGCGTAATACCTTGTCGCTTAATTGGCGACTTGCATGAATGGCACAACGAGAGTCCCACTGTCTCCACGATACGTCCGGCGAAATTGACTATTACTGGCGCACAGTCCAGTAACCTCAACCTGCAAGCGAAGACCCCATAGAGCTTTACTGCAGCCTGGCGTTGTTCAGTCGCACACTATGTGCTGAGTAGACGGGAGATGTTGATCATTTGGACGCCAGTCCAGATGGGAGTCGTCCATAGAGACACCGTCCTTAGTTTGTAACTGAACTAACTCTTAATGAGAACACCGTTTGGTGGGCAGTTTGGGTGGGGCGCCACGCGCCCGAAAATATAACAGGCGTGCCCAAAGGTCAGCTTAGGTGGTTCAGTCTCCACCGTTAACCGTAAGGGGAAAAGCTGGCTTGACGTGGATCGGACCAATAACGATCGACGATGCGAAAGCAGGGCCTAACGAACCAATCTACCTCATTTATGGGGGTGATTGATAACAGAAAAGTTACCTTGGGGATAATTGAGTTGTCACCAGCAAGAGCACATATCGACCTGGTGGCTTGCTACTTCGATGTCGTCTCTTCCCAACCTCCTGGTGCAGCAGCTGGGAAGGGTGGGGTTGTTCGCCCATTAAAGGGGATCGTGAGATGGGTTTAGACCGTCGTGAGACAGGTTTGTTGCTTTGTGGTTGAGGCGTATCAGATGCCTGATCGGAAGGGTCCTTTAGTACGAGAGGAACGAGGACTCGGAGCCACTAGTTTACCAGTTGTCCGACAGGGCAATGCTGGGTAGCCACGCTCCAGTGGATAAGAGCTGAAAGCATCTAAGCTCGAAGTCATCCGAAAGACGAGGCATCTCAGGGGACTCATAGAAGATGAGTTTGATAGACAGCGGGTGTAAGTACCGAGGGTTCGCCCGAGGTATTCAGCCCAGCTGCACTAACCCCCCGAGCATTCATCAATTTCTACACACCAATTTTTTATAATTAAATTAATACAGGGCTCTATTGTGGGCCTCTGTCCAACAGTCATATCAATTCATCAAATTCGAAAGAGAGTTGTGCACGGCCATAGCGAAGGGGTACTACCCGGTCCCATCTCGAACCCGGAAGTCAAGCCCTTCTGCGTCATTTCTTGTACTGTGGTGCGAAAGCCCACGGGAACGTTTGTCGTTGTGCCACACTCTCTTTCCTCCCCGCACAAATTATAACAATCATGGGCGTAGCCATAATGTGGAGGTAATAGTATGACAATATCAACAGGAGATATACTAGGTCATTCTCAAGTAGGTGTCTATCTAAGTGTAGTCGGAAATAATTTATTTTACCCTGCATCTCTTGATAAGCCTATAATTGAAGAAATATCACAAGTATTCGATATTGAAATGAATCCACTACTAATCGGAGGCTCTGCTTTAATTGGTAGTCTTATATGTGGTAATAGCAAAGGAATAGCAGTTGCAGATATTGCTACTGAAGAAGATCTCGATACATTGTCTAGTTATGGAGAGGTTGTAATTTTAGAGAGTGGAGTCAATGCTGCAGGTAATTTACTCGAATGCAACGATTATGGTGCTGTAGTTAGTAAATCTATTCCCAATCCTGGTGTTGAATTAATTGGAGAGATACTTGGAGTCAAAACAGCTAGAGTTAGAGTGGCAGGTCAAGATACAGTTGGTTCACTACTTGTAGCTAATAATAAGGGAATTTTAGCACATCCTGATATTACAAGTTACGAGGTTGGCGAGATTGAGAAAACTTTGGATGTACCTGTAATGGTTGGCACAGTATGTTTTGGCTCTCCTTACGTGGGTGCTGGTTGCGTTACTTCAGAAACTAATGCACTAGTTGGTTCGGGTTCGACAGGTCCTGAATTGAATAGAATTGAAGATGCTTTAGGACTTATTTGATTATATTGCAGTAGGGGCTACGTGGTCATCACCTTTGTCGTCAGTTTTTCTAACTCTATTCCATACATTTTTCATCAATAAATCATGGTGTAATTCACAATAATGAAATCTTTTGTACGCCTCTCTGAAAGAATAGGCTTTATTTCCCGTTGAGACTAGAAATCCATCTGGAGAGAGACGACTGATATTTTTACCAATCTCCGTGCATTCACCATAATCGCAACTGTTCATATCCTTCCGCCTGACTATACATTAATTGAACTTCTCTAATTTTTGCTAATATTTTCAGGTTCTATTACAATCAATGGCATATTAGCTTCAATACTTTCTCCTGATTGACAATTTACTTCAATAATCTCTCCTGATAATGGTGCCTGAATTTCATTTTGCATTTTCATAGCCTCTAATATCATTACAACTTGACCTTGCTTAACTATATCTCCTAATTTGACATTTAAAGAGACAATTTTGCCAGGTATTGATGAAGATATTTTCCCAGAAAGTTTTCGTTTACTTCCCCCTCTTTTTCTCTTCTTAGATGAATTTATAGAAACTCCATCATCTATTTCAATTGAGAAATTAATGCCCTCAATTTCAACATCCCAACCTTCTCCATTTTTTTCAAGTATTATCTCGAATTCTTCACCATCTACTGTGACCTTTCTTTTTTCTGACACAATATCACCTCGACGTACTTCTTTTCGACTTAGATCTAAACAAGTTTCTCCTGCCTATTAATGTCCTTCTATGATCTATTGACCATTCTTTTCCTTTTTCTCTATATGTTGATGGTGCTAAAAACTCTCCTTCAGATGTGTGTAGAATTACCGCAGCAATAGCGATTCTTCTAAGAAAATCCTCTCTTCCGCTCTTTTTTTTCATTAACAAACCTCACAACGGAATATTCCCATGTTTTCTTGCTGGCCTACTTTCTTCCTTATCTAAGAGTGCTCCAAGCGCCTTTGTAAGTACCTTTCTGGTATCTCTTGGTTGAATTACATCGTCTAGATAGCCTAAAGCTGCAGCTTGGTAAGGATTGGCGAATGTTTCATTATAATCGTCTACCAGCCTCTCTCGTTCTTGTTCAGGATTCCCTGCACTATTAATCCTCCTTTTATGAATAATCTGTACTGCTCCATCAGCCCCCATTACTGCGAGTTGAGCACTTGGCCAAGCTATGTTGTAATCTCCTCTGATGTGCTTTGATGACATTACGTCATATGCGCCACCATATGCTTTCCTTGTTATTACAGTAATTTTTGGTACAGTTGCTTCAGCATATGCATAGAGTAACTTTGCCCCATGACGTATTATCCCCCCCCATTCTTGATTAGCCCCAGGAAGAAAACCTGGTACATCTACTAGAGTTATAATTGGTATATTAAAAGCATCACAGAACCTTACAAATCTTGCTGCCTTTACTGAAGCATCAATATCTAAGCAGCCTGCTAATACTTTTGGCTGATTAGCGACTAATCCTACTGTATGACCTCCTAATCTTGAATAACCCACAATGATATTTGGCGCAAAGTCGGCTTGTACCTCTAAAAACGCCCCATCATCTACTATTGATTCTATAACATTTAGCATATCGTAAGGTTGTGTTGGAATTTCTGGAATTAGATCATCTAATTCTTCACACACTCTCGAAAGTGAGTCATTAGTGGCTAATACAGGAGGTTTTTCAAGATTATTTGAAGGTAATAGTTGAATCAAGTCTCTCACAACTTCCAGCGCTTCATCATCATTTTCTGCTGTAAAATGTGTAACTCCAGACTTCGTAGCATGCGTAGATGCTCCGCCTAAGTCTTCGAATGATACTTCTTCGTTTGTTACTGTTTTTATCACTTCTGGACCTGTAATAAACATATGAGCTGTTTTATCCACCATAATTACGAAGTCGGTAATTGCTGGAGAGTATACAGCACCTCCTGCACAAGGACCCATAATTACTGAGATTTGTGGAATAACCCCACTTGCTCGGACATTTCTAAAGAATATCTCTGCATAAGAACCTAAACTTGCTACTCCTTCTTGAATTCTAGCG
>CABXQY010000027.1 GCA_902514485.1 uncultured Candidatus Poseidoniales archaeon
CCAATATTATCCATGCCCCACCTCATCCATTGTGACATTGCGCTGTCAAAAGATATCTCAATTTTCTTTTCAATCATATCGCCTTTAAATGTAGCATCAATCTCTACATTAATTACTGATCCGGTATTTCTTAATGGTTCTGAGGGTGGGTAATAACTCCCAGTTCCTCCATTGTTATCTCCAATATTTATTTCGTGCGATTTTGATACAGAAATTTCTAAACCTGACTGCGGAGATATAATGAATTCAGTAGTATAGATTCCACTTTCAGTATCTTCAGGCATTTCCCAAACAAAAGTAACCTCAACTCCTGATTCCAGTGGTGTAGCTATAGGGCTCAATGTTAGAGGTGAGCCCTGGAGAGTGAAACTTCCAGTAGATAATGCCCACATATCTCCATCAAATCCCGAATTAACATTTATTGGGAAATATACTAATCCAGATGTGACACTTGCATCTTTTATTCGGATGTCTACTAACGGTAATCGGCCAGTTACTTTGGCAACTGAATTATCTGAACCCCACAAAAAGGTTAGTCCCGCTTCTGCTGTAGGGTTAGAGAAGAGTAGACTATTCACAGAAAGAGAAAGCTCTACTTTATCTCCATCATTTATAGTTCCTGATGTGACTTGAACTGAAATTTCTAGATTTCCTTCTCCATTCAGGACCGGTTCAACTCCAGCCGGTCCAGCATTACCTGAGTAAAATGATCCTCCTATTCTAATATCTAATGTGGAATTTATTGTGACACCAACCGCTCCTTCAACTTTGTAAGGTATAGTAAATGACCAAGTTTGTGTAGGGTAACTTCCTTCAGAACCCCATATTGCCTCCCATGTTCCAACCTCAATTTCTCCCTGCTGCCATGCAGAAACTGTCGCTGTAAACTCCTCTGATAATTCATTTTCGAAAGGAGATAACCTTCCATTAGAGGATTCATCTAGTAGATATAAATCAAAATCTGTACTTTCACAACAAGATACATTTTCATCTTGAGAATCTTGTGCATAAGATGGTACACTGCAGAAAGAGACGAATAATAATACGACTATAGCCAAAGTCTTGGCATTCAGCCCCTCGCCCATATTGCCATCTGGTTGGCTTATTACCCTTCAATGCGACGCCTAATAGATGTTGTTTGGGGCTTTCTTTACAATCATTCTTCTTTTATCCATGCAGCCATAATAACTTAATTATGCTTGAATCATTTTCAGATTCAATTATTGCATATCCTACTCTTTCAAGTTGTACAATATTTCCTTTTTTCAACTCAAAATCTTCAATCATTCCATTCTGAATGATTATTTCATTTCCTTTAGGAATAGTTAGTACTGATTTTTTGGCCATTGAAATTGGTAACCAATGTACGATATTCCTTTTATCTGAGCGTTCATAAGATTGGAATTGAACCATATTATCAGTTATTTCAATATCTGCAAAGTCTTTCAACCTAATTTCCCTTTCGTCAATGTCATTTTTCTCTAGATATATTCTTTTGTCAGTTAAATCCCATAACCTTTGACCCTCTATAAGGCCCATAGGGTGCCGCTTTAATGATAATGAGGCGATTAATTCACTCGAATTATCAAATTGCAATAACTCTGGGTTTCTTACAAATGCTCTTCTTTCACATTTTTCATCTATTCTACTTGAATTGAAAGCTTCTATGGTTTGTAAAGACACAGAAATATCTTTTTGTGTTAGTCCTAAGTCTATCCAAAAATCTCTCATGGCATCCGAATCAAATCCTCTTCTTCGCAAAGCCCTAAGAGTTGGTAAACGAGGGTCATCCCAACCTGTGAAAATCCCGTTTTCTATATCTTTTCTCATCCCCGATGTTGAAAAACTTCCGAATTCGTGAATTTTGACTCTACCCCAGTATAGTGTTTCAGGGTAATTCCATCCGAAATGTGCATAAAGTAAAGTTTGTTTTCTAGTAGAATCCATTAAATCTTTCCCTCTGATGATATGTGTCACACCTTGCTCATAATCTTCGATTGCACTTTGAAAATCTAGTAGAGGCCAAACTTTGTATTTTTTTCCAACCATTGGATGTTCTGAATGCTGAATTCTCAATGCTGGCCAGTCTCTAAGAGCAGGGTTTGGTAGATCTACTGATGTTTTCACTCTAACTACTGCATCACCTTCGCTAAATGTACCATCATTCATCAAGTCCCAGTCGGAAAGATTCTCTAGTGAATTCTTCGATCTACATGGGCACTCCTCTGAATTATCTCTAAGTTTTTTGAATTTTTCAGCCGAACACTTGCATACATATCCAAATTCTTGATTTAGTAATTTTTCTGCATATTGTAGATAAATATCCATTCTCTCAGATGCCTTTACTACAATATCTGGTTTTTTGCCGGTAAGCCACTCATAATCAGATTCAATCCACTCATAAGCATCTTTTATCGGTGGCTTGACTTTAGAGTCCGTATCGTCAAATCTTAGTACCACTTTTCCGTCATATAGTTTAGCGTATTCTGAATTTATAGTGACTCCTCTAGCATGCCCTAATGTGAGAGGTCCATTTGGGTTAGGTGCAAATCTTAGTACTACCTTTCCTTTCTCTGCATTAGGTAATTCTTTTAATCCAACTCTTTTAACTTGTTTTTGTCGATTTAAGGCTTCGGGATTTGTTTCTTCTAGTGCTCTACGTACTGCTTCAACCCCCTCGTCTAAAGCCATTTTATTTGCAATATCAACTTCAATTTCAACTAATTGTTTAAGTTCTTTAGCTTTACTTCTAAGGTCAGTTCTTTCACCTAATATTCTCCCGAGCACAGATCCAGATTTACCTGATCCATTATATTCTACAGCATTCTGTAGTGCATATTTCTTGACAATTGCAATAATTTCCGGACCCCAATCGTCACTCTCGGCCATAATATCAAACTCTACCGAGAGACAATCACATTTCACGTTTCAGTATTTGACCATTCGTTAAGTGATGATTGAACACGTGTTTCACCTAACTCCTGACGTATTGGTATTGGTAAATTATGAGTATTAGTCCATGCGTTCTTGACAGTTGCCCATGACCATCTTAGATATTGATTTGGTATTTCACTATTAACTAACTTTACAACAGCTTTTTTTGTTTTGGGATCTGATGGATATCCGCTTCCGACATCTAAATTCAGTAAATTACTTATATTCTCAATTTCCTTATCTCTTCGAACTTTAGCCAGAATACTCGCTGCACCTACTATTATTTCTTCAGAATCCATCCTATGCCTTGCATGAATCTCCCAATCTCCCCATTTTTCACCTAATGCAATTCTAATTCTTTCTTTGAAACGTTGTTCATTAACGTCACAAGCATCTGCCTTAATTATTCCCGTATTTTCTCTTATTCCAGTTTCATACACGGCTTCTTTGAATAGTTCAATTTCTAATTTGTTCAAATCTATCTTATTTCTTTCAATATCAATCCTAGATGCTTTGCATACTATCATTCCAATTTTCCAGTTTCGATTCTCAGCTTCTGAATATATTTTTTTTGATATCTCCTCTCGTTTTTTCTTGGTTACTTGTTTAGAATCTACTGCACCCATTGATACCAAAAATTTTGTATCTGCATCAGGCATTCCTAATGCACAGACTACTAAAGGACCAATTGCAGGACCTCTTCCTGCCTCATCTATTCCAATTTGGTACATGTTTAATCACTACTATCTGATTTCTTATCTTTCTTCAGTCTAGAAATTCGAGATTCAAAATCATCATTATCCTTCAAGTTTATATTATTAGGGTGAATTTTTTTATTTGCAGTGAAATCTTCAGCCAATTCTACTATGTCGTCAAGTGTGTCACTAACTATTGACTTGTCTAATGAAGATCCCGCCTTCTCAATTAGGAACTTTGAGGGGGGGTTTTTCCCTGTTTGGGAAATATCTTCAGACTTTTTAACAAATTTCTTAGCAAATCCTTCTGAATCTATTGTTTCATTTTCGATAACGACTTTTATTTCGGTTTTTTTTGTAAATCTTGACATCCAGTCATTCACAGTCTCACTTTCATCTTTTGGTAATCCAAGTCTTTTACGATCTTCTTCTAATCTATATTGTATGGCTTTAACAACTCCAATGCTTCCAAATGTTATTACTACTAAGCTTAATATTACTGTTTGCCATGTTCTGAAGAACTCAAGAAATGCTGACTCTTGATTTCCTTTGTCACAATCTTCGCAGTTTTTTACGAGAAATAAATCCTCAGTTTCAGATTCAGTCCCTTCAAATATTATTCTGGGGTCTCTAATAGATCTTGCTTCTAGCGATATAAATGGGTTTTGGACATAGAAAGAACTCTGTGACATTTCGTCATAAGAAAGATTCATCCATGCAGTAAAACTGACGTTTTCTCCCTCTTCTATGTCTAGAATTTCAAAAGAACGTGAATTTTCTATCGTTAGTCCTTCAGCGCCATCTGGTATTTCTAATTCGAATTCAGTGAATATATTACAATCTAGATTTACAATTATCCCATCATTAGTGTTACCCGTATTTTCAAGTGTCCAGTACATTGAAACATTTGCTTCTCGATTCTCATAATCATAATTGTGCGTATATATCTCTTCTACTAAATACCAATTAAAATAATCTCCAACTCTAATTTCGAAATTTATACTTGAAGGCCTCCAACCATCAACCCATAATTCAACTATTAAATCTGTAATTTCTCCAGATTTAGTCCCATCTTCAATTGATACGTTGAGATATATCTGATTATTTATTTCACCTGCATTCAGTGTTACCTTATTCTGACTCAGACTTACATTAGCCCACTCAGGAACTTCACCTAGAATTAATTCGAATTCATAAGGTATATCTCCTGTATTTTCAACTATTAATTCGGTCCTACAGATTTCTCCTGGACTT
Source organism: uncultured Candidatus Poseidoniales archaeon (assembly GCA_902514485.1). GTDB lineage: Archaea > Thermoplasmatota > Poseidoniia > Poseidoniales > Thalassarchaeaceae > MGIIb-O2. The sequence goes on from CABXQY010000027.1 coordinate 4,884, forward strand.
GTTTCAAATTGACAATCGATATTATTCAGTTCTAAATTTCCTCCTGATCGAGGAACTATATTCACTCTCTGTATAGCGGAAACTGAATCTCCTGGTGCAGCAGTACTCCAAATTTTTATCTCAAAAAACATACTTCCTGCCACTAAAAGAGGAGACTGAACTTGGAATCTAATCTTCCCCGTTTCGTTAGGCCACATTTCTTCTAGTTCCATCTTGTTTTGGATAAAAACATTCCATTCTTCTAGAGCAAATGCTTGAGAATATCCTCCAATGGCACTACCATTTTCATCCACAGGCCTTATACTGACAGCAATATCACGTTGAGTGTTACCTAGATTCCTAGCGCTCATCTCAATTGTCGCTACATCAAATGGCGCTATAGAAAAAGTCCCTCCTCCATCGATAATCTCAGCCCCATGAAAATATCCGTATCTCATTGAAAAATTATACCAATCTTTGGCACCAGAAATTTCAGATTCTAATTCCATACTAAATTGATGTAATGAGTTTGCCAGTGGCAAACCATTTCTAGTAATTGGTGCAGTAATTGAGAACTCAATCCATGACGTAATATCCGATGGGGCACTGAAATTTGCGCCTTGAGTAGAATCTAATGAATAATCCCATGTTATATTCCAATCATCAGCACCTGTGATTTTTATATTCGCAACATCCTCATTTTCTCCTAAATTTGTATAGTTGATGTTAAGATTAATCAGATTCCCTGGGTCAATAGCGAATACGGATCCTGAATCAGGACCAAATTCGATACTCGGAGCCTGTATCTGAAATGGATAAATGTACTGCGATGTTTCATTAAACACAGTACTTGCAGCTGCTTGTTGAAGTTCTAAGGCTCTTGCAACTGAAATTTCGGTGGGATGATATTCTCCAACTGGTGAAAGACCGGTAATTACAGCGTAAATCACACAAGATGAGAGGTATGTTCCATCTACTGATGGATGTGAGCCATCAGATGAATAAAGATTTGAAAATGCATTTTCTCCCTGAATAGGGTCCTGACCTGTATCATTCACTTTGTGGTATAGGTGTTTGTAGGCAAGACCAACAGGTGCTAAAAACACAGGCTTTTCTTCACTTGTTGAATTCTCTAAGAACATCTCGTAACCTTGTTGAAGATGTAATTGCATTTTCAAATAATCGGTATTCCTACTCATGTCACCTCCATGCCAATTGTTACTGTTATCTCCATTTTTACGCCCCCATGTCATGAATAGTATAGTTTGTCCTCCTTCTGCTTCTACTCTTTCATTTAGTAATTCTACAGCTTCGTTACTATCTATCCAATAGTTCGAATCACTTGAAAATGATGGGACTTGGCTTTGATCCTGTAATATTACAAAATCTTGTCTTTCTGATAATTTAACATTTAGTTGATTACCTTGTTCTTCAGAATCTTCTGCATGATCTGATAATACCATTCCCCCTCCTGTGACAGACTCTACATCAGAAATTATCCCTGAATCATCCAATATTCTTTCTAATTTTTGATTCAAAGTGTTTGAACTAGTATATGAATTTCCAATCATTAAAATTTCCAAACTTGAAGTAGAATTTTCACTTTGTTGACCCTGATCTAGCTGTCTGGCAACCGCATCATTTTCCTTTTCTAATGAATAAATCTCAATATTATTTCCTGTTTGCAGTAAGATGAGTGAAACTAGGATTATGGTGATAGCCCCTCTCTTCATGAATGACCCTAAGTGCTCGACTCTTTCATTCTCACCCTATTTTGCTCTGAAAAAAGCGAAGTATTGATGTCCTTGGTTGCTTCTCGACTAGTATGGCGCCCATATGGCCATTCAAGAAAAAACCTCTCGAGACCCCAAAAGTATCAAAGCTCGAGGAAAGTAAAGTTGTAGAATATGAAAGACCGGCTAAGGTAGATGAGGATATTGAAAAAGATCGTTCTCATTTAACCAATAAGAATTTCGTAGACGCTATGGCTTTGCTTTCAGAAGATATTAATGAATGATTTTTAATCCACTTAAAGGACTGGATCTGGTATTAACTGGCCCAGCGCATTAACATCAAATTCACCTGCCTGAATAGGTACTCTGAGACCAAAATCGAATGACACATTTGGGTCTAGTTCGCCGATTTGGCCTACTTCGACTCCTTGGATAATAATTTTAGCGCCTCTTCCATTAATCCATGGCCCTTCATCTTCTCTAACATTTTCCCATTTTATTTCTTCAAAGTTAGCACCTAGGTCACGAAGTAAAGCTAAAGCAATACCTTTTGCTGCTGAAAAACCACCACCTACTTCTGCGCACGCCCAGGCTACACGATTCATGTTCTTTGAATTTCTAACAACTGTCCCTAATTCGTGAACTTTTTGTGGTAGTTCATGATGTCTGTTAGCAGATAGGAGATTCAGCAGTGACGGTAATATGTGTTGTCTCAACATAGTATGGTCTTGGGTTATTGGATTTGAGATTGTTGTACTTTTATCTACTTCTAGCCAACGTACTTTCTCAAACTGGTCTCTATGATTAGACAATGTCAGACTTTGAGTTTCTTGTAATCCTAATGCACAAAAACTCGCACTAATTCTTCGATGTAAATCCGATGAAGGTAATGGAATTGCATCCAAATGAACTGTTGACAATTGTTCAGGAAGATTGTCATAACCATAACCTATAGCAATATCCTCTACAATATCTATTGGATGCATAATATCATTTCTCCATCTTGGCATTGCAATAACATGCTCCTTTTCTCCAACCATGCAGTCAGCCCATTTCTCCACTTTGTCAGGTCCATCTGTAACCGTCCTAGATTCTATTAAAGCACCACCCATTTTCTTAATTGATTCAGCGATTTCTACTTTATTTAGAGATATTCCTAATATTTTTTCAATTAATCTATCGGGTACTTTATGTATTTTTGAATTTCCTCTTGGGACATGTCTTTTTTCTCCATTCCAATTCTTTAGTTGAATTGATTCTACTTCTCCTCCTCTTTCAGCGAGTGATAAGCAGATTAGTAGTAAACAAGCCTCACAGGATCTTTCATCCCACCCAGTCACATCTATGAGGAAATCAGTAGTATCCTCAGTAACTGTTGTATGGTCTCCATTAATAATTGGTGGAAATGACAGAACTTTATCATCAGAGTCAATTATAACAGGATATTCTTCCATATTTTCCATCAGATGAGCATATTCTCTACCTTTCGGGTGATGTTCTAAAATCTCTTCAATCGACATTTCTTTTTCTTCAGCCAGTGGTATGAATGAATGATTTTTATCTACACTAATTACATTAAATGGAGGTTTTAGTTTTGACAAGTCATGAACTCCAATTGATGCGAATTTCCTCTTCCTCCCAAGAGTCAAGTGTAGTTTTTCTTGGTGTTCCATTAATGATTGGATAAAATCATCTTTCTCTTTAGAACTAGTCCCATTATCCACTCCTCTAACTATTGCACCCAATATTACTGGACGTATTTTTTCAATATTTGAATCTACTTCCATGTCTATTTGACCTTCTGAAACTTTAAAATCAGGAGAATATTCTACAGAATTGAGAAACGATCTAGCCGCTCTTGCGATTGTTTCATGACTTAACAAGTCCGTTCTATCTGGGAATATCTCGATTTCAATACCTTCGTCATCATTTTCTTCAACTACACAACCTATAGATGGCATATTTTCAACCCATTCTTCTGAGTTATATTTTATGCCATTTTTATTTTGCATATATTCCAAAATACTATGATTAAACTTTAGTGTAGGCATATTAAAACCTCATTTCCCTAGCCACATAGGAAGTGGTCTATCATATCCAATTAATCTCAGACCTGAAATTGCAGCAGTATCATAATCCATAGCTCTTAAATTCCTTCTAGTTATCTCATCGAGACTTTCAATGCCTAAATTTATCATCCATCCTCTGAGATTCGAATCTAATTCAATTAAAGTGTTTTCAACACTCTTTTTTTCACTATTTTGAGGCGCAACTATTACTGAAAATCCAGCGCCTTTAGCTACGATGAAGTCTTCTGCGCTAGGACATTTATCTAATTCTATCATCAGAGTTTTCTTCTGTTCTTTCATATGTATTGCCCTTGCTGCTAAACCTATTCTCGGTAACGCTGCTGCCGCCCTACTCCCTCCAGGGCTTGAAGCATCTATGATTGCTCCATCTAAGTTTAGCTCTACAATCAATCGAAACAGGTTTTCCACCCTCTCGACTCTATCTTTAAGAATAATTAGTGATTTTTCTTGTATCTTACTGGTCATTGAAATTATTAATGCTTCTATTTCAGCATCATTCATTACTGGTAGAGATGTTAAGTTCAGGACGATTCCTGAGCATTTACCTAGGTCTTTTGTAACCGTAATTATATTTTCTTTGTTGATAATTAATAAGTCATTTTTTTTAGGATTAGACTTTACCAGAAATGGTTGTTGGGAAATTATTTCTGAATTATCAATATTTCCTTCCTCCCTCTCTATTAGCCATGGAATTGGGAAAAGAAGCCCTCCGTCTTCATCTCCCATTGAGTTAATTAGTGTGTAATTGTCGAGTGCATCATATTCTGAAAGGATTTTATTAGATGACGTAGTAATGGCAATTTTCTCAAATCCCTCAGTTATACTTGATTTAGGGGATTTAGAGTAATTCACCGATTTCTTTGCCGCTACTATTACTATAGCATCTTTATTTATCGACAACCCTAGTGGTTCAAGATGTTCAGATATCTCTGAAATTTCATTAGAGTTTATACTTCTCATATCTGCCCCCTGGCCTGGAGGCGGGCAGTTCCCTGCAACAACGATTTTACCTCCTGACATTCCAACTCCAGGTTCTTTCCCTACAGATCCTAACACAATTATTGTGCCTCCGGACATTCCAGAACCTGTTTTCTCGCCAGAATGGCCTCTGACAATTATAGTTCCGCCATTCATTAATTCCCCTGCATTATTCGATACCGAACCTTGAACATTTATGACTCCTCCAGACATGTGCGATCCAATCTTATCTCCTGCATCTTTTTCAATGATTATTCTTCCTTTTTCTTGAAACGCCCCTGCCATTGATGAACAATTTCCTTGTAATGTAAAATTCCCACCTTGATTCATGGCTCCAGCGCATTCGCCTAGATTACCTAATAATAGTACTCTAGACTTTTCAGGTAGATGGGTAATGACTCCTATTTCTCCTTCTTTCGGTTTTTCATCGCCGCCTCGTCCCCATCCTATCCTCACTAACAAATCTCTGTCCAGTGCTTCTGAGAGCATTTTTTCTAGGTCGCGATTCAATTTCATGCTCTTAGCAGTGACCTCTCGCATACGACTCCCATCACTCTGACAGTGTATTTGGTCTTGATTCTGACGGAGAAGAGAGTTTTCTTATTTATCATAATCTTAATATTTTTTTCATCTGTAAAAAAGGGTATATTCATAGAGTTTGTACTAGGGCAAGGTAAACATCCCAAGGGCAGAATGTGAGAATATGGTAACTATCAAAGTCGCAATAAATGGTTTCGGTACAATAGGAAAGCGTGTAGCAGATGCAATCGATGCACAGGAAGATATGGAAATAGTGGGTGTAACTAAAACGAGGCCATCATTCGGCTGTGGATTAGCTGCCAAAAAAGGATTCCCTCTTTATTGTACATTTGATGAAGTTGAAAAAATTTCATCATTTGATGATTCAGAATATGAATGCCAAGGCGGGCTCTCAGATTTATTATCCGTTGCAGATGTTGTTATTGATTGTGCACCAGGGAAGATGGGTGCAGCTAATCTCCAAAAATACAAGTCAGCCGGTATCAAATATATGTTCCAAGGTGGCGAAAAACATTCCTTAACGGGTCTTTCTTACACTTCTTGTGCCAATCATAAAGAAAATCTCAACGCGCAAGGAACACGTGTAGTTTCATGTAATACGACTGGGCTTTCGAGAACTCTTGTGCCACTTTTTGACCATTGTGGTTCTCTAAAAGTTGAATGCACTATGATTCGTAGAGCCGCAGACCCAGGTGATTCAGATAAAGGTCCTATTAATGCAATTAAACCTGTATTGAAGGTCCCTAGTCATCATGGTCCTGATGTAATGACTGTTAAACCTGAGATTGAGATTAATTCTCTTGCGGTTGCAGTACCAACTACACTGATGCACGTTCATTCTATTATCGCTGATTTACCAGAGGGGCACGGTCTTAATACTGAGAAAATAGTTGAGATGTGGTCGAATACTCCTCGCGTTATTATAATGAATGGAAAAGAAGATCGCATACCAACCACTGCTGAAGTTATGGAGATGGCTAGAGATATTGGTAGGAAGTGGGGTGATTTACATGAAATATTTGTATGGGAAGATGGAGTTAAGTTAGTTGGTAATAGGTTATATTATTTTCAAGCAATTCATCAAGAAAGTGATGTCATACCCGAAAATGTCGATTGTGTCAGGGCATTAATGGGTACTGAAAAAGACTGGAAAGTCAGTGTTTCTAAGACAGATTCCGCGATATCTAGATACTACAGTCTCTAAGAATTAACTTCTATATCGCGAGACATCCAGTCTTAATGGTCAAAAGGGTAGAATCGTCCGCCTGATATAGATGACTGCTACGAGGACAGTACTTCCAGTACTTCTTTTACTGATATTATCATCATGGTCAGGGGCAGTTGTAGCATTAAATAATGATTCAAACATCACTTCTATTTCAATTTCTAATGAAGAAATTTTAGATACGCAATGGGGTGAAATGGCAGTCGGTTACGAATCTAGTTATGATGTTAAAAAATTCTCCGGTCTAATCAATTCTCCATTTGGTGATTTCGATCCTTTGTTAGATCCTATTCCTCTAGGCCCTGAAAATCTATTTGATTCTTCTGCAATATACCGAACTGGCTTAGTAATTGTTCAATCCGATGGAGTTGATATGACAGGTTTAATCGATTTATTAGATTTCTATGAGATACCTATCATTGATTCAATTCCAGATTCGGCCTTGATAGTAAGATTACCCGTTGATGATATTTTAGAGACAAAGTCCTTGCTAGAAAAATCAGAGCATGTACGTTGGGTTAATGGCTTGCCAATTGCATGGAGGGTGTCACAAGATTTAGTCAGTATTTCAGGTAGAGGTGGAATCATTGTAGATTTAGATATAATTCCTGCATCTGATCTAGAACTTGAAGAACTATTAGAATTAGAAAAGAATCTGAAAGCATTATCAAAAGATGAGTTTTCAAGAAGTATTTGTGATGCATTCCTGTGCCAAATTAA
>CABXQY010000028.1 GCA_902514485.1 uncultured Candidatus Poseidoniales archaeon
TAGAGAAACTTTGACTTCAATTCCATATGTATTTATTGCGGTCTTATTTGTTGTATTTTATGATTTCAATAATATATGGTCGACTGATGAAATTATATTTAAAGTATTTATTATAATATATGGGGGCTATCTCTTATTCAAATTTATGTTCGATTTCGATATTGATTTTATTAAAATAGAGCGTATGATAATTCCAGAACAATCAGTGATCCGTTCATTGCCTTTTTCATTCACTCTAGCATTAACTTATGCAATTCTTCTTTGGACTCCTAATCAGGTTGTTGGAACTGTTGTTGCTTTGATGTTTGTAGTATCGATACCTATTATTATTTTAATTGATTACTTAGAACTTGACCCCGCTCATAGAGATCAAGTCATAAAAATTCTTGAGGATGTTCAGATCCCCAATCCTAGTGTAGTCATTACAATGTATCCTCATGAGTTATCGGGAGGTATGCGCCAAAGAGTCATGATTGCTATGATGATGTCCTGCGAGCCCAAATTATTGATTGCAGATGAACCTACTACTGCACTTGATGTGACGATACAGGCCCAAATTCTTCACTTGATGCGCGATCTGAGAGATAGAAAGGGAACTTCGATAATGCTGATTACTCACGATCTCGGAGTAATAGCAGAGTTGTGTGACTCAGTATCAGTCATGTACGCAGGATCAGTTGTAGAGACTGGAACAATTAATGACATACTTGCTAATCCAAGGATGCCTTATACCATTGGACTGTTACATAGCATACCTAAGATTATTCATTCAGATATACGTGGTGAACGCAATAGTCTGCCAATTATCCCTGGGCAAGTTCCCGATCCAAACACTCATTTCGATGGATGTCGTTTCCATCCAAGATGTCCATTTGCCGATGATCTTTGCCGTTCGACACAACCAGATATGATTGAAGTTAGCGAAGGGCATTTTGCTTCTTGTCATCACACGGATTTAACTATAAATTCCAAAGATGTCGAATCTGCTTTCGACATATTTGCTGAAGAATTCGAAGGAGTAGGGGGTGAAGTAGTTGTCAGATAGAAAAACTTTGATCGAACTAAATGATGTCAAGAAATGGTTCCCTATCAAGTCAGGTTTACTATCTCCTGTGAAAAGTTTTGTCCATGCTGTAGATGGAGTAAGTCTTGTTGTGAATAAAGGAGAAACATTGGGTGTTGTTGGAGAATCGGGTTGTGGTAAAACTACACTTGGAAGACTAATTCTGAGTTTAATTCCAATCACATCAGGTTCAATAAATTACGATGGCACAGAATTAAGAAAAATGAAAAATAAAGATATTAGGAGAAAAATGCAAATAGTATTCCAAGACCCTGGAGGTTCGATGAATCCTCGGATGACTGTTAGGTCAATAATCTCGGAACCCTTGATCGTAAATGGTTATTCTGATGGCGCTGAAATGACTAAGAAAGTTGGCGATTTATTAGAATCTGTTGGTTTGAAGAGGAATCATATGACTCGTTTCCCTCACGAGTTTTCGGGAGGTCAGAAACAGAGAGTAGCTCTAGCTAGAGCCTTGGCACTTGAACCCGAATTCATACTTCTCGATGAACCAACTAGTGCATTAGACGTTTCAGTACAGGCCCAAGTACTAAATTTATTAGACGAGATCCAAAAAGAAAGAGGATTAACATTTGTTTTCATAACCCATTCTCTTAATGTAGTGCATCATATTTCTGATAGAGTAGCTGTTATGTATCTTGGCAAGGTAGTCGAATTAGCAGAGACTGATAGTTTGTTCGAGCAACCAGCTCACCCCTACACTCATGCTCTTCTATCAGCAATTCCTGAACCAACCGTTGGTCAAGATAGAGACCAAAGAATAGTTCTAAGTGGCGATGTCCCAAGCCCTGCCGACCCTCCACCCGGATGTCGTTTTCATACAAGATGTCCAATTGCTAAGATCGGTGTCTGTGATGTCGACGAGCCTAAATTAGTGAATATTGATTCAAGCCACCAAGTAGCGTGCCATTTCCCTCTATCTCCTGGTGAGAAACTACCATTATTCTATCAAGAAAGTTGAAACTTACATCTAGATTAGTCTATGAATTTAAACAACCCCGCAATACCATGGAAGATTCCGAAGAGTCACCTAATTCTGCTGATTTCATTGATAAGAAATCTCAGCAAGAAGAGGCTTTCTGGAGGCTGAAGAGATCGTCTGATCGAAGGCGGCATAAGAGAGTCCAATCAATCGTCGGCCAACAATTCGAAGGTTGGAAAATTACTTTAGGAAGGCCATTATATCTTACATTATGCATACTATTTGATGGTTTAATCTTAACAGAAATTCCAATTCGATTAGGTAAAACGATTCCTTCATGGCTTTTGTTTGGAATCATATTAGGGTACGTAATAATGTTTCAAAAACAATATTATGATCAATGGTTTGATGTTGACTTGTCGAACTTAGATATGAATTAAGATAAGTTTCCCTAAATCATTAATATTCATTTGTTCGTTCCTATGTTTAAAATCTCTAAATGGATATGAATTTGTTCATTTTTATTGAAATATTTTATTCATTTGATTATTTATTTACTTTTCTTCTGAATATTATCGCCATTCTCTCTAAGATAAATCTCCAATCGAACATATAATAAACCTCATTGTCTGACGGTAGTTTATGGCAGATAAAGCAAAATTAGAGTACATATGGCTAGACGGATACAATCCAACTCAGAATATGAGGAGTAAAACAATGTTGAGAAATAATTTCTCGGGTAAACTAGAAGACTGTCCCATATGGAACTTTGATGGTAGCTCTACTAAGCAAGCAGAAGGCGGTTCGTCAGATTGCTTACTGAAGCCAGTTGCAATATTCCCTGACCCTATGAGAGATAACGGATATTTGGTTATGACAGAGGTATTGAATCCCGATTCTACACCTCATGTATCTAATGGTAGAGCAACAATTGATGATGATGATAATGATTTCTGGTTTGGTTTTGAACAAGAATATTTCATTATGGATGTTGAAACTCAATTGCCTTTAGGTTTCCCATTAGGAGGATATCCTGGCCCTCAGGGGCTTTATTATTGCTCAGTTGGAGGTAAAAACACACATGGTCGAGCATTTGTTGAAGAACATGCTGATTTATGTCTTGCTGCTGGTATAAATTTCGAAGGTATCAATCAAGAAGTCGCATGTGGTCAGTGGGAATTCCAATTATTTGCTAAAGGAGCCAAGGCTGCTGGAGATGAGTTATGGGTTGCTAGATATCTTTTAGATAGACTAACGGAAAATTATGGGTATTACATAGAGTATCATCCTAAACCAATAAAAGGCGATTGGAATGGATCGGGTATGCATGCAAATTTCTCAGATACGAAATTACGTGATAGTGGTGATGAAGCAGTATTCCATAAAGTGTGTAAAGCATTTGGCGAAAATATCAAGAGGCATATGGATGTTTATGGTGCTCATAATGAATTACGTCTTACTGGGCTCCATGAGACACAATCTATTGATCAATTCTCATACGGAGTTTCTGATAGGGGTGCATCAATTAGAATTCCTATTACAACAGTAGAAGATGGCTGGAAAGGTCGCCTTGAAGACAGACGTCCTGCATCTAATGGGGACCCTTACAAGATTGCCTCTGCTATAGTTAAAACTACAAAATCTACATATTAATTTTTACTAATTTAACTACTTCATCGGCACAACCCCAAGATAGGGTTACTCCGGCACCGCCATGACCATAATTGTGGATTACAATTTTTTCACCAATACTTTCTTTTTCCAACCTAAGCTCATTACGTGAAGGTCTCAAACCAACTGCCACTCCTTTGATTTTTTTTCGATCTAGTTCTGGCCATAATGCTTCACATTTCGAAAGAATGTATTCTGTATCGCTATCCCTAATTGTTTCATCCCAGTCTCCCTTCTGTGCGGTCCCACCAAGGACTGTAAAATCTCTCCTTGGTATGGTATAAGTCAGTGTCTCAGGCTGTTGGTCGAAGCGTCCAAAACCAGGATCTTGTTCGATGTAGATTACTTGTCCCCTTACTGGGATTACTTTATCATCTGAGCAAAATTCTCTTGCCCCAAGTCCGGAGCAATTCACAATCAAATTACCTGATACATCTTTAATTGAATTAAATTTTTGTAATTCTAATGTGCCTCCCAATTCTTTAAATTTAGACAATAACCATGGCATGTAAGAATTCATTTCAATAACCGGTGCTTCCATTTCCCAGCCAAATTTATATTTTTTAACTATCTCCTCTTGATCCAAAATTCTAAAATGTGGGAGTTCAAGACTCCATCTAGGTGGTTCACATATCTCGTCAAGATATTCTCTACCTTTTCGCATAGTTATACATTCGACCCCCTCAACATTCTTCAATCTCAGTAATTCATCGAATGTTTCTGACGCCCATTTATTAGTTTTATCTACAGGTTCTACAAGAAATGGGTACCACCATGCTGCGGCTACATCTGATACAGTATTAGGACTTACATCTTCAGTCATTATTTTAACACTCCAACCTTCTTCTAGCAGCCTAATCCCTGTGGTTAAACCAGAAACTCCTGCGCCTACGACTATGATTTCCATGAATTGCGATAAAGGTACAGTAAATCATTCACTCGGTATGGCAACCATCTTCAATGAGACCCATGCTCGTACCTAATGGTGAGAAGTTGCCTAAAGTCAAGAAGCCCAAGAAAGGTTGGTTTCGTCCAGAAAAAAAGAAGCCACGTAGAGGTCCTGCTGTACCGCCCAGCGAAAGAGGTCTTCCTCCTTGTCCTGCATGTGGTGAATGGAGTATGCAGAAAGATGGAACTAGGAAGGAGTTATACTGTGGCTCGTGTGGTGCTATAGTTTAGTAATGTTAAATCACAAATCCAATATGCTAGTGCTTCCCGCATGAATCGTCGCAGTGATGAGGAACCGCACCGGATGCCTAGGGTGTCGCGAGTGATGGGCGATCTGAGCGACACTAAGGTGAGAAAATGGACCGGATTGTCACTGATGAATACGGTCGGAAATTAAGATTGATCGATCCCGTAAGTCTTTCATCCGCTCCTAATGATTTCCAATTGTCTAGGGCTAGTAAACCAGTTAGAAGATATTTTTCTTTACTTGGTAATTCTTTGATAATGATATTCTTAGTGCAGGCATTCTCTTTACAAATTTTTGGAATTCTTGAGTTTCAACCATTGTACATCATTGGATGTAGTTTCATAACTCTACCCTGCCTAGCTTTTCTTATTTTTCTGCATCGCCCTAAATTAGTGGAGGTCCGTTTGATTACTACTTCTGAGGAGGGGATAAATTCACACGCCATTCCCGAGGGTGGCTCAATTCAGACTACTACACCCAGTAAGATGACTAGATTTTTAGTTAGAGATGATTCAATAATTGACACCCCCCCTTCTTTATGGGTTTGGTTAGTGTTCGTTCTATCTTTATTTTTTTCATTTGTAATTGCTATTATTGAAATAATTGGAGGTGATTTAGGGCTAATATTTTCTTATTTGATGGCTTTACCGATGATTCTAATCTTATTTTCTGTACCTGTTTATGCTTGGTGGTCTTCTTCAACATCTTGGATAGGAGTTCCAACTCGATTGAGAGATGCTGAATCATGGTTAATCGCAGGAATGGCTGCAGGGATACCTGCTATCATAGTGAACAGTTGGTTGACTCCTAATTTGGTTCCTTCATCATGGTCACTAACTACGCAGGATTTCATTACTTATACACTGAGTGCACCTATTGGTGAAGAAATATTCAAATTTTTTGCGGTATTATGTTTTGTTTCATCAATAAAGGGGCCGAAGAGTGGTTTTCAAGTTGGTTTCACAGTTGGCCTAGGATTTGCAATTTCAGAAAACTTCTCCTACCTAATCGCCTCTTATGGCGGGGGCGGATTTGCTGGTCTCTTGATAACCTCATTAATTCGTGGAATTGGTTCAATACCTGGCCATGCAGTTTGGACTTCTTTTAGTGGTGCAGCTTTAGGCTGGTGGTTAAGTGAATCCAAGAACAAGGCGAAAATAAATTTGTTAATTCATAAATTTTCATCGAAATCTATGGATTTAATTGAAAGTATAGGTATCGATATTGATATGGATGGAGATAGTTCAGGGTACGACGGCCCCGAATATTCGATAGTTCAGGCTATTCGTGATTTAGAAACGGACAATCAAGCTCCAAGTTGGACTATTTCAGGAAATAAAACCGACTCAATTTCAACTTCCCTAATCTCTAGTGCTAGCTACTTTTCGTCTAGTGACAGTAATTTCATGATCCAGAGAAAGTCGAATGATTTACAAAGTACTCCTAGATTTAAGATAATTCCACCTAAATCGTTATTTATGGGGCTATTAATTGCTATCTTGGGTCACTCATTTTGGAATGGTTCTGGCATAATAATTAGTGAATTTGGTTTCTATCTAGGCTTTAGTGAGAACTTGGTAATTGGCGTTTCTCTATTATGGATAATTATTATGGTAATTGTAGTCATCTTTGTATCATCATTACTAATGAGAGGAATAAGTTCTCTATCTGAATAATATTATACTTTCTTCTAGTTTGACTTTCTTTCTCCGAATCCTTCATGACTAAACGCATTAGCAGGAAGTTTAGGTGTTGATGTTGGATTTGGCTGATGACCAACTTATTTCTTTAAGTCTTGTAGTGACATTACTCGTTTTTTCTCGTGTCAAAGATCTTCTTGACATTAGTGGGATATTAGCTGCTACAGTTACTGGATTGACAGTTTCTCTTTTAGGTCATTGGACTTGGTTAGTAGCACTTTTTATTTTTCTTGTAACGGGTTCATTGGCTACTAAGTGGAAAATGGAAGAAAAGAAAGCACTTTCTTTGGAAGAAGCAAATGAAGGACTTAGAGGATGGCGTAACGTTCTAGCAAACGGAGGGTCTGTCTCATTAGTTGCAATCTACAACTTTTTTAATCCAGGTGAAGAATGGATATACTTAGCGGCGATATCTAGTATCTCAGTTGCTTTATCAGATACTTTAGCATCAGAAATAGGTTCTTTAGATTTGAGGACTAGAAGTATAACTAATCTTCAAGCAGTTCCTGCGGGCACCAATGGTGGTATGTCTCCTACCGGGACCGTTGCTGCATTTGCAGGAGCATTAATAATAGGTGTAGTTGGCGTTATATTTTCACCTGATGATTCAACAATTTCAAAGATTAATTTATTACTTTTGATAACAGTTATTGGTTGGCTCGGTTGTCAAGTTGATTCACTTCTAGGTGCATTATTGGAGAATAGGGGCTACCTTGGAAAGCATAGTGTGAATTTCCTTGCAACATTCTCAGGAGTATTAATGGCATTATTTTTTTATAGCCAATTACTTTGAAGCATTATGGGTTGGTTTTGATTAATAGTAGGTTGTGGCGAGAGCATGGATGGTAGAAGGTCAAACAAGGTGTTTGTACCATTATCTTTGTTTTTTCTCATATTTCTATCTTTAACTAATATGTCATCTGCCCAAATAGTAGCGCCCGAAGGGCCCGGTATAGATTGGGAGAAACCGGAAAGTCATCGTCTTTTCTTGAAAGGAGATTCAGATAGTCCATATTTAGATAATAACTGGAGTTCTTTGACTGGTCAGCCAATAGGTTCGATAGATTTTCAAAAAACAGCGGGACCACTGAATCTAATCGATATTCAATCAGCACCACTGGAAGATGATTTAGATTTTAATGGAAACATAAGCATACGTCTCTTTGCATCTCTTGATGTTGCCAATGATGGTTGTAGATTCACAAATGTATTACCTGATTCTCCTCTAGGTTCTGAAACAAAGTTTTCTGTGTCTCTTTCGTTAGGTAATAATCAAGTTTTATCGTCTGTTGAAAGTAATTCAATAGTAATGGAAGAGTCATTTACTTTAGCTCACGAATTTCTTGTCGATGCTAATGATGTCAATGTCAGTCTTCAGAAGGGCGATTTGGTTGGTTTAAAGATTGATGTTATACATGACTGTGTGCAAACAGGAGTGCTATGGTGGGATACTTATGACGCTATCACCGGGATTGAATTCAAGGGTGAATTAATTTATCCAGAACTTGATGAGACCGTTGATCCTAATGGCATAATTAGAGTAGAATTCACACCTAATTCTCCTTGGGGAAATGATCTTTACATATCGCAGGTATTGGAAGTTATAGGTCCTGTGGAATGGGCGGATCTCATTCACGATAATGCAGATGAAGATACTAGACTTGACCATTTTGAGACACCCCATGGATATAGGACTGATGAATTCAATCGCACCGTATTTACTTGGTCTTCTCCAAAATCGTTGTCACCTGGAAAATATATGGTAGATAGTTGTTACAAGTTATCAGACCAAGATCCTGGGGAAAGTTGTGACTTAGTAGGTGTATTAAGATTTGAAGTATTAGAACCTGAAAAGGCATTGTTGAATGGAACTTGGGCAGCGATATTAATTCCACTAGGAATTATTGCATGGATAGGAGTTTCAATGAAAGACGCTATGTTGCCTCTTCCCGCATATGGGGTAATTCTATTACTTGCCTTGACTACTTTAGGGCCTGCATTGAACTTACCAGATATAGATTTTGATGAGCCAAGGATGGAAGGGGCTGCACCCTCATTTTCATTGTATGAACATGGTTCTGAATCTGAATTAGTAGAATTGAGTGAATTAATCTCAGATTATGATGCAATAGTTGTTGGTTTATTCACTCCAAGTTCTCCAAATGCAGAGACTCAGAGAGTTGATTTTGAACTTGCTCAGAAAGCAATTGGAAACGATGTTGCCTTTCTCCAAATTGCGACAGGAGAAGGCGTCAATAGTTTAGATCTTGAAGAACTAGTAAGTGAAATTAATGGTAGTTGGCCGGTGCTAATGGATGATTCTGATTCTACTATTGGTAAGTCATTCCCTAGTAAGGCCTCTGATGCTGTTTTTATTATTGATTCAGCCGGATTCATTTCTTCATGGAAGGCTGGTGTAATGTCTTCTCAATCTATTGAAGATTCTGTCGATTCTTCTTATTTGGGGTCAGGTCAAAATCCATTGGATGTCTTTGGTTTTATCTTCAGTACTACATTTTTACCATTAATTATTTTAGCTATGCCTAGAGGGAGCAAGTATAAACTTCCAGATTCTCCACTTATTCCTGGTGCAGGGATTGTATTAACTCTATATGCATCCAGTATTGGATTCGCGGTTTGGGCACTCCCTGTATCGTTATTTTCTTCTTTTGGTTTGGGTTCTTATTGGATATATATTGAGTTATTACTTAGCGCGCTATTATTCTATCATGGTTTTTCAATGCTATTTAGAGGGGGTGTCAAAGAAATTGAGGTTATTGGTAAGTACGTATACTCGAAGCTTCCTGTTGGATATCGCGATTGGAGAAAAGAAAACCGATTTTTAGATGATATTCATTTAGGATTATGGGTTGCATGGTTGTTGTGGCTAAGGGCTCCCAGTGCAATTCCTCAGGCAATTGGAGCAGTCGCAAGGTCAGGCCTTTTAGGAGTATTAATTTGTATATTATTTTTTATCGGTTACTCGCTGATGGCAGGAATTGTAGTAGTTACCTTTGGAATTATTGCATCACTTCCGGGAGAGATTTCTCGTGTCATGGGGTCTCTTAGTGTGGGGTTGAGACCTCGTGCTTGGGGATTAGCATGTGCTGTGCTTGGACTTTGGATATTTTGCAGTATAATAGTCGGCCCAATTATGATAATGTTATAGATTTTTTATTATATTTTAGAATCTCTAGACCGAGACCATCATAAGAGTGATGTCTTTCGATAGGAATACCCTTGGGGGTATAGTATAACTTGGTAGTACAGCGGGCTCCAGTTGCACGGGAATGACGACGAATAAGTGATCTGATGGTATTGATGACCAACTGGAGCGCTGACCCGTCGCAACCCGAGAGCGTGCAATTACCGAGTGCACGCTGAGCGGAAGATACCCGCTGATCTGGGTTCAAATCCCAGTGCCCCCACCATACTTAAAAAAACTCTTAATCGTTATCTTATTTTTCATACTAATAGGGGTAGGGTTGAAGGAGAACATACATTTGCCAGTGAATAATGAATCGCCGAGTAGTCGCAATTTTTGCTGTGTTCTTATTGACAGCTCCATTAACCGGAAGTCTCGCAGAAGGAGATCCAGACTTAGATAAATCTGAGAACTTACAAATTTCTCTTTCCGGTCAATCAAGTGATGTTCCCTATCAACAGCCAATTTCTTGGACGTCTCCCGGACATTACACAGACGTTACCGGTGCTACAACTGATTTTGCCTGTTCGTTCGGATTTTACCAACCTCTGAGTGGTCAATCTCTCTGTTTAGAGGCTGACCCCGGGCACTCTGTACCAAACAATGGCGGCACTGAACAAATTGAGTGCGGGTTGGGATTCTTCCAAAGCCAATCCGGATCAGATAGGTGTACACCTGCTACGCCTGGGAATTACGTTAATCAGACAGGATCCTCCGCTCAAACACCTTGTGACTCTGGACATTACCAAAACCAGTACGTAAGTACAGAATGTCGAGCTGCTGACCAAGGCTACTATGTGGCCGAAACTGGATCATTGTTACAATCAAAGTGCGAAATTGGTTCTTTTTCAGCCCAAATCGCTTCAGTAGGATGTACTTCCGCTACGCCTGGTCACTTCGTTAGTATTGAAGGTGCGACAAAACAAACAGTTTGTTCGAATGGAACTTTCCAACCAGAATATGGCCAGAGTTCATGCCTAAACGCTGAAGCGGGTCATTTTGTTCCTGAATCAGATACAAGTGAGCAGATTCCATGCCATACAGGGACATATCAGAATCTCGTCGCGATGACTTCGTGTATTGAGGCAGATCCCGGTCATCACGTTCCAGAGACAGGTATGACGGAACAGATAATCTGTGCAGCAGGATCTTACCAATTGAATTCTGGACAGGGGGCATGTCGAGCCGCAGATCCGGGGCATTTTGTTCAGACATCTGGCCTGACTGGACAAAACAAGTGTATCGAAGGTTGGTATCAACCATCCGAAGGTAAAGCCGAATGCCTGCAGGCCGAACCTGGTCACTTTGCCTCGGGAATAGGTTCGATTACTCAAACCGAGTGTGGATTAGGAACCTTCCAAGAGTGGCCTGGTGCAAGCAAGTGTGAGGCTGCCCACATTGACCATTTCGTTGACACTATTGGCTCGACATCACAGTCTCCGTGCCCGACGGGATCCAGTCAGTCGCTGGTCGGACAAAGCAAATGCGTTTGGCCATTCGGAGTAGAGTCACCATCCATTCTTTTCGTCTCCGCCGGTGTAATCGGCATTTTGGGCTTAATCGCATTTTTGATGATACGCAAAAAACTTACCCATTAATTATTGCGATAAAAACAGATAATATAAATTAGATAAATTCTGTATTAATCTTGTAATAATTCTTCAGTCCACATGTGATATGTTGTTTCGGTTCGCCCTTCTAATCTCCACTCTTTTCGGCCATTGAGGACTTGGGTTCTAATTACTGCAACTGCAGCAGTTGGGCTATTGAATTGCACATCTTGTGTGAATTCCAAGAATTTTGGATCCCCTGAATCTTTCAAAATTCCACTATCTATTAATTCTTCACGTTGTCTACGATGTCCTTTATGCATTGAAGCCGACACCTCTTTTCGGGCCTTGCTGCCTGATAATACAACAAAATCTCCATTGGTTAACACAATCGCATTTGCTGGAACACGCCCATGTATTAGAGTGAATTTTGTCCCACTGTTCGGTAATTCTGCTTCATTGACTATCACCGAATCTTTTTTCTTGATAATTACAGGGATTTGAGTAAATAAATCACAATTTAATATTGGTAAAAGTAGTAGAATGTTGGCCAAGAAGTGTTCCATATCAGCAATATCCGATTCGGGGAGTTGTGGCACCGGTGGTGCAGTACCGTTTAGAACAACCGAGCGGCGATTGTTTTGGGCAACATGAATCAATCGTGATTCTAAATATCTAACGTGTGATTTTGTCAACTTTTCATCTTGACTAGAAAAAGTGTAGACAGTATGCCAGAATTCTTTGTCCCTATCGTGAGCCCTAATTCTGCTCCAAATTCTATCTCCTTCGCCAA
>CABXQY010000029.1 GCA_902514485.1 uncultured Candidatus Poseidoniales archaeon
ACTCAATCAATTGATTGATGATAACCTTCAAGATTTTATAAATAATACTACAATTACGGTTGAAAATCATTATCATAATAATACTACAATAATCAACAATGATAATTCTCAAAATAACTTTACTGGTACATCTTCTAGTTCATTTAATGGGAATATGTCTCTCGGCGGAGAGATACAAGTAATTGACTTGTTTTTTTCTCTTGACACATTAATGGATTTCGAATCCATTGATTATAGAAATAATGTATTTGATTACAATTACACTTACTATGATTATTTGACTAATACAAATAGAGAAGATATGTTTTCTATGTCATGCTCAAATTATTACTTAGTAGGTAGTGGAAATAATTCATCCTCGGACATCATACCGCATTGGGTGGATTCTTCAGGATATTATTCAGCCTGGGACTCATTATACAATAATACTATCAGAGATTTATTAAATTCTATTGCAAATGATGATTGGTTAAGAGAAATTTGTGATGAATCGTTCTACACTGGTCTAGATTACTATGATAATTTACTACTTCATGAAATCCACTTAGAAGAAGGAACGGCTCTACAATGTATGCAAAACTATGATGGTAACTCAATGCAAGAAGAGTGGTATTGGAATGAGGAGGATTCTCAATGGGATGAGCAGGACAGTCAGGGTAGTATCTGGGGAGGTAGCAGCGAGATGGTTTATCCAGATGGAGGATATGCTTATCGTGGTTCATCTATTTTCAACACCAATATGATGTATCTTTCCACAAATTGGGAATGTTATGAGGGATTAGTTGGTGGTTCTGAAGATAGTATCCTTTCGATTAATGTTTCTCATATAATTCCTAATTATGAATATCGTTTTCAATTGTACTATCAAGTAGTGCCAGTAACACCTTCAAACTAATTTATTGAATGATATAATATACTTATTTGACATGTGAGAATTATGATTGAAGAAGATGAAGATGCATTATTTTTCGAAGAGATGATGAGTCAACGATGGTCACGCTGGCTATTCTATTTAGCCTGTTTTTGGTCCATATTTTCAACTTTTGGAATAATATGGTTATTCATCTCGGGTTAGCATCAGATGGAGTTAGCATAGGGGGCCCCTCACACTCAACGGTAATCGGAGGGGTAGCCTCTGAAAGGGCGGACTGCAAACCCATTAATTCAGTAATAGTGAACCCATGGGTCTAAGCACAAACCCATTAATTCAATGATTTCTTCCAACACCCTTGGCTGTTCCAGAATTGATTTTCATATATTCAATACCTAATAACTTTGCTAGATGCTTTGGATTAAGATCGTTATTTTCGATCAATTTACTAACATTAATCTCCCAAATATAACCGTAGGCTCCATTAGCGGCCTTTTTAACAAATTGATTAGGTGTGAAATCTAGGGGGCCACAAACATAGTATGAATGATATAACCCATGATCACCAGAGCCACAAACATAAGTCACATACGTTGCTTCAGAAATTTTCTGAATTTTAGTTTTCCAAATTTTATTGACGTAGTAGGTTTCAACTTTAATGAAATCATTTTCAATATTTATTTCAATTGTCTGGCTACTCCATACAATTGAAATAAATATGCTTAACACTACAAGCCATCCTATGATAAGTGGCAAAATAATAATTACACTTTGTTCTGTTGCAAGTAAAATACCATAGAGGAGAAATATTACAGTAAATATGCAAAATAGAATTAATAGCAATATTGATTTTATCCAATTTCGCTGAGACTGATATAAGAAATTATATTCGTCCCCCATAGTTTAACGAAGATGATGAGTAAAATAACTCTTCTTACGGAACTGCATTCAAAGGCTAGTGTTTCTTTCGACCAATCGGATGGGGGGCCGTTCCGATTACGGGTAATCGTATGGGTAGAGAACAAACAGACCCACTGCAACCCCTTCCAACCGTTTTTGGGAGTTGGATGGGTAATCGGATAACCCCAAGCAATCTATCCGAATTATTTTGTTGGTGGATTGTGTTCATTCACACTTTTTTCATCGAAATCATCGTTTTCATCGTCTTTAATCCCACTTTCCGGATGATCAATTCACCCGTCAAAAAGATAAGAAGAGAAACTCCAAAATCTCCGATGAGGTCTACAAGGAAAAACAACCAACGATGGCCGGAAGGACCAGCAGCAACTGCATAACATCGTATCATCCATGCTCTATGATTTTTTACTCTCCCTGCAAGAATCGACTTTAATGCCATAATTGGCGAAAAAACGAGTAATGTACCCCATAGTAGATTTGTAAACACATTGAAATTTGAAAATCGGTGAGGGAATATAACAGTCATCGAAAGAGCACTTATTCCTGTAATGATGCCACCGAGAATGAAGGCATATCCGGCTTTTTTGTGTAGCTTTTTTCGTTTTTTTAATATGTTTGAATTGAATGTAATTGGAGCGCTAAACATGAGCAATGAACCACCGATCATGTGCCCAAGAAGAGTCCATCCTCCATTGAAGGCATGCTCGGTACGATGTAATCTGTCGCCGCATCCTTCATTCTCTTCGATTTCTACAGCCTGAGGGTCGCAGTTTTCGTAGAGTTCATTTGGGTTCTTGAGATCATTACCGACTACATTGCTTGTGAATGCTGAATTGAATACAATCGGGAGTGCGACAATAAAAAGAAGTACTGAAACCATTCTCGGGCTTAGGCGTTTTCCCATGCTTTTACATCGTGCCTTTGTACTTAGTCAAGTGGGGACGATGAAGGAGACGTGAGGCTAAAATAGTGTTTTTTTCCGATGGTTTGTTTGAAGATTTGGCCGCGAGAGATTAAGCGGTCGAGGTTGCGACGCAATTGGCCTCCTCCCATGTTTAATTCTTTACGAAGTTGGTTGAAATATTTTCTTTCTTCTTTTAGAGAATTTAAAATTCGAGTCATCGAATGTTCAAATGAATCGTCATCTTCTCGACACCCCATAAAAAATATCAAAAGCGATTTAGCAGTTTGTGGAAGAAGCCAAGTAAATGAATAAAGTATCACAACTCTATCGGGTTCAAAAAAAGAAAACCACTCAATATGGTCGTGTAACAGCTCTGATGATATGAGGAGTAGCCAGAACGACGCAAAATAGAGAATTCCTATGAGACAGATAATTGATATGCCTCTGGAGAGTCTTTGAGTAAACGAAATACATATTCTGCTCGTAAATATACACACGAAAATCAGGGTAGCCCCTTCTAAAATACCAAGGTACTGCACATTATTACCAGAAGACATAGTTGTATTATACTTTCCAATTCAGTTGTCGAATCAAGATAATTCCAGCATCCCCACTTCATTAAGTATAGGACGGCCATGGGACAACCATGAGTGCAAAAATAGAATTTAGAAGAACCGTATATTCGAGTTTTCAACGATATTTTGTCTTCAGAGGTCGAGCAAGCAAAACTGAATTTTGGTATTTCTTTCTAAGTTTCGTTCTAACAGCCA
The DNA here is from genome assembly GCA_902514485.1 of uncultured Candidatus Poseidoniales archaeon. GTDB lineage: Archaea > Thermoplasmatota > Poseidoniia > Poseidoniales > Thalassarchaeaceae > MGIIb-O2. The sequence continues at coordinate 3,464 of CABXQY010000029.1, forward strand.
TATCAATTGAAGGTGCATATTTGGCTGCAATGTATGGTGGGCACTTCGGGGTTGTGGGTATGGTCTTTGATGCCATTGGGCCATTTTTGATTATCTTACTCTCCATCGTTCTACTTGGTTCATTCCCTCCGCTTCTGTCAGTATCTATCCGACGGCTGCATGATATTGGAAAATCCGGATGGGTGTTATTGATTGTACTTATTCCAATTCTAGGAGCCGTTTTGCTTCTTTTTTTGTTTAATGTTAAAGGTGATGCAATTGAAAATGACTACGGCCATATTCCTTCTAACCATTTAATCGAGGGTGAATGACTTGGTGAAAATGGAAATTTCACTTGTCTCGTTGATCTTGTTATGCTCACTCACTGGATGCCTGGGTGGAGATCGCAGTGCCGATCTTGTGGAAGTTGATGGAATAGCTCATGGAGATGTTGTTCCACCGCTAGGGGAGTGGTATTATCAGGAAGACATGGTTGCTAATATAAGTGAAGATGGAACTTTGATCACCGAAGAAGGAGATTCTGGCACCTGGAGCACGAACAACGGTGTCATCACGACTTCAATTGAGATCAATGAGGATAATGAATTCAATTATTCTGTTGAAGGAGATTGGTTGTGGCTGAAAGCTGTCACTGATGATGAGTGCCTTTCGCTATCACCCGAACCCATCAATGAAGATGAATGGGGTGCAAGAGTAAGCGAACAGACTCCTGCATCATTCTGTTAACCAACTTAGCGTAAAATATCCAATTCATAGAAATCAGATTCCGCTTTTCATTGCATGGGCTCCCCTTGCAATACCCAGCTGTTGGAAGGGTACCCCTCCAATTGCTCTTGAGCCGATGGGGGACCATTGAATAATTGAGATTCTATAATTCATTAATTGTTATTTTCTACCCATTTGAATAGATTTTTCAGAACAGGACCTAATGACTTCCCTTTTTTAGAAAGTGAATATTCAACTCTCGCTGGCACTTCTGCAAATACTTCTCTTGAGATTAGTTCTGTCGCAATAAAATCTTCTAATCTCCTACTTAATGTTGTAGCAGTAATTGATAATTCTCGCTTTAATTCATTAAATCTTATAGGCCGATTTTGGCTGCTCAGGTAATATAATAATTCTAATACATGGGATTTTCCTAGTAAATTAATTATTTCTTTACTGTTCGTTTGAAGACAAATTGGTTTCACATCGGTCATTGGTTGCATAGTTGTACCAAGTAACTTAAGTATATCAATTTACAAGTATCATACACGATACTAAAGTTTCAAAATAGCAACTTTTCGATATTAATACTCTGCCCCTCTGGGACAATCATGAGTAAATGTGGTTGTGGAAGATCTCCAACAGGAATGTGCAAAGGATGGCATGGATTAACTGAAGAAGAATATATTGCAAAGAAGAAACTTTTTGATGAAGAAAATGGTGAATAAATTGTCAAAAAATTGGAATAATATTTTACGTTGGATTCATCTAATATTTGGTTTTTGTTTTTCAATTTATTTTGGAGCTATAACTTTCAATAATGATGTAAATTTTTGGGATGATGAACCATGGGTGACAATGGCAATGGGGACTGTAGTCTTGGGTATTGTATTCTGGACAGGGATAATTAAATGGCAATTACCACGAATAAAAAAATGGAATCGTAACCGAAATAAAAATTCCCAATAATGGGTTTGTGCAAAGACCCATGCGATTGGTTGGCGCGAATCGAAGGGCTATCAGTAGGCCATTTCAGAGGCTACCCCTGCGATTACGTTGAGTAAAGTGTTATATTACAAATCTTTCTCAGGTTTAATGTGTTTAAGGAAATTATGAAGCGGAAGGAATGGTATGAAAGTACCAAATTAGGACGCAATCCAAAATACTCTAAACGTGGAGGAGACGTTGGGGAGAAGATGGTGTTAGATTTTTGTAAGAATGAATTTCCATATGCAGATTCCATACACCATTCCATTAGAATCCCTGATCCTAATACTCATCAATCTAAAGGAGAGGTAGACGTAATACTTTGTTTGCCCAAGGCAGTATTCTTCCTAGAGGTAAAACATTGGAAGGGAGAAATTGACGCAGATGAACACGGAGAAATATTTCAGGTTAATAAGCCTAAAAAAGAAGTATTTTCTATAATTAAAAGAAAATCTGAATCGGCTAGAAGAATGTTTTTATCTAAATTCAGTGATTCAATAGGTGACATTTACCCATTGGTAGTTCTAAGCCATGACAAATGCCATCTTAGCAACAGAGTAAAAAATCTGCGTAATGTTGTCCCTCTAAGAGATTTATCTGCTCGGATTAAAAAGTTTGAAGATTATGTAGATGAAGATGTTTCTAAAAAATTAAGAAAAAATCGAACTGAAATGTTTGAATCATTTGGAACTTGGGACTTTATTGAATTTCAGAATAAATCTATGCTAATTGGCGACATTAAGAATTTCAATGAAAGTATTGATCGAAAGAAAATTAAATCTTTTAGAACATTTTTTAGAAGAGGTTTGATATCAACAATAATACGTGGGCCACTAATTGATGTAGAATACTGTTACAGAGATGGAACGACAGTCATCCGTGAAATCAAGCCTGAATTTGTTTTAGATATGAATATTCCTTGGGAATCTAGCTTTACAAAAATACCAATGGAAGCGATTTCTTTAATGACTTTCGGATATAAAGATGAGATCGATTGGTTAGAAAGAACTAAGAAAAATAATATTAAAAAGGAGAAAAGAAAAAAGAGAAAGAAGGTACTCAATGAAGGTGAACTGAATAAAAAATATAAGGTAGGTCAAAAGTTGATAGGTACAATAATTAGTCATCTTCCGGATAAAGATAATGAAAGAAAAGTGGTAGGACTAATGGTTTCTATCATAGAGAATCAAGTAAAAGGTTTAGTTCCAAATAAGGAATTACCACTACAAGAATTCATACCAGTTTTCTATAAAGTTGGTAATGAAATAGATGTAGAGATAATTTCTATTAACGAGAAAGGTTTGAGATTTAAATTAATAATCGATTAATTCACAAATCATAGGTTACCTGCTTAGAACCTTGAGTTAATAATTAGTGAATTAATGGGTTCGCAGTCGCCCCTTTCAATGCCTACCCTGAGGCTTGGGGGAGGGGCTTGTCAATCCGTTAAATAGTCCATAAAGGATTACAAAAGGGCCTAATCCAAAACAGCCGAAAAGACCCCAACCAAAATATATCAAACCGTACCAATCATTGACTGAATCTTCATTACCTCCTAAAGGTATATTCCAAACTAGTAAACCTATGAAGCTAATAGATAATCCTAAACCTACGAATAACACTCTTCTAATTGGTTGCATGAATATTCGCTAACCTAAGTACATTATGAATCTAAGTACGGATTAAGGGTTTTATGAGTAAATCAGTGGATTTCTACTTGAGCCCATTAGTTTGTTGAGACTGAGCTTATTGGCTAGTGGAAAGAGTACGTATGATTGCAGAAGTAATATGTGAAGTAGTTGGAATTGCAATCAGTAGACTAATCCCCCGTCCTCCGTGGATGAAATCAAAACAAATCCAAATAAGAAACAGATTACGATTGGGATTGCCAATATTGCAGAAATTATTCCTAATTCTGTATCTCCAGCCACTAGCCATAGAGGTATAGCAATTAAAGATAAGAGAATTCCAATTATAATCAGAATAATTCCGAATATATTCCGAATCTTTTTCGGTACCAAATCTAGGATTAACCCAAACAATAAATCTCCAATCACAACATCCCCTAATTGTTAGAGTTTACAACTCTTTTCCCTGCGGCATGGTTATCCATACTCATGTTGGAACGATAGCCTCTGAAAGGGCGGACTGCAAACCCATTAATTCAGTAATAGTAAACCCATGGGTCTAAGCAGATATCCATTGATAAGACTGTTAATCGATTATGTTGAGCACTATTTGGCAAATCTATGACAACAAGAGGTCATTTACTTCTATCTCGCCAAGAACGGAGCAGATGCAGCCAGCGCCCACAAGTTCCGAGACTGGATCCAAAGTTTGCCAGCTCCGGAAAACTGTAGAATTAGACCTTCCCCGCCGAACAATAAGTTCTTCGCTCCACCACCTTCAGTAGCCACACGATATGACACTCCTTCGGTGAATGCTATTATGTGCCCATTGTCAACCTTAATCGGAGTATCTGGTGTGACATCGATTTCTTTGATTGCTCCATAGGCATTGTAGAAGACCTGTCCGGAACCACTCTGAGAGAATGCCCTCAGGAAGAATGCCCCCTCCCCGGAAAAGAGAGACTTGGCCCCTTGGAACTTGGTATCGGTCTTCACGTTCGGCGAGCAGGCCATGAATGCTCCTCCTTGCAAAAACAGATTCTCTCCTGGGGCTAAGTCAAATGTACCGATATCGCCGGGAACCGAAGGAGCCAATGATATCCACCCTCCCGAGTTTCCTGCAGTGTATTTGTTGAGGAAGAATGACTCGCCACCCATTACGGCCTTGAAGAGGCCTTTCGCTATCCCTCCAGAGAAAGCCCTATCAGTACTGACGCTAAGGTCAGATGACTGGGCCACCATGGCACCGGGCTCGACCTTGATTGACTCGCTGGGTCCGAGATGTGCAGTCATTAGTGTAAAGGATGGTTTGAATTCATATTCCACTTTCATGGGTTTAAATGTAGAATTACTAGTGACTTTTCCACCTGATTTTGAAGGAGCAGGATCAACATTCCACTCAAATTCCTCATCGCAATATGGGCAAGCAAATACCCCAGACGAGTCGTCATCCAACTCTATTTCTTCATCACAATGCGGACATAGTATCTCGACCATGTTCTGTGTATTGACTTTTGAGATATAGTCCTATTCCCTGCATCACCTTCCCTACGGTTTCCATCACTAAACGCATGGGCACCCCATCCATCCGTATACGAAGCAAAGGGTACCCTTACGACCACCCCTGAGCGGAAGGGGGCCGTTGCGATTAGTGGAATTTTTTTGTCTTATTTGACTTCAAAGATTTTGTTTTTGCCTCTCCCAGGATTTTAGAAAATTCTGATTTATCGAACCAGATATGGCTGCACTCTATACACCCGTCTAATTCAATATTTCTTTTCCCGGTCATGGTTGGCAATAGAGGGATGAATTTAATCTCAAGTACCTAAATCAAAAGCAAAAGATATTGTGAAACCAACTACGAATATAACCAATGGAATTATTCACTCAAATGGGTATTGATAGAGATGACAAAGATGCAAGGGATGGATTCTGGGCGAGGAATTACGAATTTTTCGGCGCACCAGTGGAGTTGTTCTTATTCACTCACAAAAGCCTGGGCAAGTTCGCAGCCTCTGATGCCGGCCTTTTCATGCAGAATCTAATTCTTTCAGCGCATTCGAAAGGATTGGGGACTTGCGCCCAAGGCTCCGTCGCAGTTTGGGAAGATGCGGTTCGAAAGGAGTTTCAAATCAGTAAAAATTACTCCCTTCTTTGTGGGATATGTGTAGGATATCCAAGTCAGAGTCAAGTAAATAAATTTCAAGCGAACAGAATATCTCCCTCGGAGATAATGCTTCCAGAGAAGAATCATTAGCGAGTTGCATTAATAAAGGGATACTAAATCCTATAATGTTAGGGCGTGAGTAAATGGACAAAGAAGTAGATTTTTTTGGAGAAGAACATGAAGACAATGAAGAAGAGAGGATTAAGTGTTTGAATGAATCATATATGTGCTATAATTGTAAAAGCGACATATACCTCTGTTCCCATGCCAATTGGTTATGCCATAATTGCGAAAACTCTTCTGATCCAGCCATCTTCGAATCTTACCCTGATGGAGGACTATCGCCAGGAGGAATTGCGACTTTGCTATCAGGGGTGAAGGATTCCAAATTTGTTCCATCGGATTTGGAACATTCCAACGGACGTGTAAGATTACTGAATAGAAATCAAATAAAAAGTAGAGAATGCAATCTATGGGCAATAGAAGCTGACATGTACTCTTCAGATGATTTAGTCAATCAGATAATAAATCATAAACCTGCCTTTTTACTCCCTTATAATCATACTATAAAACTCAAAACGAGATTAGATGGAATAATCTATCCACCGATAATAAGTCTGAATGGTAGAAGAAATATAGCAAGTTGGCAGAATTACTCAGTAATTCCTGAAGAATGGCGAAATTCAGGTAATTGGGATGAAAGGAATCACTATCTATTATGTTCACTTTTAAGCTTAAAGAAAGTATTATTTGCAAATAATAACAAAAGTAATGTTGTGGCTATGTTGGTTTTCGGTTCCGGCCAATATTCGGAAATATCATGGATTCCGGGGGCTCTTCGTGCTAATGGAAGTTCAATCACCGACATTCTTTTCTTCCACATAGATTCTAGTGATTATAATCATACTGCTCCTCTATGATGAGTTCGTAATAAAGGGGAGCGTCTATATCAGCCCACTCAACCCCTTTTTATTGACTACTTCTCCTGCTTAAGTTTCTTCCAAAGTTCGGGCAGTTCATAGGCTGGCGTAATTGATGGATAGGATTACAACGTTACATTGTTATATATCTGTCAATATTGGCTCATACCTTAGACCGATTATGATAAGATCTATCTACAACGGGTTGTACCTATACCCCTAGTTTACGCATGAGTATAGTAGGGGTACGGAATATGATACGCTTCAGAGATTATGAATGACTTAAAATAAACTTTTTAATCTCTGATACCTGATTTTTTGAACCTAATAGCACATCTTCACCAAGTACTGTCTTTACTAAGTTTCCATTGGAGCGTTCAATAGTTAGCCAATATGTAGTCTCTGTCTTATATTCTGATTCACCATCAGGTGAATCTTCCCAGTGACCTAATGTTTCTTGATCAAGACTTAGTTTATCTCCATCTTCTACGTGATACACCATTTCAAGAAAAATGCTACCTATGATGCCTTTGTTAAAAACAATAAATGTCCTCTCATTCTGAATCCATCTGATTTCTTTGTATTGTAACTTATTTAATATCAATGAAAAAAGAAAAAGTCCCAATCCAGCCAAAATAATGTATAATTGTTGAGGTAGGGGTTTCGTTATTGAAGCATCACCGTCATTCCAAGCTACTAGAAACCCAAAAATCATTATTAGAATACCAAAAAAAGGAATTTTAATTGGTACTGATGAAAACCTCCTGTAATCATCAGGGACTACAGATAACCATTCATTATTTTCATCGACCGCTCTAGTAATTAGTTGCTCCGCTTTACTCACATCCTTTGGTCAATACTCAAGTGTTTAGTATTTCTTCCACAGCATCTACTTGGGTAGCGAAGTTGATGGATAGCAATACAACGGTTACATTGTTACATATCCGTCAATATGGGTATCTACCTTAGACCGATTATGATACGATCTATCTACAACGGGTTGTACCTATACCCCTAGTTTACGCATGTGTATAGTAGGGGTACGGAATATGATACACTTCAGAGATTACTCTCACAAGTATTACTGTTATCATTTGAATTAGTTCCATCAGGACATATTGTATCACCCCAAGTGACACCAGTCAGTATGGCATACAGGTCGGCACCACTCAGGTCGGCATTACTCAGGTCGGCATTACTCAGGTCGGCATATTCCAGGTCGGCACCACTCAGGTTGACACCAGTCAGGTCGGCATTACTCAGGTAGGCATATGTCAGGTCGGCATTTCTCAGGTCAGCATATGTCAGGTCGGCATTTGTCAGGTCGGCACTACTCAGGTCGGCACCACTCAGGTCGGCATAACTTAGGTCGGCACCAGCCAATTCGGCAAATCTCAGGTCGGCACGATTATCCTCAGCAGTTTGCTGCCATTGTGCCACTAGATCCTGTTGTACTACAAGATCTGATTGCAGCGTTAGTATTGAGTTGTTAGCAGTTTCAATCATTGACTCAAGTTCGTCATTAGATGCGTTTGAGTCCTCCAGTAGTACCAGTAGTGAATCTCTGTACGTCTCTGCATCTGCTAATGATGATTGTAACATAGCCACATTTGAGTTCAATGTTGCAATCTCAGTATTCCTTTCTTCTAGTTGACGTTGCAGGTCTGCATTATCTTCATTTTGTTGATTGATAGTTTCATTCATCTCATCATTTGATTGTTGTAAATCTTCTATTTGTTGTTCTAAATCAGTAGTGTCAGTTCCAGTACATCCAGCAAGAGCAGACGTTAACATTAGCATTACAATAATCATCGGTTTTAGTTGGCTCATATCGTTTGGTTGATACTCGAGTGTTTAGTATTTCTTACACAGCATCTACTTGGGTACCCCTTATTGACGCCCGCATCATAATGGGTACCCATTATTACGCATACATCATAGAGGGGTACCCTTATTGATGAACATGGAAGATTACGATATGGATGCGCATATTAAGAAAGTAATGATTTGGCTAACAATAATTCCATTGGGATATTCATATTGGTCTTTGTGCTTTAGAAATGGCATTTCTGGTCTCCCTGGTGGTCTTCCATCTGGAGTAATATCAAACATGAAATTGTATTGGACTAATTCCAAT
>CABXQY010000030.1 GCA_902514485.1 uncultured Candidatus Poseidoniales archaeon
TGAGTAAATCAATGGGTTTTTACTTGAGCCCATTAGTTTGTTGAGAGTGAACTTATCGGCTATCTATGGGCCCTTTCAATGCCTAGCCTCTGATATGGCCCTTTGCTAACACATCGAATCAATCTTCGTGATAGGATAACATCAGTTTCCACTCTCTCCGTAATTGTTCAAAAATAGGATTCCAGTAATTGTCTACGGACATAATCTATGGAATTATCATCAATCAGAACACCAAGTCTCTTTAATACTTAGATAGTATCCTATTAATATGGAAATTAACAATGATGGATCGAGGAAAGACCTCACTTCAACACATTCCGTAATCATGCTTTCATTCTTAATTTTGATACTGCTGACTGGTCGTGCGACTTACGTGGCGGTCAATGAAGATGCACCTACTAAGTCGATTTTTATCCTGATTGCTTATTCAATGATCTTAATATTTGTTGGATTTATTGCTGGGTTCAATATATCTAACATCAAATCGAGTAAACAAAACGATGGTATGTCACAGACAACGGTTAATTCCAAGCAAAAACTCGCTAGGTTTTCGTCATCAGAGATATCCATCATTGAGTTATTAATGGAAAGTGATGGTCAATGCTGGCAAAGGGAAATTGTTGAAAAATTGAATATGAATAGCTCAAAAATTAGTAGAACATTAACCAATTTAGAGAAAAGCGGAATTGTCTCAAGAGTTCGTGATGGAATGGGTAAACGGGTTGTCTTGAACAAGGTAGAATTATTCTGAATTATGTCTCATGGAGTGTTTCAGATTAATCTTAACTGTCTTCCGAATGACTATCTTATCCTGCCATCTTTAATTTTCACTGTTCTATCACAATGTTTTGCAATCGAATGATTGTGAGTAACAATAATTACTGTGGTATTAAAATTCTTCCTAATTCTATCAAAAAGGCTAATTATTGTCTTGCTGGCCCTTGAGTCAAGTGAACCCGTTGGTTCATCTGCATAGATTATTTTTGGATGATTAGCTAAAGCTCTTGCAATAGAAACTCGCTGCTGTTCTCCGCCTGATAGTTGTCCAGGAAGATGGTTCATGCGTTTATTCAATCCTACTTCCTTGAGTAACTCTGCTGCCCTGACCCTCCTTTCTTGCCTATTCATGTTAGTCGATTCCATTGCAATAGAAACGTTTTCCAATGCAGTTAAATTTGGTATTAGATTGAATTTTTGGAATACAAATCCCACAGTTTGACTTCTAAATTGCGTCAACTCCTTTGAATTCATTTCAGATAATTCTTGGAAGTTTATTCTGACGCCTCCAGTGGTTGGAATATCCAAGGCACCCATCATCTGAAGCAGTGTAGATTTTCCCGATCCTGAGGGTCCAATTATTGCGACCATTTCTCCTTGAACGATAGATAGGTCAACCTCTCTCAGAGCATCTACAGGACTCATTCCAGAAGATTGATATTTTTTTGATAATCCTGATAGATGAATAATTGCCTTTGAATCATCAAAATCACCTTTTTCCCTTGCTTCACGACGTAGAATTATGCCTTCAACCTCATCAATCGAATCTAAAATTAGCTGAGCATCGTTTCCAAATTGGTCGGAAACTCTTTTCTTCAATTGTTCAATAGATGATTTATTATCCAGAGAATCAGTGTCAAAATTTAGAGATTTCTTTTCTAGGGTTGATTCATTATGATTTTGTAGTATTATTTCTTCTTTCATTACTCTCACCTCACTCATATCTTAATGCTTGTGCAGGTTGCATTTTCAACGCCCCCATAATGGGATATAGGGCGCCTATGATTCCAATTAGTATAGTCAAAACCAAGCTAGATACTATACTCCTAGCATCCACAGAGAACTCTAATGAAGTGATTGAATCCATAGATGATGATTCCGGAGTTGGGTTGAGGATTTGACCAGGTTGGAACTGTGGACTAGAGCCCTGTTCACTTGATGATGAATCATCAGAACCGGATTCAATTAGCATCGTTTGAATCATTGGACCTGCCACTAAAGTGATTAAAATACAGACGACAAAACCTAATGATGCCATGAAGATTGACTCACTCAAAAATTGTGTTACAATTTTAGAATTAGGTAGTCCAATGGCTTTCAAAACACCAATCTCATTTACCCTTTCTTTGGTAATTATCACCATTATGAAACCTACAACCAACATAGAGGCAAAAAGGGCGGCAATAGCGCCTAAATCTGCGTTTCCACCAATCTTTTCTATTGATTGAGCGATATCATCTCCCTCCTGTTCTGATGCAGTCTGAATTGTCAACTCGTCACCATACTCGGTTTGCAAAATATTCATCACATCATTGACCAATTCGATAGATTCAATTGTTAAAATGATCTTGTCAAATCCTGAAGTTCCTGTAATGATTTGGGCCGTTTCAACACTCATCAAAATCGTAGCATTTGTCTGAAAAACATCTCCAGAGATTAAACCGACCACATTTAGAGAACTCCCATTCAGTTGAATAGAGTCCCCTACTAAAATTCCCTTTGCTAGAGCACTATTTACTCCTAACAGTACATTGTTTGAATCTATATCAGAATCATTAAGCATCCTACCATCTACCAAAACCAACTCTTCAGAAACAAATCCTTCCAACTCCGAACTTAGGTTCTGGCCAGAGATGAACCTTACCGCTGCTCGTAGGGCATCTGGATCTCGGAGACTTCCCCCTTGCGCAAGAAGCTCATTAATGCCAGACCTATCGATATCCGTTACAAATGTTTGAACTGATTCAATCGCACTTATGTTGTTGGTAAGACTAAGAATATCTTCGTCAATCGAAGCCGAACTATCGAAACTTGCATCCGAACTAGTGATAATTACCTTCCTGCCAAGGCTATCCTCTAGAACTGTTGCTTGTGCCTCAATGCTTGATGCAACTATACTCGATGTCAAAAAAATCGCTAGTGAAAACCCGATAATCACGATTACTCCTATGCTTCTAACTGGCTTCCTTTTGACATTTCGAGCGCCTCGAATGACTGTTTCCATACGAAACCATCAGTTGCAATAGCATATCATAATCACCGTAAAATGCTTACAATACAGTGCAATAGCTAACCCAAAAATGGGAGAAAATAATCTCGTAAATAGTAATATATTCTAGAAACATACTGGTTAGGGCAATTAAAAAAAATGTCTGTTTTGCATTAGATTGCAAAGAATTGTATAATATTTAGTATGGTATTGCATCTTCTTAGGTATAAGGTGACTATTGATGAACAAATCGCTTGTACTACTTACCGCCCTGATTATTATGACTAGTTCAATTGTAGGATGTCTAAGAGACGAAACGAACATAGAAGGGCCAATTGATGAAATCCCAGGCTGTATGGATTCTGAAGCGATAAATTATGGTGAAAACGTTACAATCGAAATTGCAGAGTATTGTATTTATCCTGCTCCGGTATTGTCGGTGAGCAACGTGATCGATGACGGTTTCACCATCGCCATTCTTGGTGATATTGACCATCTACACCCTGATGAAATCACTGTCAAGTTGAGTTCTAATGAGAACGTTACCATCTCAACACAGCCCAACACAGATGGCGCCTGGTCGCTCACTGTGCAAAGCAGTGCTGTACAGATCTACCTCAATATCACTGCCACGCACGATTTAGAGGAGACAACCTCAAACATCACCTTCATCGAAATCAACCGAACAACTGCTGAAGACGGAGACGGCGATGCGAGCCAAGCCCAGAATTCCTCGATCTTATCCGCGTATCATGGTCTCGACGAACTCCCGGCTGTAGCTAGCCTATTGTGTGGGTATAATATCGCCGGCGACGACGGGATGCCGGTCGTATTCTCGACGCAGTTGCAGATAGATAGCGTCGTCCCAGAATCATTCTTAGTGATACGTTCTGACGGCGAGAGCGTGGTGCCTAATTGCGCTACCCTCCACCCCGCTGATGAGCCTCTTGAGCAGCGCACCGTCCTGCTCACCGGCGACTTCGGCACATTCGGAGAAACGCCCCTGCGGGTGGAGGTCACCGGCCCCCTCCTCACTTTTGACGGCGAGTCCCTTCTCGGTGTGAGCACTGAAAAAATCACCCCACTCGAAGACGGTCCCCGAGTCGTCCTCGCCGAACGCTTCACACCCAATACTGACGGCCTTGCTGGAGAGTGTCCCGACGACACCGCCCAGGTCGTCCAGCTAACCTGGGAAGGAGGAGTGACAGGTCCTGCCAACGCCGCGCTAGGGGAAGATCAACGCCTCGGGACTTGGGTACTGCTCGAGGATGGCGCCACGGTGAACCCTCTCGCACTCGTCGACGACGATCCCGACAACCACGTTCTGGCATGCCTCGCCGAGGACAGCCCCGCGCAATGGGTTTTGGTCCACACGGGACTGTTTCACGACCCGGGAGACATTGCCAACCCGGCCACCCATGCAGAAGTCGTTGAGGGGTAGAGATTGACTTACCCCTTTGCTAAGACTATGATTCAACTTGAACCAAAGGGTACCCTTTGATTCATGTACGAGCGTGTGGGGGACCCTCAGGTTCATTGTGAATTAACATCAATTATTACAGGGTACGATTCGTAATATACAGAAGAATAGGTGTTAGCCCCTGGCGAATATGTAATGTAAGAACCACCGAAGTCATAGTATCTGTCGCCTCCTCCCCAACTATCATTTAATGTATGGTTCACAACAAGAGACCAAGCCACATTAGATGTACCTACTAATGTACATTCTGATTGACCGCCAATATAATCTAATAATTCAGTATATGGTAAATTGGTAGAGTAACCATCTTCGCAATGTAGATTTAGAATTACATTTTGATCTAAAGAAAGTAGCCTTATTGACTGTTCTTCAGGTATTTCAATTTCGAATAATACTGTATTTTTACCATAGTTTTGTGTTGAAGATGTACACTGTTGTTCGTATATAGTATTAATCATCCAAGAATTGTTAGCATTTCCGCCAGAATCTGTAGAGTAATATAATGATACAAAGTCGTTATTAATTTGTGAAGAAACATCTTCTAATTGCGAGCTATAACCAAAATTATTTACTAGATATTCTTTCCAATAATCATAGTCTGCCACATTTCCGCTATGATCCCTCGAGGCTTCCAAGTTACTATACAATAAGTCACTACATGTAGGATTTATTTCTACAACTTGGCCGTTGTAACCATAAGCATAAACGAACGATGAATTCGTGTCACTATCTATAATCAAGTGATTAATCGGATCATACCCTAAATCTTCATAATCCCAGATATAAGTAAACATGTGCATTATAGATGCGTAATTTTGCCCACTTCCCGAACCATTAACATAAGAAACAGAGTTATCCGTATTATCATTGGTTATTGTAGTATTATTATGATAGTGATTCTCAACAGTAATTGTAGTATTATTTATGAAATCTTGAAGGTTATCATCAATCAACTGATTGAGTATATCCATATCAATTTCATCATTACCTCCGCCATCCGGATCTCCGCCAGTACAACCAGCTAAAGTTGAGGTCATCATTATCAAAATCATCATTGGTGCTATGATACGCATAGATTGTCTACTAACGTAGAGTATTATGAATCTAAGTACGGATTAAGCGTTTTATGAGTAAATCAATGGGTTTCTGCTTAAACCCATTAATATGTTGAGAGCGAACTTATCGGCTATCTATGGGCCCTTTCAATGCCTACCCCTGCGATTATAGAGAATCATAGGGTGGCCAAGGTAATCAATGTAATTTATTAGGTCTGCATGAGTAGATTAGTTGTGAATCAGGTGCCAAGTTCAAGTTCAATTAGTAAAAAGACAAAGTCAAACAAGCTGAGGGCGGCATCTATTTCCTTAATAACCGGCCTCTTTTTATTCAATTTAGGATATTTTTCAGTAAGTAAATCGGATGCGAATCTGGACCCCTGGAATCTCAATATCCCAAATGAATTTGTTTTTGGATTAGGTTCTATATTCATCAGTCTCCCAATGATTTTATTCGGAGGAATATTCACATTAATATATTTCATAGATCGTGAAAGGCATTAGTATCGGGTGGTGTAAGGGGTACCCATCCGATTACCAGTGGTCGTATCGACCACCTTCTGATTATCCGTAGAAAAGATTATTTTCAAGATATTATTAGAATAAATTATGAATGCACCTAATTTCCGTCAAGCTACGATAGAAGAGAAAGGAAATGGATTAATTCGAATAAAAGGGAATTCTCAAAATCTGAATGTGATTTTGTATATATTTATTGCATTCGGCATATTTGGAGGATTTTTTATAGGTTTCGTTTCTCCTGATGCAAGTCAAACTCAATACGATAGAATCGAGATTGGTCTTGTGACATTCGTCTTTTTCACTGCGTTCGCATTTTTTGTCAGATTTATATTCTTACCACCAATATTTTGGTTATTTAGAGGTAAGAATTTTTACAAACTCTGGTGGAATGATTTCACATTTGACGGGAAGACAGTCATCAGTGGAAAATTTAGTATCGAAGTATCTGAAATAGCATTTATAGAGCCCTTTGTTAAAAAATTTTCAAGTGATACGGATGACTGGTACTATGCTCAAATCATGAATCATAAAGGGATTGAAATAGGAAGAGTAATGGTAGTGAGTGAAGATCTTTCAATGATGGTGGAGTATCTTTCAGATTTATTTGGAGTATCTTACGATGAGAATATCATGGAGAAATTCTGGTCTAATGACTGATTTTAATACCAATTAATCGGTACTCTAAGGCTTGGGGGAGGGGAGATTATTATGAACCCTGAATAAATAGGACATTATTATGGATAGTTGTAAGCATGTTTTTGAGAGACCTAAATGGTATAATATAACGGAATTTTGTGCAGATGGGGACCCAAATTATGCAGTTGTGAATCTAAAATGCTCTATTTGTGGAATGGTTGGGAGCGCTATAGCCAATATAGAATGGGGTGGCATAATGGTCGACTTTGAATGGTCAGATGAGGTTGATATCGAAGGCTATCTCCCTACCTTCGAACTCCATCGTAAAGAGCTCTAGGGAATACTTCAGAACAAGAAAGGACCTGCAGCCAAAAATAATCCAATCAATGATCCGCCAATAATATTCATTTGGAAGATTTTGGGGTACTCCTCCCTTGCACCCCATGAAAATGTCTTACGAATCCATACTCTCTGATTCACCAAGCAATTTGCCACATACAGAAGTATGACCGCACCAATAGAAATTCGAATGTAATCAAGTGTCGTTAAGTCCATGGGTGTAACATAGGGCCCCGCTTTATGATTCATACCTAACATTCGCTACAGAAGTAGATGTATGTATCATGAAGCCCATCCTGCTGCTGCATAGATAATCAACGCTATTCCTACAACAAGCAAAGCGGGCCAACCAAAGGAGATTACTGCAATTAATGCTATTCCTGCTACAATACCAGCTCTTACTTTCACAACAGGATCATGAATATCTTGGCCAGAACGGAACCATGAAAAAGGTCTCGCCAAAGCAATCAGGCCACATGGGAAAAGCAAGATTGAGGCCCACATACTGAAACTCGCCCCACTCCAGATGGTTTCACAGGTACTGTTGCACGTTCCACCAGAGAACCCCAATCCGGGTCCCAATGACATTAGTATCGAGATGAATCCCAATAGGACCATCAGTACAAACATTCCAACGCTGCCTGCAATCAAGGAGAATCCAATCATTTGCTCTGTATCACCTTCAGATTTTGTGATGATGATTTTCTCTCGTACATCTGACACAGGACCTCCACCAATCGTAGAGGGCACGACCGTACTCTGCGAATCACTTGCAAGAGGAACTGAACTATGTTGAAAATTATCAGGGTCTTCGGACAAGAAAACCGTCTTTTGCGTCTTCGTTCCCAATACAAACGTAAACCAAACGATTGAAACCAAGCACATTAAAATCGAGAGTAAACCCATGCCACAAACACCAATTGTAAAACCAGGATTAACCGTATCTCCCTCCTCATATTTCATATTCAAAAGAATATTTTGTCCCGACCAAATGAGAATAGCGAGGCCAGCGAGAATTGCGGGTCCAGAGAACTTCTTCCAGTTCATTCACTCTATGCTCTGCTGCATCAGCCTTCAATGATGCGCCGTTTCAAACGGGAGCTCATGCGAACACTATCGTTTCAGAGGTTAGTCACTGCGTAAGTCCTCAGTATAACGCGTAGTTTTACTGTTCAAACCTCCTAAACCATTGCTTAAGCAGTAGTAAACCGAAATTATTTACTCGACTTTTGTTGTGAAAGGCTGTTTCTTTCCCAAAAATGACCTTCATGAATACCTTGAATTTTGCCCCCGATATGAGCATTGTCAACTCTTTTCACTGCCATTTGACAGTATTCATCTTCCAGCTCAATTCCACAAAAATTACGGTTTAATTTCTTTGAAACGACACATGTAGACCCTGAACCAGCAAATGGATCTAGAATGAAATCTCCTTCCTTTGTACTAGCAAGAATTAGTTTAGCAATCATTTTTTCTGCCTTTTGAGTAGGGTGGTCTGTATTTTCAGGCATCGACCAAAAGGGAATTGATATGTCCGTCCAAAGATTTGAGGGGTGAGTTAAACGATAATTGCCCTTCTCGGTTTCATTCCAATCTTTTGGTTTTCCTGCATTGTCACGATAAGGAGCAATCACTCTTTTTTTCAATTTTACAGCATCTACATTGAAGTAATAATCATCCGAGACTGTACAGAACCAAACATCTTCCGAACAATTTTTCCAGTTATTTTTTGCTCCCCTGCCTTTTTCTCTTTCCCAAGTAATTCTATTCCTGACTGTAAAGTGTTTTGCAAGGATTGGTTCAATAATACCAGAGGTTTTCCAATCCGAACAGACATATATGCTAGCATTAGGCTTGAGGCAGCGTATAATTTTTGATAGCCAAGATTCAAACCAGACTGCGTATTTCTCAGCAGACTTCTTCTTGAATACACGTTTACCAAATTTTTTATTCAAATTATATGGTGGGTCTACAATTAACAGATCTATGCATTTTTCAGGAATATATTCTATACAAGTCATCAAATCTTGATGAATTATTTTGTTTATAATTTGTTCAGTTGTTACTACAGAATCGAGTTGAATAGTTTTGGCTAACAGTGATTTCTTTTCTGCTTCTTTAACCACAAGAGTCCTATTTCGAGGGGCTCGGGTAGTCATGTGGAAACGGTGAAGGCGATGTCTAATAAATTAATGCACTAGTTAGATGATTCCATCAACCAACGCAAGAAATTTTTTGAGTTACCCCTGTCTATTGTTTCTTGGAAACTTTCAGAAAAAATAGATTTCATTTTTGAGAATGTAAGTTGTGTGGCTCCCCGTGAATTACGACCTGCCCAATGATGTTGTTTTTTTGTACCCGCGATTATGGATTCATCAAATATCGAAATAGTCGAAGAAGTGACAATACTGTTTTCAATATCCATTCCAATAAACAAAAACACAAATGCTGTGTACCCTGAACTAAGTTTTTCTAGCATTTTATCGATATTGTAGGCCTTCGGGTTGGAAGATTTAGATTTGTCTAGGAGTTTTGTCTTGACCTCAATTAGCAATTCAATACCAGATGACAATTGTCGATTCATATCGTCGATTTCATGCCGATTATCACCTCCTGTTAGCAACTGCTCAATGCGGTTCCCTCGCACATTTACGTTGTCGATTTTTGCAAGTTGAAGAATTTCCTCAGCATGCGTTTGAACTAATTGATCTAATTCTAACTTCACTTGTAGGAATTCCTTACTAACAGACACCGTGTAGGATAATTCAGGTGACTTGAGAATCGCTTTCATTTGTTCAGGAGTTGGTTCAAATCGCTTTCCAGTTGGGACAATGCCGGATGTAGCCTCAACCAGCCTAGAGAGATTTTCATCCCAAGGTGTAGCTAAATGATGGTCAAAAAGTGAAGCAAAATTTTCTGGCTTGTTCTCAAACCCATGGAACTCTCGAATAATGTCATGTCCAAGGAAACTCCCCTTTACATTGTCTACACGTAGTTGTTTTGAACTGTGACTAATTTTTTTTAAGAACGTACTATTTGCTATTAGGAACTCTGTTGATTTTGGACGAACGACTACGACGATAAATGGAAGATGATCGAATTTCTTTAGTGCAGATAAAGACAACACTACATTTGAGAACGATGCTCCTGAGGCCTCCGAAAATCGCACGGCTAGATGGTCGGAAAAGAATACTGATCTCTTCTTCTCCAAACTTAGGGCCTCGCAACAGGCTGAACTCAAGTCCCCTTTTTTCGCATTTGGATTACTAATCTTCTCCTTCACGATGAAGTCAATTAATTCCTTCACCTTCCCAGACATTGTGTCCATAGTATTGCATAATTACTATGCACTTGAATTTTTTGTTATAATCCCCCATCTTAATTGAAGTAGTACGACTCAGGGGGTACTCTTTACACCAATATATCATAGACTCGACCTCTACCGGGTTCATGGAAATGGAGTCAGATGAAGGAGAAGTATTATCTTTTTCCACATACGGAAACAGTGCCTCTAAAGGAATCGTCCAGGCTTCGGCTTTATTTTCTATTTTCATGATTGTTATATCGCTTATTGGGCTATATGATGGTTTTACTATTAGAGAAGTAATAGATGAAATAGGTATCTTTCTTTTGTTTACAGCCTCGGTGGGACTGTTTGCATATCAGCATAAGGCTATAATTACCAGAGAGACCAATTCTTTCACCATAAGTTTTTGGAAACAATTCACTCCTCTAATCATCTATTCTAGGAGGGAACTGGACATAAAGAAACTCAGCTTAAAACAGACAAGAATTAGGAAGTCAAGCGACAGTGGTAGTATTTACTATGAATATACCACTAAAATATATAGTAATGGTTCGGAGTTATTTAGTTGCAAAGAACATAAATCGGAATTTAAAGAAATATTGCCAGAATTATTCAAAAACTCCAAAGAGATTTAACAGAACTCTATGACCATGCTGATACTGTAAAAATAAAAATCAATTGGAAGATGCCAGAATCTTGGAAACCCAAGAGCGATCTTGATTTTTGGAAGCATAAAATTAGGAAACTTCGTGATGCAGAAGAATAGGTCAATTCCCAAACGGGTTTCAAAGCCTCTTGCCTCGTAGAAGTTATCTACTGTTGACATCTAGTAAGGGATATGGACAAAGACGGGGCTCCTGAGAAAACAACAAAAGGCACAGAAACCTCGGCATTTGGCGTCTCGAAGAGAGAGGGGCATGATTCTTCTAAATACTACAACTCAAGACTGTATGAGAACATACCCAAAGAGTCTGATGTTGGAAAATCTGTTCAATTCCCAGAGGATTTGAAAAATACACTTCTGTGCCAGGATGCAAGGAATATGAGTATGATTCCGTCAAACAGTGTCCACCATATGGTCACATCACCTCCTTACAATGTTTCCAAGGAGTACGATGAAAATCTCACACTTCAAGAATATCTTAGTCTCTTACGTGATGTATTCAAAGAGGTTTACAGAGTCCTAGTACCAGGAGGAAGAGCAGTGGTTAACATTGCAAATATAGGGAGAAAACCCTACATCCCTCTTTCGGCCTATGTCAATACAATAATGATTGAATTAGGTTTTCTAATGCGAGGTGAAATCATTTGGGACAAATCCGCCTCAGCCGGTTCGAGTACTGCGTGGGGTTCTTGGCAATCTGCGTCAAATCCTTGTCTTAGAGATGTCCATGAATATATTCTCGTATTTTCAAAGGGCTCATTCAAACTTCCAATAACTAATGAGGAAAAGGCAGACGGTCGGCATAACACCATCGAGAAGCAGGAGTTCATTGATTTGACTAAATCTATTTGGCGTTTCCCAACAGCATCG
>CABXQY010000031.1 GCA_902514485.1 uncultured Candidatus Poseidoniales archaeon
AAGTCTAAGTAGTAAGTCGCTCTCTTTTTCTCCCCAAAATCCGTCGTGACTTCTAATGATGGTACTTATCATCCGATCTAAATCTTCAATTCTTGCTTGTATTGTTAAGATGTCTCCTTGAGTTGTAAAGTCTGAATTTTCGAAGCCCATTAATAATGAATCGTGTGCATCTTCCAGTGCTGCAATAGATGCAATGTTAATTTCAGTATCTTGTTTTTGATTTAAATCTGGAAGTTCAACAGATGATATTTGTTCATTTGATTCCAAAGCTTCATTTTGATGTTTAGTAATATTTGGAATACCATTTCTCCTTAAACTTCTTTTTATCCTTCCCCACGCGTTAAATTGACTTGTTAATACTCCCGCAACTCTTCCCATTAATATTGTTCTATTTCCTGTTAGTGGTAGTTCCAGATGTTGGCACATTCGATGTAATCTTTCTCTATCTAGTTCAGCCAGTCTCTCAATTGTCATCCTTCTTGAATCAAAATTCAGATGTAACCATAATCTCTGTCTTCTCTCTTTATGTGAACCCGATGATTTGATTCCAAATATTTTCAGAACTTCACCGATTTCTTTATGTGGCATAGACTGAATTCCATCCCAAGATAGGTCTATATCTGTAAGGATTTGATACTGGATTAATCTCGCTCTTAGTACCTCTACTGAACCGGATTTACTGAGTTTAATATCTTCAGCTTTTTGTCTCAAAACCATCAGCCGAGATCGGTACAGGTCATCTAGTAGTACTTGGTCAACCTGCAAAATCTATCACCTCTGTATGGTCGAGAATTATTCTGCATGATATTAATTGCGTATGAATTAATCATTCAATATGTATTTTAGTAGTTAAATCTAAAAGCCAGAATTAATTATTAAAAAAATCAATTCCTGCTATTTCTGAACTCTCAATCACTTTCCGCCAATCTTTTTCAGTCGAAATCATTGCTACTTCATAACCTGAATATGGAATTACTCTATCTACAGCTATTGTTCTTCTCCCATCATTTGAAATCGTCTCAATTCTAAATTCAACTAGTACTTCATTTGTGTTTGCTTCGCCTTCTAAATCATGAAATGCCTGCTCCATAGTCAAATCTTTATGTTCTTCCGCCTGTTTCATCAGAGTGCTCATTTTACGATGTCTAGTAAGAATACCTATGCCATTCAATTGATTCTCATCCATTCCCCCGATGAAATGATTTTGAATTTTCCAAACAGTCTCTCCTTCAATTTCTGAAAATAATTTGGCATTTTTATTAGGATAACTCTTTCTTCCAACTAATACTACCAAATCAGAATATGCAGTAGGTAAAAAGTGATTATCTCCTCTATTTTGAGGGTCAGGGAGCAAGGTATGTCTTCTTTCACTAATATTTAGTGTCGAATAAATAACTCTTGGAATTACATATCCATCTATTTCCTTGTTTTGACGTAGTTTTTCCATCCATGAATATCTTTCTAATTCATTTCCTAACGATTCTTCTCTTTTTTCAATTTCTATAAATGCAATAGGGGATAATACTCTCATTCCTCTACGTGATCTCCTTAGTTGTCTTCTAATCAGTTTTGATTCGCACAAAATTATAGCTGATTTAGGTTGATATTGAATTTTATTTTCTGAAACTAGTACCATATTTGGTGTTCTAGGAGTTCTCGCTCCATGTACTTGACAATCTGCTTCATACATTTGCATTTGTTTACCATGTAGGAGTCTCGCAGGCATCGCAAGTAAGTCTAAGTTTCCGTTCTGAAGTTTTTCTAATGCTAGGGAAAAAGATTCTTGTTCTCCAGTTTCTATATCGGTATCTGGTGCTTCACTAGATTCGAAGAACTTCTCCATATATTGGTTAACGGGGCATGATGATATAGATAGGGTTCCAAATTGTATTCTTTCCATAATCGCGTCCACCTCATGGGAGGGAGCACGTACCGTACTCAAACCAACCGGCTAGACACTTATTGATATAGGCGACCCCTTCCAACGCATATTGAATCACCATGGTCTCTCTCCGCCCATCTCAGCAACAACTCCGAAAAAGGAGGGATATTGTGGAAGAAGCCTTGGAAGATTTCGTGCAAGAAAAGATGGCTAGTACTCAGGCACCTGCTATGGCTTTAGCTCGTGAAGTATTGCTTGCAGGGGGGAAGAGATACCGACCAGTTCTTACGATGTTAGCCTTTGAATCAGCAGGTGGCGAGGAAATATCGGAAGTAATGGACCTTGCTCTTGCTGCAGAATTAATTCATACTGCAACTTTAGTTCATGACGATATCTATGATTTTTCAAAAACGAGGAGAGGTAAGCCTACTCTACATGCATCTCACGGACTTGCACATGGAATAATCGGGGGAGATTATTTATTCGTACTTGGCTTTGGTTTAGGTGGAAAATATGAAGCAAAAATTGTTGAGAAGATGGCAAACACATGTGCTAACATAGCTTCTGGTGAGTTGTTACAACACGAACATATTGGGAATTTAGCAACAACTCCTGAAGATTATTATTCTATCATTGACGGGAAGACAGCGGGTCCCTTTGCCACTGCATGTGCTTGCGCTGCAATTGTCGCAGGAGCTTCGGATGAAGTTGTAAAATCTCTTGAAGAATTTGGTTGGGAAGTGGGTAGAGCATTCCAACTCGTAGATGATTTACTGGATTTAACTGGCGATGAGAATATGGGTAAGCCCAAGGGTGGTGATATACACGAGGGTAAAATGACTCTTCCAATCATTCATGCATTAACCATGCTACACGGGGTTGAACGTGAACAATTAGCAGATGTTTTACAAAATTTCTCAGATGATCGATGGAATGAATTAGTATCATTACTTTCAACTGCAGGTTCTTTTGAGTATTCTGAACAATTGATTGAAAATCATGTCAACAGAGCTCTACTTCAATTGAAATTATTACCTCAAAGTAACGCAAGAAAATTAATGGAAGAAGTTGCTAAAAGGTCGCGTTCAAGAAAAAAATAAGATTTAATCAGTACTCTTAGGTGAATATATGACTCTCAAAAAAAACTGGGAAGTTATTGTGATTGGAGGTGGACCTGCTGGTTCAACTACTGCGAGATATATCGCAGAAGGCGATTGTGAAGTTTTAGTTATTGATGGCAGGGACCCTATTGGGACGCCTTTACAATGCGGTGAACTAGTACCTACCAATGATGAAATGCGCCGCCTTTGTCCTGATGTTCCAGACATAGATGATTTGTTACAAACACCCTCAAGTGCGATATCGAGAAAAACCTCCGAAATGCATTTAGTCCCTCCTTCTGGAAAACCTCTTCGTTACTCGTTTGAAGGATTTATGTTAAATCGAGTACTTCATGATGAGGCTCTTGTTGATTTGGCTAAATCAAAAGGGGTAGAATATTTAGTCGACTCAAGAGTTGATTCTATAGACGGGAATTCGGTTAAATTAAGAGATGGTAGGGAGTTTTCTGCAAAGGTAATAGTTGGCGCAGGAGGGCATAATGACCCTTTAAGACGGAATTTCTGGAACGAATCTAGCCTTAAAATACCAGTTAAATTCGTTTTGATGGACGGAGATTTTGGAGATGCAGTGGAGCTGCATTTTGGCTCAATGGCTCCTGGAGGTTATGCTTGGATGTTCCCTAAAAAAAATGGTGCTAATATTGGCGTAGGGATACAAAATAAATTCTCTAGAGGTAAAAATCTGAATGATCTAACCAAAGATTTTGTCAACCGTTATGATGGAAATATCACTTTTACCGGAGCCGGTTCATTACCTATGTCAGGAACTATTACTACTTTTGTCAAAGGAAATTACGTTCTAGTAGGCGATTCTGCAGGGATGGTGTTACCGTCAAACGGTGCAGGAATCACTATTGCTATGATTGGTGGAAGGATAGCCGGGCAGGTGATTTCTGAACATCTTAAATCCGGCGTACCTTTATCTGAATTTGAAATTCGTTGGAAAAAGCAGATGGGTAAAGTAATGAGTAATTCCAAAAAAGCATTTATTTTTGGTAGTTATATTTTGAGATTACCTGATTGGATAATTAATTTAATCTTCAATCGTTTCACAAAGCCTTTTGTTTGGAGATCAATAACTTGCAGGAACATGTTTTTCATTTTTTAGTTTTTGATGCTTTTTCTGGTTTTTCTGCTTGCCATATAGTTGCCATTCCAGGGAATATGACTTTCGCTCGTGAATTAACAAAACCCACTTCTTCTAACATCTTAGTATAATCTTTGGTTGTTCCAAAGTGGACATATGTTTTAGTAAGCCATTTCCAGGGGTGATCATCTTGCTTACATACTATTTTTGCATAACTTCCTACCCATGTTCTCATCCATAACCAACCCAAAAATCCATGGATTTTATTGATTTTCGCAGGATCTACAATTACTACCGATGAACCTGGTTTCAGGACCCGATAAACTTGTGCCAAACCCTTTCTTTTATCATACCAATCTCTGAATGAAAATAACGAACAAACTGCGTCAAAAGAATTATCCTCGAATGGTAATTTTTCTGCCTTACCTTCTACGAATATAGCTTCTGAAAAACCATTCAATTTTCTAGATTCATTAACTCTAGGTTCTGCAACACGAAGCATCTCAGGGATAGGGTCGAGACATACTAATTCCTTACCTTCGAACTCTTCGGCAAAACTACCAGGTCCACAACCTACTTCCAATACTCGACCATCACGAGGTAATCTATCTCTTACCATTCTTCTCCATTTTGATACCTGACCTAGAGTTGCAAAGCGATTTATTCTATCGTAAACCGGTATGGTGGCTTCAAGATTTCTTTGGAGTTCACTCCAGTCTTTCTCGCCGATAGTCTCGGTGTCCATATTGTGTCGCGGAAGATTCAGGTATTTGGTACGTACTGATACTAATGTCAAAGTGATTAGTATGATGAAGTTTAGGTTGCTCATCGGTTATTATCATATACTAATTTTAGGTCGACATTGATGTATAGGTGCTGAATATGGCTAGGGAAGATGTTCTACGTTCAATTAAAGATGCAGAAATAGCGGCTACTGAGTCGCTGTCCGATGCAAAGAAAGAAGCAACCTCTATAATTTCTCAAGCACGACAAAAAGCCTCGGAAATTTTGACATCCGGTCGTTCAGAATCCGAGTCTAATGCTCAAGGTTTGATTTCAAAAGCACGTGAAAGTGCTGGCTCTGAAGCAGACATTGTTTCAAGCGATGGACAAATTGCTCAGAAAAGTATTCATGATTCAGGAATGAAAAATCGTCAAAAGGCAGAAAAAGTTGTAATTGACGCTTTTAGAAATTAATTTTAATAATTTGGTGGTTAAAATTATGTCTCAGGTTAAAACACAGCAGATGGGTCGTTTACTCGCTGCTGGTAGCAAAGATCTGATTGATGAGGTAGTTAACAAATTAGCCGAATTAAATGCCCTACATATAATAGAATACGACGGTGCTGACGAAGGTTTCAACCTTGGAACTCCTAAAGAAGAGGCCGAAGAAGTAGGGAAGCGTCTATCCAAATTGCGCTCAGCCTCTTCTCTTGTAAATGTATCAGGGCCAAAGAAACCAGTATCTGCGAAGAAAGTCCGTTCGGAACTCGAAAATAATCTCTCTGAGGCAGTCGAACATCTTTTGGAAAAAAGTACTCGTCTCGATTCTGTTGAGAATAGTCTGTCTTCTCTAGAGGAAGAAGCAGCGGTTTTAGAATTAATTTCATCAATTGATTTAGATGTAGAATTATTGTCTGGTTATTCAGAATTGTCATCATTCGTAGGTACTGTGAATGACTTAGAAATGGCCAAAGAAATCACAAAAAATAGCCTTTTCTTTAGCGGCGTATCTAAAAAAACTAAGGTAATTGCTGTTTTCGTTAGGAATAGTGACTCTAATGATACACTATCTCAATTGAATTCCTCTGGGTTCCAGGCAATCAATCTTCCAGAGGATGTTAACGGTAGTTCACGTACTTTGCTTGCAGAAGCCGAAAAGAAAATCGATACCCTCTCTAAGGAGAAGTCATCAATAACTGAAGAAATAGATGATTGGACAAACGAATTTGGAGAATCTTTAGTATGTGGCTTAGAATTGTTAGAGAGGGAACATGATATTTTGACCGCGCCTGTTAAAATCGCAGTATCGGAGCATGCTTTCTTCATTGATGGTTGGATAGAAATGTCTCGCTCAGAAGAAGTTAGAGCGGCTCTTTCAAAATCTTGTTTGTACACCGAGGTTTCTCCCTTTGTGGTGAAGGCAGGCGATGGAGGTCATGGCCATTCAGGTCACGATCACCATCAAGAGATGCCTCCTATCTCATATAAAAATAGAAAAGTCAGTAAGCCAATGGAATTACTTACTGATGCAGTAGGTAGGCCAGCATATGGAAGGATAGATCCTACTTTGTTCATGTTTGTTACTTATCCAATTTTCTTTGGAATGATGCTTGGAGATATGGCTTACGGTTTAGTCACAATGTCTCTAGGTGCACTAGTCATGAGTCGCGCAGGTTCAAATGAAATGATGAACTTAGGTGGTAAATTCCTAGTCTACATAGGATTAGGGACTCTCGGATTTGGTTACATCTATGCAGAATTTGCTGGTTGGGAGATACTTCCTCATCACGGCCACAATCCCGCCGAAAATCTAGCCTTCTTGTATCCATTTGAGCTAGACCATGGGCATGCATGGGCGGCCCACCTTCCATTCGGTATCGAACTGGCTTTCCCATTCCATAGAGTTACTCCAACGTCTGATTATGGTAACTTGGAGCACCTAATTGTCTTGACGATTTATCTTGGATTCCTTCATATTATATTTGGTAGAATTATCGGATTTAGGGATGTTTTATTTTACGGTACTGATCATGGCCATGTTGGTCTCTTAGCAGCATTTTTTGAACATGGTGTGTGGATTTTATTACTAATTGGAGGTTTCATGTTTTCATATGGTTATCTCGGCCCAGATGAAGCGGAATATATGATGCAACCTGGGGCTATTATAGCTTTAACAGCAGTTGTTTTGCTAATGTGGACTCTATACAACTATCACGGAATACCTCTAGCAATAAGTTTGTTGTTAGCTCCTATTGAGGCCATTGGAATGATGCCTTCTGTGATATCTTATGTGCGTCTTTTTGCAGTAGGTATTGTAGGAGTTAAAATTGCTGAGACGGGTAATATGTTGTGGGATCCAATGAAAGATGCTATCTCAGATGATCCTTTATTTGTGCCAGTTTTCTTTGTAGGTTGGTTAGCAGTTCAATTCTTTGCATGGGGTCTGGGGGTATTCAGTCCTAATATTCATGCGGCCAGGCTTCATTTCGTAGAATGGATGAGGCAATATTATGATTCTAGCGGAGAGGCATTCGAGCCTTTCGGTTTCCGCTCGCACCACGTGGAGGTCGAGTGATATCACATTCCAAGCTATTATGCTTAGAAAAAAATGGAGGAAAAAATATGAATAACAAAAACAAAATGAGTGGATTAAGTCTGTTACTAGCATTATCGTCAGTTGTGATGATTGCTAGTGGTGTTCAGGCAGAAGCAAACGCAAGTACGGTAGAAGCATACGCAAACATAGGAGCAGGAATCGCTCTAGGTTTAGCAGGAATTGGAACTGGCTTAAGCCAAGGGCCAATTGGTGCAGCAGCTGTTGGTATGATTGCAGAAGATAGTAGCAAGTTCGTTAATGGACTAATCTTCACAGCTTTACCTGAGACAATCGTTCTTTTCGGATTCCTTGCATTATTCTTGCTCTAAGCAGAATCTTGTAGGTTTCTATAAATGATTTATTAAAAACACGAGGTGTAATGAAATGACATTGGATGCATTAGCAAACGAAATCGCAGCCCAGGCGAAAGCTGAAGCTGATTCGATTATCGCAGCCGCTAAGCAGCAAGCTAAAGAAATTGAGGATGAAGCGAAAGCAGTAGCTTCTTCTTTCTCCTCAGATATGAAAGCACGTGCTGAGCGAGAGAGCGCCCAGTTGTCAGTAGAAGTAGTGGCCTCAGCTAAACAAGCAAACCAGAAGCATCTTCTAATCGCTCGACGCGAAGAATTGGATGAGACCTGGAATTCAATACGTGCATCGGTGGCATCGCCAGACCTCAAAGGTCGTTCTGATGTATTGAATGCACTTTTAGCTGAAGCGAGTAAATCTGGAGAAGGAATGTTACTTCGTCCAGTTTCGACTGATCGCAAAGCGCTTGAAAAAGGGAATTTTTCTCTTGGTGAAGACGTTGAAGGATTGGGGGGCTTTGTCCTTGAATCTAAAGACGGTTCAATAGTACTCGACTATCGATTTGATAGTCGTTTAGAAGAAGCTTGGAATGCTAATCTAGGTACTGTAAATAAAACTTTATTCGGAAATTAGATGGTGAAAATATGACTGGAATAGTAAGTGGCCGTTCTAATATTTACAACGCTTCAGCTCGCGCTAAAGCACGTAAGGCCTCTTTAATTGATCCGACCCGTATGCGACAATTGTTGCAACTAGGGCCTGAATCAATTGGTGCAAGTATTGGTGAGCTAGGATATCGTTCTGAAATGGATATATATTCTGCTCGCATGGACGGAGCAGATGCTGTAGAAGCTGCGCTTTTCCACAATCTTGACAATGACCTGTCTGAGGTAATGAGATTTTGCCAAGGGCCTCTAAAGTCAATAGTATCGGTATATGTTGAGCGTTTCTCTTATGAAAAGGCAAAGACTGTATTACGTGCAGTTAACGGCGGTTGTTCAGATGAATTAATTGAATCACAAATTCTTCCTTCTGAGAACCCTAAAAATTCATTGTGGCTTGAAATAGTTAGGACTACAGAAACTGTTGCAGAAGCAGCCAGTGCAATGGCCGGTACCCCTTGGGGTAAGGAATTAGGTAAATTGGAAGGTACTGAACCTACGTTAGAAGAAATGGAAGATGCATTAGATAGACAATATTACAATCATGCATTGAAAGTATCTCGTGGAAAGGATTCTAATATCCATTTAATGAAGTATATCAGGACTGAAATTGATCATCGAAATATAATTAATCAATTCCGTGAACTACGTCAAAATATTTCTCCAGACAAACGTTTACAGATGGTTATTTCAGGTGGCCGTATCCAGAATTCAGTAATGGCACAAGTATCCCAAGCAACTTCTCAGGAAGCGATAGTAGATGCTCTTCGACGTAGTAATTCATTTGATGATGAAGGATTCGAAGAAGCACTTCAGCAGTCTAATGAGACGGGTTCTTTAGACCCAATAGCGTCTCTTCTGACCCATAAAAGACATGCAATGCTAAAGCGTTTCGCATATCTTAATCCCGTGTCATCATTCCCTGTAATATACTATATCGAGCGCAAAGTACTCGAAATACAAAATCTTCGTCTTCTTGTGCGTGGAAAGACGATTGGCCTCACATCCGAGGTATTAGAAGCGCATATGGATTTTTGAGGTAGATAATATGGAGATAGCAGTAGTTGGTTCCCTTGATTTTACCCTTGGTTTCCAACTTGCAGGAGTTTTGAGACTACACAATCCCGCTAATTTAGATGAGTTGACTTCAACGATGAAGTCTCTATTAAATGAAAAAGAAGTAGGAGTTGTTGTAATTGATAACTCTGATTTATTACAGCTTCCGGAAAGATTGCGAGTGCAACTATCCGAGAGTATTACGCCCACAGTATTGGGTATTGGGACAGAAGAGGATAATACCCTCAGAGAGTCCATCAAGTCGGCACTAGGAGTCGATTTGTGGAAGTAAATCCTAGAAAAAAAAATAAAGGAAGTGAATTAAAAATGAGTGAAGAAAATGGAGTGATTTATCGCATCTCTGGACCAGTTGTAACCGCAGTAGGAATTTCGCCAAGAATGTATGAAGTTGTGCGTGTAGGTGATGAAGGTTTAATGGGAGAAGTTATTGAATTACACGGCGAACAATCAGTTATTCAAGTATATGAGGAAACCTCCGGTGTCAGACCTGGTGAACCGGTTATTCGAACCGGACAAACTCTGTCTGTACAATTAGGTCCTGGTCTTTTAACTAAGATTTATGATGGTATTCAGAGACCTCTGCCTGAGCTTGAGAAAACAATGGGTGTTTTCATCAAAAGAGGAGTCGATGCAGATGGTTTAGATCTAGAAAAGAATTGGAATTTCAGTGCAACCGCCAAAGTAGGCGACTCAGTAACTTCAGGAGATGTTATTGGAACAGTGCAAGAAACAAAAACTATCGAACATAGAGTCATGGTTCCTCCTGGTGCCTCGGGTACCATCAAGAGTATCAGTTCAGGAGAATTTAATGTAACTCAAACTGTTTGTACTTTAGAAGATGGAACTGAAATCCAAATGATGCAAAAATGGCCAGTTCGTACGCCACGTCCGTTTACAAAGAAACACGCTCCAGAGGTTCCTTTACAAACAGGTCAAAGAATTCTCGATTTCCTATTCCCACTAGCTAAGGGAGGAACTGCAGGAATCCCCGGTCCTTTCGGCTCCGGTAAAACAGTTACACAACAGCAGCTTGCTAAGTGGTCTGATGCCGATATTGTTGTTTACATTGGATGCGGTGAGCGTGGTAATGAGATGACCGAAGTTCTCGACGAATTCCCACATCTTATGGATCCTAAAACAGGTGAAGCTTTGATGAATAGGACTACTATGATTGCAAATACCTCGAATATGCCTGTTGCAGCTAGAGAAGCTTCAGTTTATACAGGTATTACCATCGCCGAATACTTCAGAGATATGGGCTATGATGTTGCTTTAATGGCAGATTCAACTAGTCGTTGGGCTGAAGCAATGAGGGAAATTTCATCTCGTTTAGAAGAGATGCCAGGTGAGGAAGGTTATCCTGCATATCTTTCGAGTCGTCTTGCAGAATTCTATGAGAGAGCAGGAAGAGTCGAGACTCTTGCTGGAGGAGATGGTTCAGTTTCTGTAATTGGTGCGGTTTCGCCACCAGGTGGAGATATCTCTGAACCAGTCAGTCAAGGAACTCTACGTATTGTTAAGGTATTTTGGGGTCTTGATGCAGGTCTCGCACGTCAAAGGCATTTCCCCGCGATTAATTGGCTTAATTCATACTCGCTATATCCGCCTTCACTCGATCAATGGTATAGAGATAATATCAAGAGTGATTTCCCTGAACTCAGGACTGAGATCAGTGCCTTACTTCAAGTTGA
>CABXQY010000032.1 GCA_902514485.1 uncultured Candidatus Poseidoniales archaeon
AGATCTGAATATGAGAAGTGGGAATCTAGATATCTCCCTGCTCAAGATTTCGGACTTTTGATAATGTCTACTAATCAAGGTGTTATGAATCATCATGAAGCAAAAAAGGAGAGAATAGGCGGGCGTTTACTCGCATATATTTTCTGAGGAGGGATAGATATGGTAAAGTTAGATAAAATAGTACATCGAATTTCACTACCTGATGGAGTTAATGCATCTGTTGAAGGAAACAATTTGACAATATCAAAAGATGGTAACTCTGTTTCCAGAGAATTTCGTCATCCTCGTTTAGATATCTCTATTGAAGAGGGAAGTGTAGAAGTATTCTGTGATTTACCTCGACGTTCAGAGAGAGCGTTAGCAGGCACCTGGAATGCTCATATTACTAACATGGTCAAAGGAGTCGATACTGGTTTTGAATACCGTCTTCAAGCAGTTTATTCTCACTTTCCTATGACTATAAAGGTTCAAGCTAACAAACTAACTGTGAACAATCTTTTCGGAGAAAAGGTGCCTCGTGTAGCAAAACTACCGTGGACTCCTTCTGATGTAGAAGTTCGTGTTGAAAATAAAACAGATATTATAGTCAAAGGATCTGATCGTGAGAAAGTCGGGCAGACAGCAGCAAATATTGAGAGATGCTGCGTCGTTAAGAAAAGAGATAGGCGTGTGTTCCAAGATGGAATATACATAGTCTCTAAGGGAGTATAAAGGAGGTAATAGTATGGAAGAATATGAAAACATGACTGTTGCAGAACTAAAAGAACTACTAAGGGGAGCTAACTTGCCAGTTTCTGGTAAGAAGAGCGAACTTATTGCAAGATTGGTTGAATCAAATGATTCACCACAAGAAGTTATCGAAGATGTAGAGATGCATGAAGAAGATGATGATATATTTGATGATGACGATGATGAAGAATTCTTTGACGAAGAATGGGATCAAATCCACACTGCTCGTCAAAAGCCAGTATTGGACGATGAAACAAAAGCAAACTTGTCAATCCGTGCTGCTCAAATGAAGAAACAGCCTAAATTCCGTCGACAAGAATGGTACAGATATTATCGTCTTGCTAGAACTGGTTGGAGGAAACCTAAGGGTATGCAATCTAAGCAAAGGCTCAACATGAAATATCGCACTCCAATGGTTAGAGTAGGATATGGTAAAATCGCTGCAGTCCGTGGATTACATCCATCTGGTTTTGAGGATATCTTAGTTAATCAGCCAAGCGACCTTGATGGTTTAGATCCAGAGCGCCAAGCAATACGCATAGGCGCTGGGGTAGGTAACAGAAAGAGAGCGAATATACACGATCGAGCAGATGATTTAGGACTCCGAGTTTTAAATCGTCGTAAAATTGATAGGAAAGGTGACTTAAAATGATTATTTCTAATCAGAAAAGAATGGCTGCTCAGATACTTTCTAAGAAAGAGGGTCGCACAGTAGGTATACATAGAGTATGGATAAATCCAGACTATCTCGACGAAGTAAGCACTGCTGTTCAGAAGGATGACATCCGTCAATTAATTGAAGATGGTTTAATCAAAGCTAGGCCTATCAAGGGAATAAGTAAAGGTAGAGCGAGAAAAGCTGCTGAACAAAAAGCAAAGGGTCGCCGTAAAGGTCCCGGTTCAAGGAAAGGTACAAGGAACTCAAGAGATCCAAAGAAAAATCGCTGGATGCGTCTTATTCGTGCTCAACGTAGAGTCCTCAAAGACCTTAGAGGTGATGAAACTCTAACTTCTAGTGAATATAGGTATTACTATCGAAAGGCAAAGGGTGGTTCTTACCGTTCTGTTTCTCACATGCGAACTAATATGGATTTGGATGGTATTAAATTTGGAGGCGATGAATAATGGCACATGGTAAAAACCAAAGATTAAGATTCAAAAGGCGAAGAGTCGGAGAAACTGACTACCGTCGAAGAATGAAACTTCTAAGAGGTGAACAACCAAGGGCAGTAGTTCGAATATCAAATACTCAAACTATCTGTCAACTAGTAGAATTCAACCCTGAGGGGGACTTTATCTTGGCATCCGTTAACGGTAAAAATTTAGTTGATAAATATTCTTGGCCCATTGATGCTTCTAGGAAATCAGTACCTGCTAGTTATCTTATTGGATATGCACTTGCAAAGAATGCAATGTCTGCAGGTTATGAAAGCGCAGTATTAGACATAGGGCTATCTGCATCAACAACAGGTAGTCGAGTATTCGCTGCACTTAGAGGAATGGTTGATGCAGGATTAGACATTCCGCACGGTGATCAAGTTTTACCTGATGATGATCGAATACATGGTGTACATATTGATGCTTCAATGAGTGACAAAGTTAAGGAATCGTTGAAAGCGATTGAGGAGGCTTGAATATGAGTGATGAAAAAAATACCGAAGTAGTTCAATTAGCCCCGGGTCTAGCAGCAGCCTTGGCTCCGGTCGAACCAAGTACAGATACTCGTGGTCGTAGAGGGCCTGATCCTTTAGCAGGGCTTCGTTCTTGGGTACCTAGAACACGTCTTGGCCGTATGGTCATGAATGGAGAAATAACAACTTATGAGCAAGCAGTCAGTACTGGCTTACCAATTAGAGAAGTTGAGATTGTTGATGCTTTACTGCCCGATTTAACAGATGACGTGTTAGGTGTAAATATGATTCAAAGAATGACCGATTCAGGGCGTCGTGTCCGATTTAATGTTCTGTGTGTTGTTGGCAATAGTGACGGTTATGTTGGCCTTGCTGTTTGCAAAGGAAAAGAAGTTTCAGGAACTATTCGTAAGGCAATTGATAAGGCTAAACTAAACTTAATTCCTGTAATGAGAGGAAATGGTTCATGGGAATCTTCCGAGGGTCCTGGTAATTCGGTTCCATTCAAGGTAACTGGTCGTTCCGGTTCAACAAGAATAACACTAATGCCTGCTCCTGCAGGTAAAGGATTAGTTATTGGTGACTACGGGCGCCGTGTACTAAATCTTGCAGGTGTAACCGATGTTTGGGCTCGTTCAGCTGGTCAAACTCGTACTACAATCAACTTCGCTCGTGCAACTTTCAATGCTCTTGTAGAATTGAATAAAACTAAACTTACAGACGCCGATCGTCAAAGACTGAATATCACTAAAGGGAGGAAGCTACAATGACATTTTTGGTAATTAGAGCAAGAAGTGACCGTGGAGTCACAAAGAAAATTAGAGATACTATGCTTATGCTTAATTTAACACGTGTTAATCATGCGACATTAATTCCAGATAATGTAACTTACTCAGGTATGTTACAGAAGTCTAAGGATTATGTGACCTGGGGCGAGGTTGATGCTGAGACTATTGAAACACTTCTTAAAGAGAGAGGCCGAATGGTTGGAGACAAACCAGTCGACGACGCTACTATCAAAGCAGCAAGTAATTACAAAACTGTAGCGGCGTTTGCTAAAGCAATGGCAGCAGGCGATGCAACTATGAAGGACGTTGATGGATTAAAACCAATTTTTAGACTACACCCCCCACGAGGAAGCAAAGGATGGGGGGGAATCAAGAGAGCTTACACCGTTGGTGGTGCTCTAGGATTCCGTGGCGAGGCAATATCTGATCTCGCAGGAAGAATGCTCTGAGGTGAATAAATATGGTATCCCGTACAAATAAATTCCGTGGTCGCTCTCGCTACCATGGCAGAGGAAAAAAAGCAGGTCGTGGCGCGGGTAAGCGTGGTGGCCGTGGTAATGCCGGAATCAACAAACATCGTGTTATGACTCGAATAAAGTATATGCCAGGTCATTGGGGTATGCATGGTTTTAATCGAGACCCTAGTCTGAGAGTAGTTAATGTTTCTATCAATCTTCAAGAAGTTGAAGAAATGGCAGAAGGTAAATCAATCAACTTGTCTGAACTTGGTTATGACAAATTACTAGGTAAAGGTAAAATTAACAAATCTCTGAATATCATAGTTAATGAAGCAAGTTCTCTTGCTATCAAGAAAGTTGAAGCCGCAGGTGGCTCAGTAACTCTTGGTGACAGCGAAGAAGAATGGGAAGAAGAATAAGTTTAGAATTGGGGTGTAACTAATGGTCGACAGAAAACCTAATGTTATCGCAACATTGATTGTTGCAGGATTATACTGGGGTATGCTTTACTATTGGTTACGTGATGAATTCAGTGGAACCGGTGAAGAACAAATGCATGCTTTACGCATGTTCCTAGTTTCTCTACCATATGTGGCATACGTTATGTGGAGTGCTATGTCTGATTTACCTGAAAATATCAAATCAATGCCCTATGTAGGACGTTCTCTTAAACCAGGGATTTGGCTATTGTCTGTAATTGGTCTAGCATATTGGGGTTGGGTTGATACCTCAGCAGTAGGATTCTTGTTAGTAGGTGTTGCACTTCTTGGTGTTGCAGTTTCAATGGCTTTAGTTTGTCTACTTTATTCCGGTTCAGAAAGTAGCCGTCTCTACGGTTTGAGCAGATTCGTTGATGTTTACCCTAGTATCACTAAACCAGAGGGGCACGTCCGTTTTAATCAAAAATTATGGACGACAACTCTTGTATTAATCATTTACTTTATGATGACTAATGTTATGATTTATGGTTTATCAGATTCAACATTAGATATATTCTCGTCTTTCCGAGCAATTATGGCAGGTGCGTCTGGTTCAATAATGCACTTAGGAATTGGACCTATTGTTACTGGTTCTATTATCATGCAGCTTTTCGCAGGTGCTAAAATCATTCAATTAGATTTACAGGATTCTAGCGATAAACAATTATATCAGGGAGTCCAAAAATTATTAGTTCTGATTATGATACCTATTGAATCAATACCTCAAGTATATGGTTTCTTAGATCCTTCAGAGACTTTGATTATGGATTTTGGTATAGGTTGGGCCAATACCATAATTGTCGCACAATTATTTATGGGTTCATACCTTGTATTCCTTCTTGATGAGCTCGTGAGTAAATGGGGAATTGGTAGTGGTATCTCTCTCTTCATTGCTGCAGGTGTTGCCCAATCAACATTCGTAGGTACTTTATCCCCTCTACCAGTAACTGCAGGATCTCCTTTATCATTCCAGAATCCTCCATCAGGGACTCTTCCTATGATATTCTATACATTAAGGACTGCTACTAATTCTCAATTAGTTTCAGAAAATGGTTTTGAGTTAATTTTACTAAATCACGCTAATCCTATAGCCGCACTAGTTTCCTCAATCATTGTATTCTTGGTAGTTGCTTATGCTGAATCTAGTAAATTGGAGTTACCTTTGACTCATGGTAAGGTACGCGGTCATCGCGGTCAATATCCTATTCGTCTAGTCTACGCAAGTAACATACCAGTTATTTTAATGGCTGCTTTACTTGCAAATATCAATATGTTCACTCTCTTATTCTGGAGTCACCCAGTACTTTCAACAGTGCCGATTTTAGGGCGCAA
Source organism: uncultured Candidatus Poseidoniales archaeon (assembly GCA_902514485.1). GTDB lineage: Archaea > Thermoplasmatota > Poseidoniia > Poseidoniales > Thalassarchaeaceae > MGIIb-O2. Next base: position 5,418 of record CABXQY010000032.1, read on the forward strand.
TGGTGCCATGAGTCGGGCCCATTGGTTTGGGTCATACGAAGTGGGTGCCACGACGCCTTCAGATGGTTTCGCGTGGTATTCTTCAATGGTCAATGGCGTTGGTGATTGGTTCCTTCCTTTACTTAATCAAACGGGAGATGCTTATGGGCATAGTTTGGGCCAACTGCTAGTTCACGTTGTTGTGTATGTTTTCGTTATGACTGCCGGTTCTACTGTGTTCGCGAAGTTTTGGATTGAAACTACTAATATGGGTGCAAAGGATGTTGCTAAGCAAATCGAGAGAACAGGTATGCAGATACCTGGTTTCAGAAAGAATCCAGTAGTGCTGGAAAGAATTCTTGAAAGATATATACCTCCTGTGACTTTATTTTCTGGTGCCTTTGTAGGTTTACTTGCAGCTGGTGCTGATTTACTTGGTACTGTAGGTAATGCTACGGGAACGGGTCTTCTACTAGCGGTAGGTATCATATTAAGGACCTATGAGCAGATCCAAAAGGAGCAAGCTATGGAGATGCATCCTGTGCTCCGAGAGTTCTTTGGTGCTGATTGATTTCATCATTATTGTGAGTTATTTTTTTGATACCGATGTTTGGTATTTTGATTCTTTTTTTTAAGATTTCAATAGCTAGAATATTCTCTCAAAATCTATTTTTGGAGCGAAGTAATACTTATGTCTTGAAAGTATTTTATATCGTGATAATCGCTGTACTGCGTACCAATAGTTCAACTTGTTCATAGGGCAGATTGAAATACCCCTTGCCGGTCGGCGACTTGCTACGTTTGACTGGCGTTGGAGATTGAGCACTTAGTGCAATGATATCTACTATCAGGTTAGGCGTGTGCCGAGGAAGTGCGGCCATGAACCAAGTTCATGGTTATGGAGGTTAACCACAATAACGACTTGACCCCGATAATAGGGGGTGCAAGTAAGCAGAAAAAATATATCACATTCAAATATAGGAAATGTGTTTCTGCGCCAATTCAATAATAAAGTGACAGCCATTGTATATGACTACAAACTTCGAAAGGATACTGTGATTTCACACGAAATCCGGTTGATCCTGCCGGAGGCTACCGCTATTGGAGTTCGATTAAGCCATGCGAGTCGCGAGAAATTAGATTCTCGGCGTACCGCTCAGTAACACGTGGGTAACCTGCCCTATGCTGGATAATAACCTCGGGAAACTGAGAATAATGATCCATAGTTCACTACGCCTGGAACGGTGAGTGGATGAAAGCTCCGGCGGCATAGGATGGGCCTGCGGCGTATCAGGTTGTAGGGGGTGTAACGTACCCTCTAGCCCTCTACGCGTACGGGTGTTGGGAGACATAGCCCGGAGATGGATTCTGAGACACGAATCCAGACCCTACGGGGTGCAGCAGGCGCGAAAACTTGGCAATGCGAGAAATCGTGACCAGGGAACTCCAAGTGCATCGGGTAAGACCGGTGCTTTTCTTGACTCTAAATAGGTCTTGGAATAAGGGGTGGGTAAGGACGGTGCCAGCCGCCGCGGTAATACCGGCGCCTCAAGTGGTAGTCGCTTTTATTGGGCCTAAAACGTCCGTAGCCGGTCTGATACATTCGTGGGTAAATCAACCAGCTTAACTGGTTGAATTCTGCGAGGACGGTCAGACTTGGGACCGGGAGAGGTGTGGGGTACGCTCAGGGTAGGGGTAAAATCCTGTCATCCTGAGCGGACCACCTGTTGCGAAGGCGCCACACTAGAACGGATCCGACGGTCAGGGACGAAGCCTAGGGGCACGAACCGGATTAGATACCCGGGTAGTCCTAGGTGTAAACGCTGTGGACTTGATGTTGGGGGTGCTCCGAGCACTCTCAGTGTCGAAGCGAAGGTGATAAGTCCACTGCCTGGGAAGTACGGTCGCAAGGCTGAAACTTAAAGGAATTGGCGGGGGAGCACCGCAACCTGAGGATTGTGCGGTTTAATTGGATTCAACGCCGGAAAACTCACCATAGCCGACGGACAAATGAAGGTCAGTGTAATGAACTTACCGGATTGTTCGAGAGGTAGTGCATGGCCGCCGTCAGTTCGTACCGCAAGGCGTTCTGTTAAGTCAGATAACGAACGAGACCCTCATCTCTATTTGCTAACTGAATCTCCGGATTCAGTGCACTATAGGGAGACCGCTGGCGCTAAGTCAGAGGAAGGGGAGGGCAACGGTAGGTCAGTATGCTCCGAATGCTATGGGCTACACGCGCAATACAAAGGACAGGACAATGGGCTGCTGCTCCGAAAGGAATGATAGCTATCCCGAAACCTGTTCGTAGTTCGGATTGAGGGCTGTAACTCGCCCTCATGAAGCTGGATTAGGTAGTAATCGCGTCTCAAAAAGGCGCGGTGAATATGCCCCTGCTCCTTGCACACACCGCCCGTCAAACCATCTTAGTTGTGGGTGGGTGAGGCTACCTCTCTATGGGGTATTCGAGCCTGCCTTCGACGAGGAGGGTTAAGTCGTAACAAGGTATCTGTAGGGGAACCTGCAGATGGATCACCTCCTAAGAAACTCGGAAAACCGGGGGGGGGTAGGATGCTTCGGCATCCTGCTCCTTCCAACTTTATTTCTTTTCTCTAAAATAACACTAATTAGCGTAAGCTTTGACTCAGATGACGTTGAGATATTTATTACTCAAGAGTTTGTTGTATTAATTCTGCGCCCATTGCTAGCATAGATAATTCAGAAACTAAGGCATGCCAACTATGAGCGTGTTTCCCAAATTGATATCCGGATTCATCATAAGTCAAAAATTTTGCAGAAGGCGAATTCAAATTTTGCATATCGCTTTTCTTCGAATTTACTCTATAGAACCAAGATGCGGCTTCTCCATCTATCAAGTAAACTACTGGTTCAACTGGTGAACCTTCTGTAGTAAATAATGACGTTGGAACGCCTTCTTGAATCAAGAAGTTCTCTACTTCAACTCCACCTTTGGAGTACATTAATCGATTACGCTTTCGATTTGATAAATTTAATAATTCATCACCACTGCTAATTGCCATTATTCCTAATCCGTATGTTCCTCTATCATTTTTAACAAACGCAACAGGCTTTCTATTAATTCCCAAAGAATTATACTTTTGAGCAATTTTTTCTAAGAATACATCGACTTCTGTAGCCAGTTTTAATCTACACGATTCTTTCTCGAGACACTTATTTTCACTAACGAACCAATCTGTCATTAAATGCCAAGGATCTATCTCAAGAATTACTGCAATCTCTTCGACATAGTTTTGTAAACAGGCATAATGTTCCGATTTTCTTCTTCTTTGCCATCCCATATTCGGTGGAGGAGTGACTCGATTAGTCAATAATCCTGGTAAAATACCTTCAGTCAAGTCATTATTAAGTAGAATCATATCAGGGACATCATTATTGACTAATAGTGAGTCTTTTGATAAAATCACTTGATCTAAAATTAGTGGTTCTGAAATCCCATCTAAAGAACCGTGTCCTTCCAGATCGGGTGACCCCACTGTACACCTATATCCAGCCATTTCTAGTAATCTTTTGATAGTCGAAATATTTTCGATATATCCTTGATTTCTTGTATGAGATTCTGGATATATATGCACCCATTTACAATCTAAATTTTCTCGTTGTATATGCTCGCGAAGTAATGATGAAAGTTTTAATTCATCATCTTTTGAAATATTATTAAATCCTGCCGGGAATTGATTTGCATCGACAACAGCAACTTTCCATCCGCTATCTCTTATGTCTACGCTCCCATAAATCGGCATAGGAACTTCTGATCGCTTTTTTTTCATCCAATTAGTAATCTCGTCACTCTTCTCTAGCAGACGTTCAGTTAGTTCGTGAATGTGATAATCCAAATAAAAACCTCCAATATTTCTTCATCGTATTTTAATCTGTGTTGAACCAGTATGATACTCTATCATATATTGTATTTCTAAATGTTAAAAGTTTTAGTTTAGGGCCATTCAAACTCACAGAAACCGTAGCGCCTCTAGTAAAATGAGTTTCATCCCATCCATCTGCTACGACATAACCTCTATGCATGTCGCTAATGAATATCGTCGGCTGCTTTGTCCAAGCCCAATAAGTTCCATCATCCCTCCTGTCGTTTCTAGGTAAATCTCGTGATACAAATAAATAATGATTATCAATTTCGTTTTCAGCGAAAGTAGTACCTTCAATATTATTGATATGTCTATACCAAGCCCCTTGACCAAGAAACGTTGAGAACAAGCATCCTGAGGAATGTTGTACACAGTTTATTTCTGAGTTTTTTCCATCTTTTTTCCTTTGAAGTCTATATTTTGACGGTTGGTACTGATGAGTATTAGCCAGTAATAAATCATTTAATGCTGGGTCTGAACGAATTATATTCCCACTAGTAGTGAAAATTTCAGCTTGTAATCTTGGTAAAATATTAACAATTGCTTCCTCATCTAAGGCCCTCTTGATATCTTCTTTGAAATTATGAGGGTCACTTCCCATGTAGAATCCGTATGATCCATCATTGTCAAGTTCTCTTGGATGACTATTAACTCCCATTACAGGAGTATTTTCGTCTACAGAATGGGCTATTGATGTTAGAGTTCCATCGCCTCCCAAAACTACCACTAAATCTCGTCCAATGAAATCTGTTCGACTGACTTTCTCTCTAGCAGAATAATCAACAACAAT
>CABXQY010000033.1 GCA_902514485.1 uncultured Candidatus Poseidoniales archaeon
ATTTGGTGAAAAGAGAAGTATATCTGTAAAAAATCAACAGCACAGCTTATCTGATTTTAAGTTGCCAGAACCTTCAGATAATGCTAAAATAAGTAAAATCTCAAGTCTTTTCCATTGGGCTTACAGAATGGAGAAAAGAAATCCTATTGATACAATAAGTCGCTTTATTCCTTCTATTTTGGCACTATTATTGATTCATACATTGGTAAATGAAGATGAAATATCAGTAGCCGGTGCAGATTTTGTGGCAGCAATGATCTTATTGCCGTCATTTATCTCTGTGGTAATTCCTCCTGCATTAATTTCAAGATATGCGGAAGGAAATTGTGGTAGGTGGTGGGCAGCAATAATAGGGCCGAAATTTCGCACTTTTTCATCTATCATAGGCTCTTCAATTATACTTCCTTTACCTTTAATTTATATTTCTTGGTTAGTTATTAGTGATTATGGAATTCAAAGAGAAGATGTAGATGCTATTTCTTCTTGGTTATGGCTTCCTGGCATTGTTATGTTTAGTGTAGCAATTGCATCCTCAGCTCTCCATTTATTGGTCTCTGATTTGAGAAGAGCCGGCGCTTCTGTAGGATCTCTTTTACTACTTGTTTTAGTCTGGCCATTTCTTGAATTAGTTGATGCTCTAGTGATGATTATGGACAATGGTATGAGCTTCGGATTTTCTCTAGACGAACCATTATCAATGATATTTTTATCTTTAACGGTAAGTATTCTAGTTTGGGCAATATCGGTATATCTTCCGGATTCCTGAAAACGAGCATTCATGATAGAGTATGTGCTCGCATGTTTATGCCCTCAATGAAACACTATGGTTGGGCCTTAACTTGTATTGGTGGCGCTGGAGTTTTACTGACTGCTGTAATGGGTTACACGTACGCTCCTCTGGTTCAATCGCCTCCATTCCGTTCACCTGAGGCTTACCGAATCTTATTTTGGCATGTTCCTTTTGCTTGGACATCATTTTTTGCTTTTTGTTTATTATTCATTGGAGCAATTACTTGGTTTTTAAGAAGAAAAGAATGGGGATGGCTTCTATTCTGTACTGGTGCGGATCTAGGATTACTTTTTGGTCTAGGTGTAGTTATTTCGGGTCCAATATGGGGTTCAGCTGAATGGGGTGTGCCTTGGGATTGGGGTGATTTAAGATTGAATACATTTGGTTTACTAACTGCAGTCACACTCTTTATCGTACTTTCTAGGCGTGCTCAACCGGACGGAATAGATACTAGAGATACGCTTTCTACTGTTGGATTATTTGGATTTGCTTTAGTGCCTATAACTGCAATTGCTACTACTGTTTATCAGAAAAGACACCCTTCAGTAGTAATAGCGCAATCAGATGAAACAGGACTTGACCCCAAAATGTTACAAGTACTTGTCATTGGTATTTTCTCATTCTGGATACTTATGGTGGGGCTATCTATATTGACATTTTTAGCTTATAAACTTGAATCGGAATTGAAGAATCTTCTTCAATCATTAGATGATGAGGTGGTACATTGAACGGTTTTACCTCATATGTGATTACTTACTCAATTTTAGGTTTTTTGTTATGTTATTATATTATCCATATCGGGCGTAGATTAGATGATATTAGAGTTAGAATTAAAGAAGCGAAATGGAGACTTCGGGGTACTGATGCAGAAGAATGACCTATTTTTCTATCACGAATGATTCTAATGTAGGATGCTTTCGCAAAGGTTGAGAGATATGTCTAACGACGCATTTTGTATTGTTTGTGGAGATACTACGACTCTTTCTTCAAATAGGCTCTGTGAAGTATGTTTTCGTAAGCGAGTCAATTTATCTAAAATGCCAAAAGTCATTCAACAATTCCGATGTCCAAAGTGTGAATGCTATGAAATCCGTGGCCGTTGGTCAAAAATGGAGCATGAAACCTTAGCAGACTTAAGAATTCGAGATAATCTTGAAATTGAAGATAGAGCAGATGATGTAAATGTTAATTTCGCTCTCCAAGTAATTGATGATAGAACCAATAGAGTACATCTAGATGTTTCAGGTGTGATTGATAATTTCTTTTTTGAAGATAGTTATGAAGTTTTAATTCAGACTAGCAATGCAATATGTACTCCTTGTACTAGAAAAGATGGAGCCTACTTTGAAGCGATAGTTCAACTCCGTTCGGCAGGTCGTAAGTTATCGGAAAGTGAGCTTAGAGAATTAAGGGCGACTCTCGATGAGATGCTTGGAGGGATGGAAGCAGATCCTATGTTTTTTATTACTAAGGAAGGCATAGTTACAGGGGGCTGGGATTTACAGCTCGGTTCTAAATCAATGGCACGATCTTGGAGCAGAATCTTAACGAAGAAATTTGGTGGGACGGTAAAAGAAACTTCAACAGTTGTTGGTATGAGAGATGGAATAGAAATTACTAGGCTTACCGTTAGCTATCGTAAACCGGCCTATGCAGTAGGGGACGTCGTTAAGTTGAATAATAATTTGTGGTTAATTGACTCATGGCAGAAAGACGGTCCAATCATTCGTCGCTTGAATTTCTTTCAACGCTCTGGAGCAACATGGAGAGATATGGAAAAGGCAAGGGTCATTTGTTCAATTTCAGAACAATATGTTGTTGACATTATGAATAGAGATAGTTCTGCAGCGGAAGTTATGAGTCCTCAAGATTATACTATGGTTACTGTTGCCCTACCATACGACGATGAGATAGGCTCTACTAAACTACGAATTGGTTACATAGATGATGTATGGATGGCGTTACCAGGGTTTACACCGGAGGATGAGATATGAACTCGAGAGATATGGACGAACTTCTTAAAAATTTAGATAATCGCAACATGGCTGGATATACTCGTAATTTTGTTGATGATTTCGAACAAGCGATTAATTCTAAATTAGAAATTTCTAAAGATACTGATTGGTCAGGTGTTTTGTGTTTAGGGATGGGTGGTTCTGGAGCAGGGGGTATGTACCTTTCAGCATTATCAGATCATTCAGGAGGACTACCATTTGTCGTTTGGAAAGATTATGGTTTACCTTCTTGGTGGGGACCAGATTGGTTAATAATTGCAACTTCTTATTCAGGAAACACTGAGGAAACTCTTGATGGGGTGAATGAAGCATTAGAGTCCGGAGGGACTGTCATTGGTATTTCATCAGGTGGTGAATTAAAGAAAATCATTTCTGAGAATGATGATAGTCTGTATTTACAGGTTCCTAGTGGTCAAATGCCACGTTCAGCTTTTGGCCATTTATTTGGAACTCAATTAGCGGTTTGTTGGGAAATAGGCATTATTGAGAAACCCAGTTCGGAAGAAATCATCTCCATGATAAGTCGTTTACGCTCTTTATCAATAGACTCCGATATAAGCGGAGGCAATGGATTGGTTGTTTCTGTTGCAGAATCGATGCTTGGTAAACAAATTGGTATAATTACTCCTACTGTCTTAACTTGTGCTGGTCAACGATTTTCTAATCAGTTAAATGAGAACTCTGAAATTTTTGCTCGCCCCACAGATTTACCCGAAATGAACCATAACGAGATTGTTTCATGGGCCTCTTCTGACAGTAATGAACATTCTTTGATATATTTTTCATGCGAAGATATTCATCCTAGAATCCGTTCTAGAATGAACTGGATGTTGGAGAATATTGCAAATGATAACTCTTGGATAATTGACTGTGAAGGTGAGAGTTTACTCGAAAGATTACTTTATGCATCTCATATTTCTGATTGGATAAGCATTGCATTAGCATTATTACGAGGTGTAGATCCATCTGCAATGGATTCAATAATTGAACTCAAATCTCATCTTTCTGAGATTTAGTATATAGGGCCGAGAACTAACCTTGGGTCAGGATATTCAATTAATGCAATTTTTCTGTTTTCAGGTTCTACTACTCCGGGCATATCATGAGTTTTAGGTTCAATTATCGAGAGTTGAAAGTGCAGATGCGGCTCCCAACCTCCATTTTCATGCTTATCTCCCATCCAGCAAATTACTTCGCCTCGAGAAATCTTCTGACCAATCTTCTTTTTAGCGATAGAATTAGAATCTAAATGACCATATAATGCCCAAATTGGAGTCCCATCAACCATATGTTTTGTAATTATGACATTTCCATAATCTCCATCTTCAGGATTATATCCAAAATGAGAAATTTCTCCGTCATCAAAAGCCATGCAAGGAGTCCCTACAGGTGCTCCAATGTCTATTCCGATGTGTAAGAATCTATTGCCTTTAAACAAGTCATTACTATACATCCCAGGCCTTAATTCGTCATATTTCCCTATGTCATATTCAAATGTCGAGGGCTCATATAATCCTTTAGTAAAGTCCCTTACTTCATACACCTTAGGAAGGTTAACTACCGGGTGATATCTACCAGTCTGCCACTTAATCATAATATGCGACTAGGGGGGTAGTTATTCATTCCTCTTCTTTCGATAATTCTGCTTCTTCTGCCAATTTCTTCAACCCACTTTTTTCACGTAAATCCTTTTTGTTTTTAGCCCCAAGAATACTTAGCATTTCTGTTTGTCTTAACACATTCCCTCTTCCAGAAACAAGTCTCTTTTCAGCTTCTTCGAACCTCTCAGATGCTTGTTTCAACTCGAATCCAACAGCAGTAAATGATTCTAAGAAAAGAACAACTTGGTCATGCAGAGCTCCTGCTCTTTCTACTAATTGCATCTGATTTTTGCTCTGGTTTTCTCTTTTCCATAATTCTTGAATCAACATTAACGCTAACATTATTGTTGTACCACTAACTATCTTTACTCTTCTATTTCCTACCATATCATTATACAAACTTGGATCATGATGTAATGCTGCAATATATGCACTTTCTAAAGGAACTACCATAAGAACAAAATCCAGTGTCTGTATAGAATCCATATGTTGATAATTTTTACTTGAGAGGTCGGACGCATGTGTCCTAATTGATTTACATAGTTTCTCAATTGAAGTACTGGCAGTCAATTCGTTATCTGAATTTACAAATTCATTGTATGCAGTTAATGATACCTTTGAATCAATTACTACCTGTTTATTATCTGGTAAGTACACTACAAAGTCGGCTCTTTTACGTGTTTTATCCACTGCAGTTTCACTATATTGTTTGACATAATCTCTCTCTGAAACAAATCCCATACTCTGTAGTAAGTTTTCAACTACTACTTCTCCCCACGCGCCTTGAGCATGCGAATCACCTTTCAGTGCCTTAGTCAAGTTTTTAGTATCATCAGATAACTTCAATCCTAATTGTGATACATTTTCCACCTTTTCTCTAAGCGCCGATTCTCTGTCTATCATAGATTTGGTTATTTGCGTAGACTGTTCAATATTTTCAGCGACTATTGAAGGATTACCATTATCTACATGTAATATCTTTAATCTCTCGTCATTTCGTGCTCCATATAGAACCTTAGAAATGGGTTCGGGGTCAGGAATAGGGTATTCCATGTCCCTGACACCTTCTGCACGATACGTGTAGATGTCTGTTGCACCTCCGATTCTTATATTTCTCACACCAGAGTCTATGGCTCCTGAGATTTCTTTCAATATATCATCTTCATTCCTCCATAGAGGGACCCCTTTTTTTGGTTCTATGCAAAATTTACAACCTCTTTTAAATCGTACACAGCCTTGGTATAGTTCGACTTCATATGTTAAGGGCCCTGAACGACCATCTTCCGTGAAAATATCAGGATGAGTTGTTACAGCCTTCGAAATGGAACCTTTTTGAGCCCATAAAGACCATTGTTCTTCAGTTCTTTTACCATGCTTCCAGATACCAGTAGATATATAGTGATTTAGAGATGCATCAATATCGTTAACTGCACAAAAAAGATTACTTCGCAAAGGAGTCCATCCAGAATAACGCCAATTTTTAATTGCCCAGCCGCCACATAATATTGGTTGTTCTCTAGGAAATACTGCAAGAATTTCATCTAATTCTTTCTGACTTATAGGAGTTCCTCGGACATATTTTCCTGGAACTATTGAACCGGCTAGAACTACTGTTCCAGATAAGTCTGATAACTTCTTACGTAACTTATCTCTATCATCCTTATTCTTAAGAAGAGATTTATACTGCAATCTCCATTGATCTATAGTCATATATGTATATGGCAGACCCCTAGATTCGAGGACACCGCAAATATAACGAATATGAAAACCAAGATAGTTGGGAACTCCGAAGGCAGCAGGCTCATCTTCATAGCCATCAATTACAAGCCACCCTTCCATATTGGTAGGGGAATCTAATCCAGCCATTAATAACTCGCTTATTTTCTACGTCGTGAACGATTATCATTAGAGCCTCCACGAGACTCATTTGATTCTTGAACACTAATTTTCCGCCCATGAAATTCAAATCCATCTAATTCCTTGACAGCTTTCTGACCATCTTTCAGACTAGAGAATTTTATGAAAGCAAAACCTCGTGATTTGCCAGTTTCACGATCTTTAGCGATATGGACTTCTTTTAGTTCACCATATGTAGAAAATAATCCCCTAAGGTCATCTTCATTGGCATCCCAAGATATACTCCCTACGAACAACTTGACACCTGATGATTCAGCTGATTTTGCTCTAGCAGATTTCAGAACTACACGCTCAGCAGATAATTCTTCTTTAGTTGCAGTACCATCTTTGACCTTGTTCATACAATCGCGACATCGTATTGGTTTCCCAGGAGTAGGTTTGAAAGGAACTTCAGTAGAAGTAGAACACATAGTACAAGTGGTTTTGTGCATTTCTCTGCGTTGACCGCCGGAGCGATTACCTCCTGAACGATTATTGTTACGCATTTTAGCAACAGAGGCAGGAACTTCATGATTAATACCTCTCCTAAAATCCGCTAGAGGAGAAAGATATGGTCGAGCCCCATCGTGTCCAAGCATTTTCTCAGCTTCAGGTGACCAACGTTCACCGGGTCGATTTAAAGATTCAACATTCGAACCTTCAGGGATATTGTATCCATGCCCAAATCCGCTAGAAAGTACACGATATCCTCTGTAATCGCATCTAGGACATGACACATTGAAATCAGGTAATGAATCACTTTTCTCTAGTATTTCTCCACAAGGAGGGCATATCGCATGTAATACTCCTAATTCAGAATTTTCACGAGTTGATGCTTTAAGCATAGGCTCGAATTGAGTTATTTTAGCCCGGACTATGTCTCTTGAACGCATCGCATCACCAGCAGACGGAATATATCGATCAACAAAGTCTGTAACATAAATATCAGCAAATAGTTTCAGAGCAGGAATTGTCCTTTCGCCACCATCTTTATCTTCAATATGAAGGATTCTAATTTCAGCTGTTTTAGCATTGAGACGATTTACTTGCCCTATTACTATGTCACCGATTTTGGGCATGTTAGCAGTAGAACCTTTAATCCGAACTGATATTACTCCATTGTCTTCAACTAACTTACCTGAAAGAGATGCAAGAAAACCAGAATTAGTGGAAATTACACCATCTCCCAAAGTCAATCCTTCGTCGACTGTAACGGATGTTCCCGGTGTGACAAAGTCGCCTGCTGAAGCAATCATTGTGCTGGCGACCGGCCGACCACGTATGAAGAACACGGATGCTGATAATCAAACATTTAGTTAGGAGATAGTCGCCAAAAACCTACTTTTGTCACATCTCTTTGTCTTTTATGATGAGAATATTTAGCAGGAAGCGCAAAATCTGCCTCACCATACATCTCCACATCCCAACCTTTAGATTCGAAAAATGGTCGAACATGAGTTGCATTAGCACTATGGAGTAAATGAGTAATTGAACCATTTCTCAAAATCATTTCTAAAAAAGGTCTATCTGCTTTTTCTTTCTGACGGCCCCAGGGAGGATTACAAATTACCAAGTCAACTTTCTTCAAAGGGGTCCCAATATCAATATGTTCATTCACTATTGAACCGGAATCTTGAATATTATGTTTAATTAGATTCTTCTCTAACACATTACATGCTTCAATATCAGTTTCAACAAAAATTACTTCACGGGCGCCTAATTTCAGTGCCGCTATACCCAATATACCATTACCTGCACCTAAATCTGCCACCGTACAATTATCATTAATATCGCCAAATGAGGATATGTCGAAAAGCAAACGAGCAGCCAAATTACCATCCGTAGAATACTGCTCTAAACTAACATCATTACAAGGGTGTGGTTCTAAATCAGAGAGTATCATCGCAAGATGACGGATTCTCATAACCTCTTGCGAGTCGACCATACGTTTGAATTAATTCTAATTATTATTCTGTAAACTATCAATTAAAGTAGTCGAGTTGTCTAAAATTCCATCTGCTAAAATTAGTTCGGCTAAGAGTACTCCATAACCTGCCGCTCCAAGAATTGTATTATCAGATACCACTTTAAATCTTAATTTTTTACCTGTAACTTCTATTTCTCCAATTGAAACTGCCATTGCTGCACAAAGATCTTCGACTGGATTTCGCGATTCCGAGCCAGACCATCGATGTTCTTCAACATCTAATTTACCATCTACAAAATTAATTATTCTAGTCGAGGAAGGAAGCCTTGAATCAAAAGACTCAGATGAATATTTTTGCCACTCTTCAATAATCTTATACACACTTACTTCATTAGTAAATTCGACCTCTATTGAGGCTAAATGGCCATATTCTCGATTTACACGGGAACACCAAACCTTACTTCCAAGATTCGCTTCTTGAAAAATCCCATCATATTTTTTCGCTAAAATCTTATTCAGTTCTCTCACTATACTTTCTGACTCGCTGGAATTGCAGAATTTATTGACATACCCATTCTACCTTTGGTAAGAAGTCCCCTGCCACCTCCAGAAAGTGACTGTTCTGTCACTATATTCACAGACGAGAAATCAAAATTAGAAATTAATGGGTGTAAAGTCAAAGCTATAGGGACAACCATGCAATTACTGCATGAAATTAAGTACCCAGTTCCATAATTTTGAGATTCTAACAACGTCAAATGGTCAGAATTAATAGTAGGAATTACAAGAGGGACATCGCTATCCATCCTATGGGCTAATGCATGACTAATGACAATAAATCCTTCTTTAGCTAATTTCTTTTCTACCCTAATTGCTACCTCATCGGGTATGGCAGAGAAAATAATTTCAACTTTCTCTGCTCTTAATTCGGATATCAACTGATCGATATCAACTAAATCTTTGACTACAATTTCAGGCAATTCAGGTCTAGCTTCGTCTAGAGACCAAGGTAAATCACTTATTTTCAAACCCACTGTAGAACTAGAGCCAATGACAGATACTGGATTTAGCCAACTGTGATTAACCATTCTTTGAAGATAACGTTGTCCTACAAGACCTCTTGAACCGAGAATTGCACAATTCACCTGCCCCGCACCTCCCATATCTATCGCAGAGACGCAAAGTACCTAAGAACAACTGTTTATTGATTGACAAAATAGCACCTGTAGATTACTAAGTTTAAGTACTATCAAATATCTATAATTGACATGGCAGATTTGATGCTTTGGATAGTTGCGGCTATATTGATTATTTCCACTTCAATAATCATCTGGTCAATAATGACTCAACGTATGACTAGAATGATAGAAAAAACTCGCTCCGAAAGTGAAATGAAAATTGCTGACTATAGAGCAAGAGAAGACGAAAGAAAGATAATGAAGGAAGAACAAAATGTTGCAATGTCTGATTCTTTCAAATTAATGGCGAGACAAGCTTTTGAAGATGTGAAAA
>CABXQY010000034.1 GCA_902514485.1 uncultured Candidatus Poseidoniales archaeon
ATTTGTGCCTGCTGATTGTGCTTCGAAACCCATATTTTTTGCTAAGGACTCGGCCATTTGACTTCTGCAAGTATTTCCTACACATACGAACAGAAGTTTCATAGTAATGTACAAATTGTTTCGCCTAATTAAATAAACTACAATAGTTTCTTGCGAATAATGTAGGAGTAATGTTAACTAGGGTTGAAGTATCATTTGCTCTGCCCATTAATTAATGTCCGATGTTCCAATCAGTCATCATAAAGGTAATTCAGAGCAAAAAGAAGAGAAACCAGAGGCTTCGTCTGAACAAAAAGCTCAGATGGAACAGGCGTATCAGCAAATGCAGAGAAAACTTAGAATTAATAAGATTGACGAGGATATTAAGCATAAAATCATGGTCTTATCAGGCAAAGGAGGAGTTGGTAAATCAACCGTTGCTACTGGACTTGCACTTTCCTTAGCTCGTATGGGCAAAAAAGTAGGAATTATGGATATTGACATAACTGGTCCAAACGTTCCAAAGATGCTTGGTTTAGAAGGAACTGATCTACATGTAGAGAATGGAAGAATACATCCTGCAATTGGTGCTCATGGAATAAAAGTTATTTCTATGGCGTTCTTAATTGAAGATCCCGACAAGCCAGTTATTTGGCGTGGTCCAATAAAACTTGGAGCTATTAATCAATTCATTGGTGATGTCGAATGGGGTGAATTAGATGCACTAATCATAGATTTTCCACCAGGTACTAGCGATGAGCCTTTGACTGTATCTCAAAGTCTCCCCACAATCGATGGAGTTGTAATTGTAACTACTCCTCAAGAAGTCGCACTTCTTGATAGTCGTAAATCAATAAATTTCGCTAAAACAATCTCAATTCCAGTAATTGGAGTAGTAGAAAATATGAGTGGCTATACCATTAACGGAGAAACCAACCCAAATACAAAAATCGGAATTCAAGGACCTAGTGGTAGTTTAATCGAGACTACTTCAGACAGTGAGGGTAATTGGTCAATTACTCTTGATGTTTTCAAGAGCGGCGGTGGAGAAGATGCGGCAGGAAATTTATCGGTTCCATTCTTAGGATCTCTTCCTTTCGACCCTGGAATAGTTCGTGGTGGAGATGATGGAGTTCACCGAATTGTTGCTGAACCAGATGGAGCTACGGCTCAAGCCTTTGATAAAATAGTAGAACAGGTTATTCAAACATTAGAAAAACCTAACAGTCCTACTGTCCGTATATCTTAGAGTTTCATCTCATCTAAGGGTCAGTTTGATGATGGTGTTCCATCTCGGACATATTGATAGTATGGCTGTAGGGACTAGCATCTATCTAACTTGGATTACTGGTGCTATAGTAATTAGTATAGCATTAATGCCCTTTTTTAAGCCAGATTATGCTAAAATACGTATTTCTGGTTTTGTTGATATGTTTAGAAGATATTGGGCACACATGATAGTAGTTTTTTCAGTTTATTTATGGAAAGATATACTCGACCAATTAGATAGAATTCTTATGGCGAATACCCAACTTGACATGACTCCCTATGTATATGCGATTGAAGGCGACATAGTTTTATGGATTCAAGAATCATTAAGTAATTCCATATTATCTATAGGTTTGACACATTTTTATGTAATGGGATTCATGGCAGTGACGTTTTCTTCTTTCGTTTATCCTATATTTTTTGATGACCGATATATGGCAGATAGAGTCTCATTATCTATGTTTTGGGTATATATTTTGGCTATACCATTTTACCTATTTTTCAACGTGAGAGTGACTGGTAATTATATTCCAGAAATGGAAACGATAGCATATGACTTAACTCCTGAAATTCATAATTGGTTTATTCAGATAGATCCATTTACTAATGGAATGCCCAGTTTACACATTGGGCTTCCATTTGCAATATGGTTAACTATGGAAAGATGGGATTCAGATGAAAGATGGTTACGCTATCGGAGATTACTTCTGCTATTTATTACAGTAACAGGATTCACAATTTTATATCTTGGAATACATTGGGTTTCCGATATCATAGGTGGGATTATAGTAGCAGTAATTGCTGTTGAAATAACTTCAAGAACACATAAACCAATCTGGCAGTTTGCAGACGAGCGTCTCTTTTCTCGAAGATTAGCACGCGCTATTGATAATCCAAAGAAATGGTTTTCTGACAGTTGGATTTTAGTTAAGAGCGTATTTCAGCCTCTTCAAAAACCTAGTTCCAGTCAAACGAAGGCGTTTATTGCAGTACTCTTAATTTTGACTAGTAGCGTATTATTATGGGATGCAACTCACCAAGATTTTCCTATTGAGGGAGTTAATCCAACTAAATCCGCTGGTTCTGAAGGCTGGGTTGTTGGAGTCGAAGAAATTGATGATGATATTAAAATTAAGCTTTGGAATGTTAGTACTCAGAATGAGAAACTAGTTTCAGGTATGAATTGGTTTGATCCTCCTAGCATTGAATTATCAAATAATAGTCTAGTACTATTTGATGAATCAAATTTAGAATTTTTTAATTTAGATAATATCTCTTCAGATGTGATAGAGCCAATGTTTAGTATTCAAGAAGAAATAAATATACAACAGGTTTCCATCGGTCAAAATACTAATGGTAATCCTTTTCTAGTTTTAGTTAAGGGCAAAGAAATCGAAGTAATAGATGTCTTCACAAGTAAAATATTGATTTCAAATGAAATTAACAATCTAACTACGATTGAAGCGTCCGATTCTTCTATCGCTTCTGCATTTAACACTGAAAATGGTCCAATCATAAACGTCACGACATTATTTAATCCTAGTCTTGAAATTAATATAATTATTGAAACATTCTCTAATGATTTAATTGATGAGTATCTAGAAGAATTATTTCAAGTTCCTGTAGACTATAATAATTCTACAATCTTAGATATAGAAATGGATGGCAATTTCCTTGTTGCCTTAGTTGATGTGGGGCCATTAAACCGTCTTATCTTAATCGATTTATTGAGTGGCAAGCAGGAAATGATTTCTAATCCTCTTTGGCCCGCTGAATCACCAAGTATTGATGGTAATTACATAGCATTTTTACAAAGACCAATCGCTGGTACATCAGACAATTTTGATCCTCTTGAATATAACCAAGAAGTATTCCTATGGGATATTCTAAGTAATAACGAATGGGTCCAAATTACTCATGATGATTTTAATCAATACAATCCATATGTCCTAAGTGATGGTATTACTTGGATTACAATCGATGAAGATGGAAACTCTAAATTAGTGATTTATTCATTAGAAAAAACATTTGAGGAATATTCTTCAGTTGTTTTACAATCAGCGGTTGTAATGCTAATACCTTTGTTATTAGTTTGGTCCCATCAATCAGCAATAGAAAAAAGGTCAAAATATTAAAGTTCGGCATATCTGAACATTTCGTCTAAAGAAAATTTGGCTTTTTCTATTATTTCTTGTTCTAATTCAATAATTTGTTCAGCACGCGGTTCTCTTAGAGCTTGTAAAATATCTTCCAGTAATGTTGTTTTCATATGCCTACACATAACACAAGTCCCTAATATGTTCAATTCTTCCTCTGTTTCTGCCATGACTCTATCTGCAGTTCCACATTCTGTGATTAACATAATATCTGTCATTCCTTCTTGCCCCAATCTTATTGATTCTTTAATCAATACTTCACTACTTCCAATTATATCGCTCTCTTCTAAAACATCTGCTGCGCATTCTGGATGGCTTAGGACCTGTAAATCAATTCCTATATTCTTAGCCCTTTGTTTCCATGACAATACTTTCTCTCCTGTGAATAACGCATGAACCTCACAGACTCCATCGTAGATGATTACTTCCTTCTTACCTCTAAGGGAATTTTGTAAATGTTCACCCATGAATTTATCGGGAACAAAAATCAATTTTTCACCTGGTAAGTTTTCACATATTTTCAGATAATTACTACTAGTCACACACACATCAACTTCTGCCTTTACTTCTGCAGTAGTATTGATGTAACAAGCCACTGGAACGCCCGGATATTTCTCTTTCAGATTCCTTACATCTTGAGCAGTAATACTTTCAGATAAAGAGCATCCTGCTTCAGGAGATGGATGTAAGACTAATTTATCAGGGCTTAGTATTTTAGCAGTCTCAGCCATAAATCTCACACTAGAAAATAAGATTATTTGTTCTTCTGCATCTCTAGCCGATTTAGATAATGAGTAACTATCAGATACCTCATCTGCTACGCCATATACTATGTCTGGTGTTTGATATGAATGAGCTATCAAGTAGACTTCCTTTTCTTTCTTTAATTGATTAATTTCTAATGTATAAGGTGCTATTGTCTTACAGTGTTCTACTGTCCATCTTTTAGGCTGTTTAATCACTTCACTTAGCCTAAAAGCCTCTTCTTCAATTTGTTTGTCTGGAAATACTTTTGGCACTATTTTTCCACGCGGATTTGGCGCTAACGGTAGTTCCATAGACATACTAATACGGTCATTGGTCATGTTTAACCTCTTTCAAGGTATGTCACCTCCGATACACATGGGAGAAGAGTCGGTGCCAATGTGGCAACAGTCTAAGATTCTCCACCAAGGTGCTGAGGCGATAGTAATTTCTGGATATTGGATGGGTGTCAAGGCAGTATTAAAGATGCGTAATCCTCGTTCTTATCGCCATCCAGATTTAGATCGTAGGTTGACGCGTCAGCGATTGTCAGTAGAAGTCCGAGTGTTAGATAAACTCCATTCTTCAGAATTATCTTGCCCATCGCTGTTGGATGTAGATTTAGATAAGGGGTGGCTTTTACTAAGTCATATAGAAGGGGAGACCTTGTATGATTCATTACTATCTGGTAAGTCTGGATTTGAAGAGATTAAAAAATTAGGTAAATTAATACGTGAAATGCATAATTTAGGAGTATCTCACGGTGATTTGACAACTCATAATATTATGATTGATGATTGTAAATCCCTCTCTCTTATTGATTTTGGTCTTTCTAAAATAGCGCCTGAAGTAGAACATTTAGGACTTGATTTACAAGTATTAAATGAATGTCTAAATGCTAGCCATCATGATTTCGAAGGCGCAATTGATGTATTGATTGATGGCTATCTTTCATCTTCAGACATATTTTCACCATCTGGAAAAGAGGTTATTGAAAGATTTAATTCTATTAGAAGGCGGGTAAGATATCATGCTTAAGGAATTGAAAATTCTTTTTGCAACAAGTAATCAAAATAAGATTAAAGAGGCCAGAGCTATATTACAGCCATTGGGTTATTCAGTTCAGCAATTATTAATCGAGGGGGCTCCTCCAGATTTCGTTGAGCCTCAAACTGAAGATATTAAGATAATTTCGAGTTCTAAAGTAGAACAGTCTCTAGAAATGATTTCTGGAACGGAGTTCTCTGATTTTTCAATTTTAGTTGAAGATTCAGGATTATTTATCAATAATTTAGGTGGTTTTCCCGGAGTTTATTCTTCATATGTACAGAAAACTATAGGCAATGATGGCATTATTAGAATTTTAGAAGGTAATAATAATCGTCAAGCAGAATATCGAGCATATACTATACTTTATCAAAACGGTAAATATTTTGATTCATTAGGGATTTGTTCAGGTAAGATATCTACTGAAATTCGAGGCTCCAGTGGATTCGGTTTCGATCCAATTTTTATTCCTGATTTAGGAGATGGTAGGACATTTGGAGAAATGTCCCAATCGGAAAAAGACTCTAAATCACATCGTGGAAAGTCCTTGAGAATTCTTTCTGATGAACTTAGAGGGCCGTCAGAGTGAAGATAGGTAACCGGGTCGAAGGTACGATAGTATGCCATCTATGATTCGAATTACTGGTTGGTTTTCCCTAGTTTTAGGGTTTATATTTCTCTTCATAATTCAGGGGCAGTTAGAATTATTATCTTCTGTTGCTATCGGTATAGTCCTTTTGTCTCTTCTCGCTGTTTTGATGTTTACTGGTAATCAAAAGTTGCTGCTACCTAGAATCACCTCTGAAGAAGAATCTCCGAAAGTAACTGCTGAAGTAGTACAAAATCCTGAAGTACCTCAACCAATAAATGAGTTAGAAAGTATCAATGAAGAAAGAGATGAGAAACTCAGAAGGAGTCGTAGAAGAGTGAAAGAACCACCAATACCAATCCCTGTAATGCCTCCATTACCTGTTAATAGTTTACCTTCTTCAATGGAAAAGCCTCCCCCTCTAAGTATGGGTACTCAAGCAGCAGCTGGTACGAAATTAGCTGAAAAATTAGTTATTACTTCTGATGCCCAGTCGGAAATGGAATCTGAAATAGAAGAATTTGTCAGCCAACGTAGGTCAAGACAGGCTGAAATTCGGTCTAGTTTAGAGAGAAAGCGAAGAATGGCACTGGCGGAAAGGAGAGCCGCAAAAGCCCGTTTGTGGACTGAAGTAGAAGATGGCGAAGATTTAGCCACTCTCTTAAATGATCCAAATCATGGTTTGACAATTATTGAGGAACCTGAGAATTCTGATGGAAATAAACCACTCGGAGTCTCATATATCCGAATAGACAATGAAAGAATACTAAAAATCAAAATACCTTTAGAAGTTGAGAATAAAGATAAACAAAGAAGTGACTTAGATGTAATTTCAGAATCTCCAGATATTCAGGATATGCCCCCTCCTCCTGGTATGCCTCCTATGCCTCCTCCTGGTATGCCTCCTATGTCTCCGCCAATAGAAAAGAATCCTGAGTGACATTACCGTATGTTCAAACATCAACCATGCTTCGTAGATACATGAATGATGATGTATTGTTAGTTGAAAACATAGAAGTTGAGGGTACTTATCCAAAAGGTGGTTTGATTTCAGTTTGGACTTTGAATCGTCCAGACAAACTTAATTCATTGAATTCAGAATCTCATGCTGCTCTGAAAGAGGCCTGTAATATGGCTGAATCAAATGATTTAATCAGAGTTATTATAATTCGTGGTTCCCCTCCCAAATCTTCACCAGAAGGAAAGAGGCCCAAACCAGTATCCTTCGCGGCTGGAGCAGATATTTCCGAATTTTTGGGTAAAAATTCAGATGATGTAAGGGGTTTCTTTGAGGATAATGCGTGGGAGCGAGTTTGGAATCTTACCAAACCAACTATTGCGATGGTCGATGGTTTTGCTCTAGGTGGTGGAACCGAGTTAGCACTTTCTTGTGATTTAAGGGTGGCTTCTGATAGAGCGAAGTTTGGTACTCCTGAAATTAATTTAGGTTTGATTCCAGGAGGTGGTGGAACACAAAGACTGTCACGCCTTCTTGGTTATGGTAAGGCTTTAGAGATGGTTTTGACCGGTGAGATGATTAATTCTGAAACAGCATTATCATGCGGATTAGTCAATGCAGTTACAACTCCAGAAAATCTTGATAATGTCACTATGTCATTAGCAGAAAATATAGCGAAAAAGTCACCATATACGACTAGAGTGGCTAAACGTGCAGTGCGTGCATCTCTAGATTTATCTTTCACGGAGGGGGTACTAGCAGAAAGATCTGAATTCGTGGCTTTGTTTGATACTGAAGATAAAGAAATAGGTGTACGGGCATTTCTAGAACGAAATGATGCGAAATGGGTTGGCCGCTGATTGATTGTATTTTCTTAGAAATTACATTTGAATTGCCTTAATTTCTAGAAATTCTTCAAGTCCGTGAGTACCTAACTCTCTTCCATTACCTGATAATTTATATCCTCCAAATGGAGCACTCACATTAAACGCTCCACCATTTACACTAACCTGCCCTGTCCTCATTTTTTTTGCAAATTCGATTGCTCTTTCATTACTAGCAGACCATACTCCCCCGGATAATCCATATACTGAATCATTAGCCAAGGACAGTGCTTCACTTTCATTTTTGTAAGTTGTAATAACTAGGACTGGGCCGAAAATCTCTTCTTTCCAGATTCTCATATCCTGTGTCACATTTGCAAAAATGGTAGGTTTCACATAGAATCCTTTGTCAATTCCATCTGGCATACCTAATCCACCTGAAATTAAGATGGCTCCTTCATTAATTCCTGACTGTATATACTCGGTGACACTAGTTTGCTGTCTTGAACTTACCATTGGGCCACATCTTGTATTCTCATCTAACGGATCTCCTACTAAATATGAATCATTTTTTCCAGCAATAATTTCACAAATTTGTTCATTCATTCCTTCAGGAATTATTAATCTAGTTAGTGCTGAGCATGTCTGTCCACTATTTTGATGACATGCACCAATTGCCTTTTTAGCTACCAATACAGGATCAGCATCATCTAATGCAACATTAGCACTTTTCCCACCTAATTCTAATGTCACTCTCTTTATTGTAGGTGCTGCGGATTGACTTACTGACACTCCTGCTCCTGTAGATCCTGTGAATGAAACCATGTCCACATCAGGATGACTTGACATATAATTACCGATATCTGACCCATGTCCTGAAACTAAATTAAATACTCCTGCAGGTAAACCTATTTCGTCAAGAATATCTGCTAGTATAAATGCACTAAGAGGTGCTTCTTTTGAGGGCTTTAGTATCATTGTACATCCTGCAGCTATAGCTGGTGCAACTTTTCCGATAATTTGATGCAAGGGAAAGTTCCAAGGAGTAATAAAAGCGCATACACCTACAGGTTCTTTACAAATTAGTGAATTTCTTACTTCTTCCTCCCATGAAAAATTTTCAAGAATTTTTGCATAACTTCTTGAAACTACCCTTGGAGTACCTACCATAGCCACTCTTGAGTACCCAATTGGAGTCCCAACTTCTGCAGTAATAGTTTGTGCTAATTCCTCTCCTCTTTCTTTGAAAGCGTTAGAAAGTGCATTTAGGGCCTCTATACGCTGATTAATATCGCTCTTGGACCATGTTTCAAATGCAGATTTTGCAGCAGCCACTGCTTTGTCAACATCCTCTGAAGAACCAATAGGTACTTTCCCGATTATTTCTTCAGTAGCAGGATTGATTACATCTATACTTCCTTTCTTTGAAGCATCTACCCATTTCCCATCGATATACAACTGGTCTCGTACGTGCATGTACATGGCGAGGAGTATCTACTTTAGATATTCACGTAGTCTAATAGTAGGTACCCACTCGGATAATTATGACTATTACAGTCGAACATTTACCAAATAACGTTGCTTTGGTCACTTTATCTGCCGAAGCATCAAGAAATGCCCTTTCTCTTGAATCCATGAAATTAATGTCAGAAATATTTGATGATTTATTGGTTAATCCTTCTATTAGATCGATTGTAATGACTGGTTCTGGTAATTTTTTCTGTTCAGGAGCAGATATTGAATCATTTGCCTCTGCAATAGATGACGGTACGATTGGAGAAATGGT
>CABXQY010000035.1 GCA_902514485.1 uncultured Candidatus Poseidoniales archaeon
TTGAGCTAGCATAATTGTGAGTAACTAAAAACATTTTATCTGGATTCCTTTGAGAGAGGTCTTTTACATTTTTAGGAGTATAATGATAAGGAAATTCACCTATGTCTGGCATCCCCATTTCTAAGATGATGACATTGGCATTTACTGTTCTTTTCTCAATTTCTTCACAAGGACCTGAATCTCCACAATGTAGTAATACAAAGTTGCTTTTATGTTTTAATTCGTAGCCATGTGGATCAGTTTCAGGGGTATGGCATACGGGAAATCTTTCGAATCCCCAGTCAGTACCTGTAAGTTCAGTCTTTTCCATTTCATTCCAATTAGCCATTGTATCGATATCATTTTCTAAACTCCCGGGAAATCCAATGTTGCATAGATTAGTTAGGAATTTTTTACCTCCTGGTCTCAAATAAATATTCAATTCTTGTTTATTTTTTGTATCCGAAATATATTTTCTTTCTAGTAAAAAAAATGGAAATCCAAATGTATGGTCTGCATGCCAATGTGTGAATAATAAATGACTAATATCTGAGGTTCTGATTCCGAATTTTCGAAGTTGAGGTATGAGTGATGGAGGCGCATCGATCATAATTTTTCCGTCTATCACTGCTAATGCATTTAATCTCCCAAATGGTGTAAAGGCATTTCCAGTGCCTAGGAAGTCGATGCGACTCATAGTTGTCGACTAGGTATCTTAGACTTGACTTAATCGCTTCGAAGATAACTTAACACTACTCTTCTTCTGCATCTATTCATAAACAGGTTTCAACTCGGCCAGTATAATAGTTGAGGTGTTATAATGACTGACTGGAACGCAAAAAACCCCTATGCATCTAAATTAACTGAGAACTATGTTCTTAATGGCGAAGGTTCAGGTAAAGAAACTCGTCACATAGTATTTGATCTAGGAGACTCTGGATTAGGATATAAGGCAGGTGATGCACTGGGTGTAATTCCTATTTGTCCTCCTGAAATAGTGGCAGAACTCCTATCTCTGGGAGGTTTCTCTGGAGAAGAGCAAGTAGAGACTAATTTAGGTATTTGTAGTTTACATGAAGCATTATCTACGAGATACGAAGTGCATAGAGTTTCCAAAAAATGGATTGAAGGGCTTGGTTCGAGAGTAGTTTCAGGTGACGGCCCTATTGAAATCAAAATAGTTAGTCGAAATAGATTTTCGACATCAGATGGTTCAACTGTTATGAGTTGGAATGGTTCAGGAGATGAAGATGATTTACCGTCTGGTTATTCCGAGATTATTTCTCCAAATGATCCATCAGAGGAGCTTTGGAATAAACTAACTTCTGATCCCAAATCCATGGAAGATTATATGTGGACTAGGGATTATGTTGATACTCTTAGAGATTTCAGTAATGTTTCATTCACTCCTCAAGAATTTATTGAAGGGATGGACCGATTAAAACCTAGACTTTACTCTATAGCTAGTAGCCCTGATTTTGAACCGGGAACAGTTCATTTAACCGTAGGAATTGTACGTTACAGTTATCATGAGAGAGATAAGGCCGGATTAACTACTGGCTATCTATCGGACAGATGTATAGTTGAAGAAACTCCAATTGGTGTATTCATGTCTCCGACTAGGTCATTTATTTTACCAGAAAATGGTGATGTCGATTGTATTATGGTCGGTCCGGGTACTGGCATAGCTCCATTTAGGGCCTTTTTACAACAAAGAGATTTGAATGGAGACAGTGGTCGGAATTGGTTATTCTTTGGAGACTGGACAGAGGAAGGAGAGTACTACTACAAAGAGGAAATGGATGATTGGAAAGATAGAGGGATACTGAATAAACATGATCTTGCTTGGTCTCGTGATGGTTCAGAGAAAGTATATGTCCAGCATTTGATGAAGAAAAATGGTTCAGAGATATGGGACTGGATCAATGCAGGTGGATATTTCTATGTATGTGGAGATAAATCCCGAATGGCTAAAGATGTCCATCAAACATTGATTGATATTTGCTCTGAGCATGGTGGAATGAGTCAAGAAGATGCTAAATCCTTTGTTGAAGAAAGTATGATGAAAAAGGAAAAGCGTTACTTACGAGACGTCTATTGATTGTTAGATTTAGGATATTTTTTCCGATGCAATCATAGTGTGCCTTTCGTTGCCAAAGAATGATGTTTAGAAGGGTCCTCATTGCAAATCGTGGAGAAATCGCTCTACGAATTCTTCGTTCACTACATTCATTAGGTATAGAGGCAGTAATGATATATGGTCGAGAGGACAGGATTTCGACTCCTGTAAGGCTCGCCGATGAATCAGTATATATTCCTCGTGATGACCCTCTAGCATCTTACTTAGATATCGAAGCAATCGTTGCAGCCGCTAAAGAAGTTGGAGCCGACGCAGTTCACCCAGGTTACGGTTTTCTTGCTGAAAATCCTACTTTTGCGAGGAGACTTTCTGAAGAGGGAATAACTTTCATTGGTCCTAGTCCTGAAGTTCTTCAATTATTAGGTGATAAAATTACTGCTAGAGAGGCAATGTCAAAAGCAGGCCTTCCTATTGCTAGAGGTTCACCCGGCCCTATATCAAACCCTAAAGAAGCGTCAATAATAGCCGAAGAAATTGGTTTTCCTGTAATCATTAAAGCGGCAGCCGGTGGTGGTGGCATAGGTATGCAAGTAGTCGAATCTTCTGATGAATTTGAGTCTGCTATGCAACTATGCCAGGGGCGTGCACTTTCTGCTTTCGGCGATGATAGAGTTTTCCTGGAGAAATTTATTGAAGGCGCACAGCATATTGAATTCCAAGTTTTAGGTGATGGTAAAGATGCAATTCATTTTGGTGAAAGGTTTTGCTCTATCCAAAGAAGACATCAGAAAATACTCGAAGAAGGACCTTGGCTATCTGAAGAAATAAGAAAAGAGATAGGAAATAAAGTAGTCGAGGGCGCTAGGGCAGTAGGCTACTGTGGATTAGCCACGTTTGAATTTCTCAGAGATTCTAAAGGAGAATTTTATTTTTTAGAAGTTAATCCTAGGGTACAAGTCGAGCATACAGTAACGGAAATGATTACTGGAACTGATTTAGTATCTTTAGGCATAAGGGTGGCATCGGGCGAAGAAATAAGGTTGAAACAGGAAGATATTAATATCAACGGTCATGCTATACAAGTTAGGATAAATGCAGAAAATCCTGTTACTTTAGCACCATCGCCCGGTAAGTTATGGGAGTGTCATTGGCCAGGTGGTCCAGGTGTGAGAATTGATACTCACGCTTACACTGGTTACGATATGCCTTCTTCATTTGATAGTTTATTAGCGAAATTAATTGTTTGGGCACCTTCTAGGGATGAGTCTATTGCAAAATTGAAATCTGCTTTATCCGAAACCAAACTATTGGGTGTTGATACTTTAATTCCACTACACCAAGCGATTCTATCAGAAGACGACTTCCGTAAAAGAAATATTACTATACACTATCTCGAAGAACATAAAGGTCTGTTATGAGGAGGTAATATTTTGGAAATAGTGGTTGTAGGTAGTATTGGTTACGACGATATATCAACTCCTGAGGCAGAGGGTTCAGACCTGCTAGGAGGTGCGGCTACATATGCTGGTTTGTCTGCTGCTTTCCATAGTCTAGAAGACAATCAAAAAAATCCTAAAATAGGTATTGTAAGTGCAGTAGGACAGGACTTTTCTACTTCTGACCAATTAAAACTAGAATCTTCTGGATTAAATCTTGCAGGAGTAGTAATGCGAAATGGAGATACTTTTCGGTGGTCGGGTAAGTATCAAGGTTCGATGGAAAATGCTCAAACTATTTCTACCGATGTCAATGTATTAGAAAATTTCAATCCTGAGGTGCCAGAATCGTGGCGAACACCCCAAGTATTATTCTGTGCTAATACTCATCCCGCGACTCAAGTCTCAGTATTAGATCAATGCCCCAGTGCAGTAATTACTGCCCTTGATTCTTTTATGTTATGGATAGAGGAAGAAGGGAAAACACTTTCAGAAGCTCTTCGTAAAGTCGATATAGCAATCCTCAATGAAGAAGAAGTCTGTGCTATTGCTAATGATGATATTCTTCCACGTGCTATTAGTTCTATCCAATCAGGTTCTGCTTTGTATGGTGGAGAGTCGGCAGGTCTAGGTCCGCGTTGTATCATTGTTAAGAGGGGGAGCAGTGGAGTTCTTGCTAAGTTTCCATTTGGATTTATTGCCCTACCTGCTTATCCGATAGCAGATGTTATCGATCCAACAGGATGTGGTGATTCATTTGCTGGCGCGTTTTTAGCAAACATATCTGGAAGACCCGGTGCATTGAATGATATCGATACTATTCGTAATGCTCTAGTTCATGCAACTGTTACTGCATCTTTCACAATAGGCGGTTTGGGTACTTCCAGTATTTCTAAAATTCAGCGCGGATTGTATCATGCAAGATTGGATAGATTTAGAAGAATTGTTGGTTTGTAATTTATTCTAATCTTCTGATTCCTCTTACATGGCCGGAATCATCTTTATTGGAAGTTCTACGCATTTGATTGAATCTTAACATCGGTTGTTCTTCACCAATTAATATTGTAGGACTGTGTTCTTCACCTCTAGAAACACGATTAACTACTTGGCTCATAGCGTCCCTTCCCGATAGAGAAGGTTTAGCATTATTCATGTTTAGAATCCTATTACTTGCCCTATCTGCTTGATGTTCTTGATCGCTCCTTAGCCTTAGATGCTGTTGAGTCTGAAATCTAGATTTCTCATTTACCTCAAATCCATCTGGGTCCCCATATTCAGAGGCATAACTTTCGTTATCCCTTATGTAATTACGAGCTCTAGGTACTAAAATCCTCTCAATAATACTTAATCTTCTTTTCCTAACAGGTGGTTTCCTTAGTACTAGACGTCCGTCCCCAAGTGAGTTAGCAATTTTCAATAATCCGGGAAATTCTTCTAAGTCGGCAGGTTCAGGTAATGCAGTATTAATTTGTGCTTCTCTTCGTAATGATTGTTGGGCTCTAGCTTTTTTTACTAGGCCCGGTTTACATTCTATTCTAACGGCTTCATCTGTTGGTGTAGGCAATAGGCTATTCTGATGGTTATTCATTGGACTACGTTTCAATCCATTAGCTGCCTTTATCATTCCAGCACTCGACATTGGTCTTTCACGTATTTCTGTTTCTGTACTGTATGATCCAAATATTGAAATTTCAGAATCATCATTTTTATTTTTTTGTCCAATATATTGTTCAGGTGCAGAATATGAGGGTTGTTGTAAAGGCGGTGGAGAATAATTCACGGTTTCAGTTAATGAAGAGGGAGCCGGTTCAGCATCAAACATACCACCCATTTCAAAACCAAACATATCAGAATTCATGGTTCCGGTACCAAATTCAGTACGATTTTCGGTTTTTTTCTCATTATACCATGATGGTTCATTCCTTCCCCATGTTTGTTGATATGCCGATGTTTTTTCAGGAATCTCTTGCCTATTCTTATTAAGATCTTCGTGCACACCGAAATTAGTCTCCATAATAGGCTCTTGAGCATCAAAAAATGGTATATTAAACTCAGGTTGAACTCTATTAACTCCCACTCGGGGTTGATTATAATTTTGTATGGGCTGAATTTGACTATCAATATCTATGGTTAATTCTTCTGTATTCGGTGCACTAAGAAGTCCTTTCGGTTTTATTGTAGATCTTGTACTTCTAAATTCTCTTTCCAAGGCTGCTTTAGCTTCTTCAACTGATTGACCATTACTTACCTTTTGAATAATCATTTGAATTTTCAATAGAGTTTCATGGTCATTCAGTTTTGATTGTATTATATGCCGATCTCCAATATTAGTTTCAATAACTAGTGCAGGATTCTTGAATAGAAAGTATGAGATGGCAGAACTGGCGCCTAGAATTGAAACAGCATATCCAAGAGGTGGAATTAATGCTGTAGCACCCAAGTAGCAGGCGGCTCCTCCCCATAATACAATACCTCCAGGCACTTTGGGGATGTCGATACTTCTAGTTCTCGAAATAGATGCCAAATTAAGTCTTATACCCTTCTTCAGGCTGTTTGATAGAACTAGCTGACGCTGAGTTATGGTAATTCTGAATTTACCCCCTACCCCAACCAAAGAGAGGTTGCCGAACAGTGCCGACTCCCCCTCATCCGGTCGGGCATTACGCCCGAACGTGTGCATCCAGCATGCGAGCCACTCATTGACGATATAATAACTCGGTTTGTTGACCCGACATTCATATCTCTTCGCGTATGTTTTGTATCTCGCCGTTTTTTTAAAAATTAGTGGTACCAATAATGCGCATAGGCATTGCATCTAGTTGAGAGATAATTACTGGAGGGCTCTGTTCTGACCTTGTCCAAAGAGGGACCTCCCAGTCAACAGTTACAACTGTTTTTTCTTTATTGGTAACCCTTCCAACTACAAATTGCATATCTACTGCTGCATGTATGACATCACCAATTTCTAACTCTCGCTTCTGAAAAGGAGCCTTCTTAATTTCAAAAGTAGATTCAGTATTCTTAATCAGTGCTTCTGAATCCAAATGTGTTACCATACAACCTCTGTGTAAAGCTTCTTCTCTAAGATTTCTTATTGCTAAGCCCACTCTATCTCCTGATACAGCGATTTCTACATCATCATCCATTACTTGTAGGCTTCGAACAATACCATTTTCTCCCGCTGGTAAAACCTGTATTGTATCGTGCTTAGATACAGAACCAGATTGTACATATCCTATTGCAACTAAACCAACTCCTTTAACATTAAAATGTTGGTCGACAGGTAGAATTAGATTTCCTTCATTTTCTCTTGCATATCCAATTAAAGAAAATAATTTTTCTCGAATTTCATGTTCATCTGGTACTTTTTCAAATAATTCCCACTCTTTCAGTCCTGATTGCTGAATTATCATTTTCACCTGGTCTGGATCAACCCAACCTCCGGGCTCAGGATTAATTATTATGAGTCCCTTTTTTATTCCAGCACAGCCAAAGGATACACAAATCTCCCCCAATGATGCATCAATTTTCGGCACTTCAATAATTCCTACTTTAGCCACATTCAATACCGAGAGCAGAGGTCTTATCTTTTCAGGATGTTTAAGTGGCCTTAGTAATGAAATTATTTGTGTAACTCCATCTATTTCCTCTTTGAAAACGTAAGACTCAATATCTCTGACATCACCTTTTTTAGCGATACTTCTGGCAAGATTTTCCGAACCAACGAAAGCAATATTGAGTACAGGCATAAATATCCGAATAGCCATCCCTTGTTGAAAGGAACGGTGACAAAGTTATCGTTATGTTAAGCTCATAGCATCCCTAGCTCTTTGTGCAGCATTCCATAAATCATTCTCTTCATCAGTTTTTGGTTTGAATTGTGGTATATTAATTGCTTTCATATCTCTATCAATTGCAACCATGAAAAAGAAACCTGAACAGATCTCTTCTCCAATCCATTCTGACCTTGATAATCTACAAGATATAACATGTATACCAGCAGTCCTCGGGGATGTCCAAACTACCTTTGCTGTAGTTCGAATAACGTCTCCTTGGTATGCTGGCCTTCTAAATTTCAGTGCGTCTACAGATACAGTGACAAAATTCCTGTGAGCGAACTTAGATGCCGCCATTCCAGCAGCTGTATCCATTATCGCCATTAGTCTCCCTCCAAATAATGTATCTAGAGCATTGGTATCTCCTGGAAACACTTCATTTAGTTGTATTACTGGGTCTGTAGAGTAGGCCTCATCCATGTCTATCAAGCCATCTCAAACACTCATCAAACTTGAAACCATCATATTGTTTTTACGAAAATAACTCATTTTCGAACCGTTGTATTCAATCCTGAGTACTGTTTCGGATAGCCATGGAGATACCGGAGTTAGTCTGGGATGAATATCATTTCAAAGACTCAGAGGGTGGAAAAATCATCTTTTGGCCA
>CABXQY010000036.1 GCA_902514485.1 uncultured Candidatus Poseidoniales archaeon
ATTGATATTGACGAAAATCTTCGTCTACTAGGCACGGCTCATGTAAGTACTACTTCAGTGAATCTAGTAAAAAACCAGATTCTTGAGTATAAGCCTGATGTAATTGCGGTCGAACTCTGTGAATCAAGATTAGCATCACTAAAAAAACCAGAAGGAATAGATAATGAAGAGTTATTGAAAATAATTAGTGATGGGAAGTCAGCGATGATAATACTCCAGTCCGCTCTGTCAGTCCAACAAAGAAAAATGGGAATAGATTCAGGAGAAAAACCGGGTGCTGAACTATTGGCTGCGATAAACATTGCAGAAGAATTAGATGTCCCCATAGAATTAATCGATAGAGATGTAGTAATTACTCTAAGAAGAGCATGGCATAAGATGGGATTAAGAGAAAAAATGAGAGTTTTTGAGGCATTATTAAGTGAAGATGATGATGATGAATTTGATTTGGAAGAGTTACTTGAGGATAGTGATTTACTTAGTGCTATGATGGAAGATGTATACGAAATTGCACCTAATGCAGGACATGTACTAATTGATGAAAGAGATGAGTTTCTTAGTGGAAGAATTCAACAAATCAGAGGTAAAGGAAAAATCTTAGCAATAGTAGGAGCCGGACATCTAACTGGAATTCAAGAAAATCTTAAGAGGCCCACAATGGAATCTACTTCAAAGTTGTCTGAACTTAATGAACAACCTAAGAAACCAAAATGGCCGAAATATCTAATGTTAGCAATACCAATTTTACTTATATCTGCATTAGGTAAGAGTGCATATAATGGAGATTTCACTACAGTATGGGATTCATTATCTATATGGCTAGCATTGAATGCTTTCCTAACTGGACTGGGCATCCTTATTGCGAGAGGACATCCTCTTTCAATAATTGTAGGTGCATTAGCGTCTCCTATTACATCACTTAATCCAAGTTTAGCAGCAGGATGGTTTGCAGGCTATACTCAACTAAAAATGAATCCGCCGACTGGAAAAGATGCCTCGGATTTCTTGGAGTTTTCTAGTATGTATAGTATGTTCTTTAGAAATAAAGTTGGAAAAGTAATTATGGTTACTGCTTTAGGAAATCTAGGATCAACTGCTGGAACATTCTTAGCAGCAGGATTAATTTCTAACGGATTAATTTAGTTTAATGGTGATACTGATGAGTAAAAATGTCGGTATAACTACGGCAATTTTAATTTCCATAATTGCATATTTAGTAAATCTATTTCTATCGAATTGGGATATTAGTTTAGGATCTAGCACCTTAGCACTGATCTTAGGCTGTATGATCGCCTATTACATCCCTAATACTGAAGAAGGAGGAAAATGGATGATTAGCATGATAATGCCTATTGCAATAATATTACTGGGATTTGGTCTAAATCTAACTACCTTCTTTGCCCCTGAGATTGGTTTAACTGGTTTCTTCACAGTATTTTCTACTGCATTAACTAGTTTCATAATATGTTATTTCGTTGGGAAATATCTGAATTTAGACATTGAGTCAACAATTGCTCTGGGTACAGGAGGGGCAATATGTGGTAACAGTGCAGTAGTTGCAGTATCCCCTGGCTTGAGATTAAAAGAAGAAAGAGTTGCAGTAGTTTTAGCAGTAATAAATTTACTTGGCCTGATTACTTTCTTAATTATACCATTACTGTCATCAATACTTGGTTTATCAGAAGAGCAAGCTGGAATCTGGGCAGGTTCGGTTATTCATGCTGTGCCTCAAGCAGTCGCAGCTGGTGAGACAATCGGTGGAGAAGCAATGGTCATAGCTACCGCTGTCAAACTATCTAGAGTCTCACTTTTAGTATTCATAGTTCCTATCTGTGCATTAATTGGTAATAACATCAGCAAAGAGAAAGGAGAATATGTCAAAATTGGATCAATACCATACTTTGTACCAGGATTTGTTATTGCTGC
Source organism: uncultured Candidatus Poseidoniales archaeon (assembly GCA_902514485.1). Taxonomy (GTDB): domain Archaea; phylum Thermoplasmatota; class Poseidoniia; order Poseidoniales; family Thalassarchaeaceae; genus MGIIb-O2. The sequence continues at coordinate 1,927 of CABXQY010000036.1, forward strand.
AATATTATCAACTTGGATTCTACCAACAATAATTACAGATTTATTGGCAATTATTGGAAAATATTTGTTGTTACCATTACTTGCGTCTGTTGGTTTTTTTATTACTAAAGAAAGTATGAAAGATACCGGTGGGGCAATACTTCTAGTAGGAGTTATAGCAACATTATCAATGTTGATTAGTAGTTATTTAACAATAATCATATTATCATAATAAGGAGAAACTATGGATCCTGATACTATATTAGTAATTTTTCTAATTCTTATGACTGGTTTAATTTTCTCCCCATTAGGCTTAGGAGGAGGAGTTATATTTATGCCAATTCTTCATTACTTACTTGGATGGGAAATAAAAATAGCAATATTGGGATCATTAATTCTAGTATGGTCGGTTGCTATGGGTAGCCAAGTCGCTCATAATAGGCAAGGTTTTGGCGATCTAGACATTGCTAAAAAAGGAAGTTTATTCGCTATACCTGGAGCTATTATTGGAACAATTATTGGTTTTTTATTAATTGAAATAATTAGTGATATCGCAATAAAGATTATGGCTTTATCAATAGTAACCTGGATATTTTATAAAGCGATAATCAGAATGTTAAATCGAGAAGATATCACTGGTCAAGCCATAGGAGAAATGAATGAGAAATATTGGTCGATAGGAGTTTTCTTTGGAGGTATGTCGTCAGGCCTACTTGGGATAGGTGGAGGAGGGATATTCGTTACAACAAATAGGAATTATGGGGGTTTTGATACTAAATCCTCTTCTGGAACTTCTTTCATGTTAGCTGCAATGGTTGTACCAACTGCAATTATTTCACATATTATCATTGATGGTACCGCTTCAGAAATATATACTCAAGCGACAATATATGCATTGGCAATCCCATTTTTAGTGACTATATTGTCATTTAGTGGTGCAAAATATGCAATCAATTACTTACCAGTAAAATTTATTACTAGTTTATTCATTATGATAATCTCATTAAGTATGGTAAAATATACTCAAGAAATTATATCGATTTTAATTTAAATCGATTCGATTACCATTGCAATACCTTGGCCGCCGCCAATACACGCTGTTGCAACGCCATATTTACCATTGGATCTCTTTAATTCATGAGCAAGAGTAAGTACAAGCCTAGTTCCAGTAGCTGCAAGTGGATGACCTAAACCAACCGCACCACCATTGACATTAACTTTCTGAACATCTAGACCTAAGTCTTTGATGCAAGCCACCGCCTGACCTGCAAAGGCTTCATTAATTTCCCAACGATCTATATCATGAATTGAAAGCCCTGCTTTTTCTAGAGCCAAGCGACTACTGGGGACAGGCCCGTATGCCATGATTGCTGGATCTAAACCTACTATCCCCCAAGAAACAATTCTTGCAAGAGGGGAATCACCATCAGATGCTGCTTGGGATGCTGACTTAATTACAACTGCAGCAGCGCCATCAACTACTCCACTAGCATTACCAGCTGTAACTAGACTATCCGGCCCAAAGGCAGTCCTTAGTTGAGCTAAGGATTCGGGAGTTGAGTTCAAAACTACATGATCTTCATCTTTATGGCCTACTTCGCCCACTTTAACAATCTCATTTTCCCAAATATTGTTAGCAATTGAAGAAGCAGTCCTTGAGTGAGAGAGTGCTGCAAATTCATCAGTCTCTTCACGTGTTACTCCTTTCCTTCGACAAATTTCATCGGACGTTTGCGCCATGAAAGAACCACACATACCATCTAATAGATTTGTGAAAAGATAATCTTCCATATTTTTTTCTAAAATCACTCCTTCTTTAGGAGGCCTAGCTAATTTGTATACATCCCTCATTCCACGTAAAACATGAGGTGCCTGAGAAAGATTTTCCATGCCTCCTGAAACTACAGTAGATGCCTCTCCAAGCATAATCATTTGAGCACCAGTTACGATTGATTGAACTCCTGAGCCACAAATTCGAGATAGTGTAAGCATAGGGACTTCTTGAGGAATTCCTGCGCCTAATCCTGCATGTCTTGCACCAAATATTGCCTGATCACAAGTCTGCAAAGCATAACCCATTACTACATGATCTACACTTTCTGGAGATGTACCGGTTTTTTCTAGAGCACCTATAATTGCAATCTCACCTAACTTTAATGCACTTGTATCCTTCAATAATCCACCAGGTAGACCGTCGCCTCTTTTACCACCCTGCCATTCACAAAAAGGCGTACGTGCCCCACCAATAATTACTACATCTTCAACTACCATGATGGCCCGAGATGTAAGTCATTCATGAGGGTGACTGTCTAGTTAGGACAGTATCTCATTCACTTGGTGTATCATCAGATAATGATCCAAGATAGTCTGGTAGGTCTACACCAGCCATTTTTGCAACATCATGAATAGGAGGTAAACTTTGTACCAAACTGCTCACGAAATTACTTGTTGCAGATGTACCATCGGAATTATTTCCGCCATCCCATACCGTTACCTTATCGATCTTCATATTACGTATTGCTTCAACTTGTGCTGCAACCATGTTTTCAATTTTCTCAACCATTAGAAGAGTAGCTGCTGCTTTAGTATCTCCACCAGCACTCTTTACTAAACCGGCATAACCACTAGCTTTAGCATCCAATACCTTCTGAATACCTGCAGCTTCTGCTTCATACCTAGCAAGGATAGCATCTGCATCTCCTCGAGCAATACGACGAAGACGTTCCGCTTCTGCTTCTGCAGAAATTTCGATCTGTTGTTTCTGAATTTGTTCACGAACAATCTCACTTGCCTGTAATCTTGCTTCTTCTTCCTTGAAGAATGCTCGCTGAATTTCAGCTTCGGCTTGTGCCGCAGCAACTGCTGCACGCTGTTTAGCAGCAGCTTCAACCTCTGCTAAATCCGCATCGGAAATCTTGACAGTTGCGGTTGCAGCGTTCTCACCAGAGACTGCTAATGCCTCTTGGTTACCAACATATACACGCTGATCTGCCTCTGCAGCCTTACGACCCTTTTCTGCTTCTGCTAGGTTGTTAGCAACTTCAATCTCACGAACTCTATTTGCTTTTGCAGCACCTACTGCTCCGTCTCTCTCTGCATTTGCAACGTCAATACGTGCATTTTCTACAGCAGTTGAAGCGGCTTTCTTACCAATACTCTCGATATAATCTGACTCATCAGTAATATCTACTAAGTTAACGTTAATTAGATGGATACCAATTTTTTGTAACTCTGTATCAACATTAGTTCTTGTCATCTCTAGGAATGTATCTCGGTCTTGATTAATTTGCTCAATTGTTAGAGATGCTACAGTCAAACGAAGTTGACCGAAGATAATTTCTTTTGCCATCTCTTCAATTTGTTGAGGCGTTAGTTGTAGTAATCTCTCAGCAGCATTAGTCATAATTGCTGGTTCAGTACTAATTCCTACAGTAAATGTACTAGGAACATTGATTCGAATATTTTGCATTGATAGGGCATTTCTCAAATCAATATTGATAGTAATAGGAGTTAATGAGAGGAATGCATAATCTTGAATTAATGGCCAAACTAGCGTAGCACCACCGTGTATTGATCTCGATGCTGCACCTTTAGAGGTACGGCCATAAACAACCATAATCTTATCTGGAGGGCATCTTTTATATCTCTGTGCGAAGAAAATTGTTGTTGCCACTAAAACTAATACTATTGCAAAAATCATTATTGTTACGTATCCACTACCGTCTGCCATTGTCTCAACTCATGTTATGAGAAAAGGAACTAGGTCATGAAGTCTTTGCCGACACAATTAAAGAAAAATATACATCTATTACTTTCTTCGGACTATTAACGTAGAAGAAATAACTTCTATAACTTCTGCGAAATCTCCAGTTGCCAATGGCTGGCCATCTTCAGATTTAGCATTATATGTCCTCATAGCATTACCTGATTCCACCTGAATTTGACCGACTCCACCTTCAGGTATTCGAAGATAAATAGTTCCGACCGAACCTATGGAATCATCCATATCAATAGTACCATCTGATTGGAGTGCTACGAAAAGTTGGAACAATTTTCCAGTACCATACATTGAGCCAAAACCAGCAACTGAACCAACAACTATTGCTAAAGATCCTTGTTCCGAATTTCCATCTAATATCCATAGTCCACCTAAACCGAAAAATAGCATAAATGCCATTACACCTTGAAATGTAAGTGCCTTAAATGATGCATCGGCTCCCATAGCATCAAAATCTGTACCAAAGATTCCATCAAACAAATCGGCTGCAATTCCACCAATCATCATTAGAGCGAACCATAGCAAGAAAAGAATACCTCCTAATAGCGCAGAAGATGCAAAAATTAATCCTAATGTGCCTTCTCCATCATAACCAACAAGTTCGAGTAAATCTAAGTCCGCAAGAGATGCCATGTATTAGCCTTGAATAAGGCATACATTTCACCTCTTCGGCGACCAATGCCTAATTCATCACTATTTCCACTATTTCGATAAAGCCAAATATCGCTCAAAATTGAAAATTGGGCCAACAGAAAGGCCGGTGACAATTGCCGACAAAATCAGATGATTTGTTAAATCATAAACTAAAAGAAAAATAATTCCTAAAAATATAGGAATTAGGAGGCGGCGGAGAAATAAATGATAACCACCTAATAATTCAAAAGCAGGATTCTCTATAGCATTATCTAATATTTCTGGAAAGCCTTTCTTTCCACTAGACATTCTACGCCACCTGATTGATTATTGATATCACAATTCTACAAATTTGCTAACCAAACTACCATACCTAAGAATGTCAAACCAACGGGGATAACATACCATATTGCTCTAGTGACCACAGTACTAGCATCATGGAATTCTAATTCGCCGCTCTCATTTCTAATTAGAGTAGTTTTTTCTAATTTCGAGTATGATTCAGAAAACTCTTTTTGGTATTTTGATATGAAAATTAGGAAATAAATTGCCATTACAATAGTACCTCCTCCTGTACCTTGCAGTAATATATCTATAAATGCAAGTTCTATTGAATTACCAATAAGAATTTGAGCAAGTCCTAGCATTACTAAAATTAATGAGTCCATTCGTGCCATACAGGTCAACCGAGAAGGCGATATGAAATCAATCCTTTGCCTGCATAATCATACAAACAACTCAAGACATACTGCTTGGTTTAGATGCCCATATTGCCCAAGTACCCTTAGCAGTAGCAACAATTTCACCATCTTGATTTGATAAAATACCATCACAATGAGCTAAATTCTTACCTCGACGCAAAACTTTCCCCTCAGCAACCAATACATCACCTACATTCGCAGCATTTAGAAATGAAATATCTAATTGTGCTGTCGCACACCATTCTTCTTTCTTAATCATTGATACTAGTGCTCCCCCAAGAGCGGTATCAAGCATTGTAGAATGTAAACCTCCATGAGCAACGCCACCTGCATTGAGATGATCATTAGATACAGTACAAGTCACAGCACACTCTCCATTGCCAAATTTAGTACCAATAACTCCTAATAAGTCACAAACTCCAGATAATTTCATTGTAGGTGTATAATTCTGATTACCGTAATTCTCATCTTTCATTTTTCCACTTCTCCTGTTTGAACAGCCCATAACCGCGAATAAATACCATCATTCAAAATTAATTCGTCATGATTACCCACTTCAGATATCGAGCCAGAGTCTAATACAATTATAGTATCGGCATTCCTTATTGTGGATAAACGATGAGCAATAATCAAGGTAGTACGGCCTACTGAGATTTTTTCTATTGAGCGCTGTAATGCAGCCTCTGTCTCATTATCTACATTACTAGTGGCTTCATCAAGAATAAGAATCGGCGCATTTTTCAAAACCGCTCTAGCAATTGCTAGCCTCTGTCTTTGACCACC
>CABXQY010000037.1 GCA_902514485.1 uncultured Candidatus Poseidoniales archaeon
TTCCCAAATACTAACATTTTTTCTAGAACCGGAGCAAACTACTGCATCAATATTTAATCTCTTTAACCAATCACTCATTTTAATTTCATTTTCATGCATAGGCATAATGATTCGTTGAAACTTTATTTTTCTTCCTTCTAGAGTTTCTTCAGTTTGACTCCAAAATTCATATTCATTATCCCAGTGCGGCACGTCATCAATATCTAGGCTAACTTCTACTTCTGATTGTGCCTTATCTCCCGCATCAAAAGATTGCATTTGAGGGTTAACTAGTAGGACTTCTACTTCAGACAAAGCAGCAATTGGCTTGATGACCTCTTGATTTCCCCCATGGCCAAACTCCGCCCTTTCGACTAATAAATCAATCATTAGAACTCTGGAAGTAGTGCTCATGTGTAGTTGAAAGAGCCTCAGGTTCATTAGTCCTCGGCCAGTAGGCTCAGGCAGAGGGCGTGTAGATATGGTTGATGAACAGTTGATCCTAGATTCAGTCGGACCGGTTCAAGCTATCTTAGATGCTCATGACGGTGTAGTTAATGTTGTAGATACAACTGATGGAATAATCATGATTTCTTTAGAGGGTGGATGTACTGGCTGTAGCTCCACCCCCATGACTGCTATGCAAATTTATTATTCTCTTATGAAACTCGATGATGTGAACGATGTTATTTTTGTCAATGGTGAATTACCTGCGTATATGCGGGCTTTTATTGATGAGAAACTCGGTCAGCAGTGATTATTCATCTCTCTCTGCAGCCCTCATCTTCATTATTTGATGTGGATTTGATTCACCTTGAACATCTTTTCCTTTGATATTAAGCATTCCAGTTACTGCTACAATTATTGCAGTAACTGCAAGTGGCCTTGCCACTGTTGTAGATCCCCAAAGTTCACCTCCTAAATAATGTAAAGAAAAAAGCATAATAGCAGAAATAATACAAAGTGAAGCTACAGCCTTTTGTGTGACAATCTCTCCTTTTTCGAATCTTGCTAAAGTGCCAATCGCCATCCATAAGATAGTTGCAAAGCCACAAAGTGTAATAGATGCAGATTCTAATAATGACACTAATTCCACAATCGATGCTAGAGGCATTCATTTGTTTATGTTGGGGAGCGTCAATCCTGACATTAATCGTATGGTTCAAGACCTATGCCTTGTTCTTATGAGCATGGCGAAGGTGAGTGGTTGGACTCTTCCTAAATCTCAAAGGCAACAGGCACCTTACGTCAGTAAGACTCAACTTGTTGATGTTCTCGAACAAATTGCAATATTATTAGAATTATCTGGGGCGAATGGTTTCAGAGTACGTGCATATCAAAATGGTTCACGCACCTTAGCTTCTATGGAAGAAGATTTATTCACCATAGTATCCGAAAATCGAATTGTCGAAATCAAAGGAATAGGTAAAGGAATTGGTGGACTAATTACTGAAGCAGTTATGGAAGGAACTTGGGGCGATATGCAGTCGTTATACGACAAAATACCGCCAGGATTAATTGAGATTGTTGGTATACCGGGTTTAGGCCCTAAAAGAGCACGAATACTCCATGAATCATTAGGTATAGACTCAGTTGAAGCATTGAAAACAGCATGTGAATTAGGGCATGTATCTCCTCTGAGTGGATTTGGCGAAAAGAGTCAGAAGAAATATCTAGAGGGTATTGATTTACTACGTCGTTACCAAGGTAGGACTAGGATGGATGTAGGATTATTATATGGTCGTGCGTTACAACAAAAAATATCTGAAATATCAGGTGTAGAAAAAGCCCAACTTGCAGGAAGTGCACGTCGTCGTAGAGAGACAATTGGCGATCTTGATGTTGTTGTATCTTCACTTCCCGAAAATCATCAGAATGTCATTGAAAATATTCTTAATTTACCTGGAATTGCTGAAGTAAAGGGGTATGGTGAATCTAAAGTCAGTTTAATTCTAGAACAAGAAATGTTATCAAATTCAGTTAATTCTGGCAGTCTCGATGAAAGATTGGCTGAAACTCTTATTGAACGAAATAGTGATGCAACCATCGATGCGCAAGTTAGAATCGTTAATCCAGAAATGTTTCCATTCACATTAGCTTACTTTACCGGTTCTAAAGAACATAATATTAGAATGCGGCAAGAAGCAATAAATAGAGGTCTACGTTTGAATGAATTTGGTTTATTTCCTGAGGTTTTGGCAGAAGGAAAGATTGGAATGGAGGCAGCCAAATATACTCTGAAATGTTCTGATGAATCTGAGATTTATAATAATCTAGATATGAATTGGATACCTCCAGAGATGAGGGAAGATATGGGTGAAATAGAAGCAGCATCTCTATCTAAATCATCTCTGCCTAAACTTATTCAGCCTTCTGATTTACGTGGTGCTTTCCATAACCATACTGTGTATTCAGATGGCACCAATACTCTTGAAGAAATGGCACAAGCAGCTCAATCTTTAGGTTGGGAATATTTGGGTATTGCAGATCATTCTGAGACTTTGAACATTGGTGGTAGGCAAATTGGAATACCCAGTGGAACGGTGCCTAAACAATCCGATGAAATTATTCGACTAAATAAAAACTGGAAAGATCAGGGTATTAATTTTCGACTTTTTCATGGCTCAGAGTGCGATATTCTAGCTGACGGAAAACTTGATTATTCTGATGAAGTAAGAAATCTATTCTCTCATGTAGTTGGTAGTGTTCATGCATTAGGTAGTTGGCGGAATAGAGATGAAATTGAGAATACAGAAGCACTAATTAGAGCGATTGAAGACCCTACGTTCACAATTTTAGGTCATCCCACAGGTCGTATTTTACAGGTGAGAGAAGGATTTCCAATTGATATGCATGCAGTTATCCGGAGAATGGGTGAGTTAAATTCTGATGGGTATTTGAAGGCTATTGAGATCAATGCGTCACCATATCGCCTTGACCTTGATTGGCGATTATGTAAATATGCTAAAGAACAAAAAGTACCAATTTGTATAAATCCAGATGCACATGACACTAGTGGTTTAGATGATGTATGGTATGGTGTCCAAATTGCTCGTAAAGGATGGCTTGAAAGCTCAGATATTCTGAATACAAAATCAAGTTTAGAAATAGAATCTCTATTCAACGACTGATAATATTCATCATTGTGAATCCCTTCCATCGATATATGAGTATGACTAGAGGATTAGTATTCGCCTTAGTTTCTGTATTACCTGCCATGATTCTTGGGCTAGTAGCATACATTATTTTTGGAGGAATCACTAGCTCTCCATCTAGTTCGGATTTTATGTATGGCCCATGTTATGGCGTACCTTTTTCTATAATTCTTTTAGCATTTATTTACGGTCTTAGAGTTCAAGTGGAGATGGAGTGATGAATAGAGCCACCAAGGCAGATCGCATTGGTGAGATATTAGATGAACTGTATCCTACTCAGCCTATTCCTCTAAATCATAAGGATGCATACACCTTACTAGTAGCAGTAATGCTGTCTGCTCAGACTACGGATAAAAAAGTCAATGAAGTGACGCCTAATCTGTTCTCTCGAGCTGATAATCCTGAAAAAATGTCTAGGTTAGAAGTTACAGAAATTCATGGAATAATCAGAGAGATTGGTTTAGCTCCTACGAAAGCTAAGAATCTTCAGAAAATGGCTTTACAAATAATAGATGGTGGTGGCGAAGTTATACCTGACTGGGATTTTCTAGAATCATTAGCAGGAGTTGGTCATAAAACTGCAAGTGTAGTAATGTCACAAGCTTTTGGAATCCCTGCATTTGCTGTAGATACTCACATACACCGTTTAGCATCTCGCTGGGGGTTATCCAATGGGAAAAATGTAGAAACTACTGAAAAAGATTTGAAAAAAGTTTTTCCAAAAGATACTTGGATTAGACGACATTTACAAATCATTTTCTTTGGTCGAGAACATTGCCCTGCAAGAAATCATGATTTAGAAAAATGCTTGATCTGTAGTTGGGCGTCAACAAAGAAAAGGATTAGAGATGAAATGAGAAGTTAATCTTTGAAAATTAGTATTCCGCCGAAAACCCCTGATATCACTCCAATACTTAGAATTGGGATTTGGAGACTTTTAATCAGATTCCTTGAATCTTTAGCATCTTGACATTGCCCTTCGTCAGCCCCTATGATCTGCCCTACTGTTCCTATTTCGGTATCACATTCTTCATTTACTCTGTCATCAATATATCCTACAATTGAAATCGAAATTAGAAATGCCGTGAATCCTAAAATTCCTAATACCAAACAAATGATTCCAACTTTACTCATATCTATACCAGAGGAGGTTTACTATTGAATGCTGTTAGTACGAGCATTCATCAGTCTCTTACTCTTGCGAGAAACATGAACTCAGAACCAGTCTCCTTAGAAGTTGGGCAAATCGCACCTGATTTTGTAGCAGAACTAACAAATGGCGATGAAATAATTCTTTCAGAAATACTTTCATCTGGAGAAAAAGTAATTCTTTATTTTTACCCTAAAGATAGCACCCCTGGTTGTACAGTTCAGGCATGTGATTTCAGAGATAACTTTTCTCGACTTCAGTCTTCAGGATTTAGAGTTATAGGTGTATCCAAAGATTCATCCAATTCCCATCAGAAATTCATTGATAAATATGAGCTTCCATTCGAATTAATCGTAGATTCCGATATAGAATTACATAATTTATATGGTGTGTGGAGAGAAAAAATGAATTATGGTAAAACTTACTTAGGCGTTTCTCGCTCCACCTTTGTTATTGGTACTGATGGTAAACTAATTTCTGTAGGATACAATGTTAGAGCCAGTGGCCATGTTGAACGACTGGTTAGAGAGTTAGGTATTGAGTGATTTAAATGGATATTTCTCAGAGAAGAGAAGTAGTATCTCGATTTCTCCGTAGATGTGTCACATATGCAGATGCATCTATCGAAAGGAAAAAATCACGAGGTGGTGATGAAAAAGATATTTTGAATTGGGAAAATTACCGTCAATTCACCTCCTTTTCTGCATCTGAAGTAGAATCGGGTGAACTTGATACTTGGTTAGAAGACGGTAAATACAAATCGGAACCTGATACCAATTTATCGTTAGATGGTGAAACTAAGGTTTCTAACCTATCTGAATTATCGCATGAACAAAGAAGAAATTGGTTGGCGTCTTTAATGATGCCACGTCCTGTGTCCCTGATTGGAACAGTAAGCTCTGAAGGTATACAAAACCTAGCACCAATGTCATCCATAGGTGTCGTATCAAATACACCTCCATTGATTACCGTCAGTCTCTCAAAGAGCAGAAATGGTCAAGAAAGGGACACTTTAGTTAATCTCCGCAATTCAGGAATAGATTCATCATGCATGGTATTCATACTTCCTGCAGATCTAGATTCTGCAAAAAACATACAGACGACTTCTACAAAATTACCGATAGATGAATCAGAGTGGGAATTAGTCAGCGGCAACATGCTACCGAGTGATGATTTACCGATTCTTTCATCAGCAATGGCCGCGATGCAGTGTAAGTTAGTAGAAATTTGGCAATTACCTGAGGGTTCTTCAGCATCTTTAGCGATACTTCGTGTTGAGAGTATACTGACATCTAATAAAATTAATTCTTCAAATATGCCTCAAAAATTAATGCAGATTGATTTTAACAAATTAGGACCTAGTTCTAGTAAAAATGATTGGGATTTTGAAGTCTCCTACTAGAAATCTAATTTCTCCGGTAATTCTTCTAAATCTTTCATGCCTAATCTATGCTTCGTGGTATCTACTCTCATTCCTGAACCGGGTACCATCAATAATGAATCATTTTCATTCAAAGCAAAAACAGGGATGTTCATTCTTTCTCCCAAATCTTCTACCTTTCTTTTACAAATATTCTTCTGAGCCGGCATATGTGATAATGAACTGATATCTACAAGAAGCATATTTCCTCTTGCTAATTCATTTTCTATCCCCTCTAGTCGTATTCTATCGTATTCATCTGGCTTCATGTAGATTATATTCCTATAAGCCTGAGGCGTCAATCTTTCAGTTCTCTCAGACCAAAAAATATCTCCAAGATCATGAAAATCTGCTCTTGAATTTGACCTAGGCCCTGGATTTGCAGAACCTAAATTCTTCTTAATCGGTTTAGGAATTGTTTTGTTTGGATCAGGTAAACCTAGAAGCTTGAATAGATTGACCATACAATGTCCTATTCCTCTTCCCCAATTAGTTCTTCTATCTCAGAAGTGCTCATAACCTCATTTACTGAGAGATTTTTATCTTCCAACTCCTTTAATTTAGCCTTTAATTCTTCCATTTCTTGTAGCATCTTATTTTCAGTAGGATTCATTATTAAGTCTTCATCAATGTCCTCTGACTTACTATTAATGGGCTTATTTTTATCTTCTTTAATTCTTTTTTTGCTAATTTTTTGCTTTTGTTTATCTTTACTAAAGGGGTCGAATTCGGGATCATCAAAGGCATCATCCATTATCATATTATCTTCAGTTATTGAAGACACTACCAGTGGTGTGTTTTTCTTTCTCATTAGTACCCCCACAATCCCAAGAATTGATAATAGTATCATGCCAATAAATATTGGATTTGTTAGAACATCTGAGAGTGCAAATGGTTTTTCTTGAACCTGTATTATTATCTGCATTGAATCAGAAGAATTACCGTCATATACAGTTAGTTGAATGGTAGTATCTTTGGCATTGGAGAATGACCATTCAACCATTTTTCCAGTAATGTCTTTATCATTTCCTTTATTTCCATCTCCGTCAGTATCCTTTGAGATATCCATGTCCCACCAGTATTGCATATTATCCATATCATAAACTGAGTCAGTAGTACCATTACCTGTTAAACTAATTGTTTCACCAGCAATTGGACCGTATTCACTAGTTGTCATACCTGCGATAGGCTTCATATTTCTGACATCAACTGATATATTCGCCGAAGATATTGCACCATCATTATCGGTTACATGGAATACAATATGGTCTGGAGCAGTATTTGAATTCGACCATGCATATTCCAAGTAATATGCCTCGACATCGCAATCGTCACTAGAGTTACCTAAATTATCTGAATTGGAATAGGGGTCCAGATCATAACATGGTACGAGGCTTTCGATATCATATATGGTGTCTTGAACTACAATCGATATCTTCATTTGCTGGTCTTCTGCAACAGGTAAGGGTTGAGAAAACGGACGAATAATAGGTGCAATATTATTTACTTTGAATGGTACAGTCATTAAGTCAGTACTTTCATTATTGTCGTCAAAGACTTGGAATGTTGCAATATGTTGTCCTTCGGTATTGTAAATATGTTCTATTGAGCTTACAAGACCTTCTTGTTGATTACTGACATCAGGATAATCTTCTGCATCTGGAGTCCAAACATGCC
>CABXQY010000038.1 GCA_902514485.1 uncultured Candidatus Poseidoniales archaeon
TCGTGAAAGAGAGATGATGATGGATTTATTGCAGGAACTTGGTGGTTCTAGGATGCATTATAATTTCCCTCGTATAGGTGGTGTCAAGAGAGATTTACCACATGGTTTTGCCTTAAGAGCTCGCCATAAGTTGAAATTGTTCCTTGATAGAATACAAGAATATGAGGCTCTTTTCGACGAATCAACTGTATTCTTAATCCGCAGCCAAGGTGTAGGCTATGCTAAACCTGAAGAAATGATAAATCATGGAGTCTCTGGACCGAATATTCGCGCAGCAGGTGTGAATCATGATATTCGTACGTCTCATCCATACTCTGTCTATTCAGAGCTTGATTGGACACCTGCTGTAGAGCGTTCTTCAATAAAGGGCGCAGATTGTTATGATCGCTACCGAATTAGAGTAGAAGAGATGAGGCAGAGTGCTAATTTGGTTCTTCAAGCATTAGACAAGATTCCTGGTGGAGCGGAAACATACCACGAGCCAGGTGATGCTAAAATTCTAGGAAAAGCACCAACAAGGGCTCCTGAAGGGACCTCGGGCTCTCATCATTTCGAAGACAGCCGTGGTGAATCTATGTTCTACATAGCAGGCGGTGGTGAAGGGCGCGGTAAGATGCCTTATCGAGTATCTATTCGTTCTCCGATGTTCATTACAATTCCTTATGCTTCAAAATGTATGATAGGTTACAAGGTAGCAGATATTCCCGCAATTATGGGCTCATTTGATCCTTGTATTGGTGAGACAGATAGGTGAGTTGAGATTATGGCAAGTAGCGATTGGTTGGACATTCGTGGTTGGACGGAATCAATTATTGGATGGTCTATGGATAAAACTCATGACATTCTGCCTTCAAACGATATTGATTTAGAATTTTCAATTACTCGACCACGATGGTTTTTGGAAGAGCCGATTGTAATAGGTTCCGAAATTAATCTTCAATCAGGGTTTGCGGATATTCAGCCTTCTCTTGAAGCATTTTTTGTTTCAACAATAATGTGCACCGTAGTTTTCGCTACAATGATGTTGACTCTCATGGTGGTCCCATATATTGAGAGAAAATTCATAGGCCGTTTGATGGATAGAATTGGTGCCACTACTTCACTTCGAAGTTTATGGATTGGAGAAGGACCTTCAACAGCTGGAGATTGGTGGAATAAATTACCAATGGGAATGGGGGCTCCTATAGGTATGATTAATCGGGGTCTTAATTCATCATTCGGTAATGAACACCACTTAGATACAATAAATAGGGTAGGAAATAGAGGCTATCATGGTATTTGGTTTCTATTCCCCGGCTTTTTCCAAGCATTGGCTGATTTCCTTAAGTTTGCTACAAAGGAACATTTGATTCCTGACAAGGCAGACAAATTAGTTTTCGAAGTTGCCCCTGTAATTATCATTGCAACTACAATAATGTGCTACACATTCATCCCTTTTGGCCCTCATATTTGGGCAGCAAATCCTGACTTATCCCTCCTTTTCTTGATGGCTATCTTTGGAGTAGCCCCTCTAGGAGTTTTCTTTGCAGGCTGGGCATCTAACAACAAATATACTCTCATCGGAGGAATGCGATCTGCAGCACAATTGACAGCATATGAGATTCCACTACTAATCACAGTTCTCTCAATAGCAGTAGTTAGTGGGTCCTTCAATATCTTAGAAATAGTCGACTTCCAAATAGAAAATTCAGATACTTGGAATATATTCATACTACCATTAGGTGCCGTGCTTTTCTTAATCACAATGATAGCAGAAGTTGAAAGAATTCCTTTTGATATGCCTGAAGCAGAGGCTGAGTTAGTAGAAGGATGGTGGACTGAGTATGGGGGTATCAGATGGGGTCTAATGTTCGCCGTTGAAATGATGCGTGCTTATGCTGCCTGTATCTTATTTGCTCTATTCTTCCTTGGTGGTTGGGAATTCCCATTCCAAGATTGGCTTTCAGTCACTCCAGTAGTAGGTTTTATCTTTGAAAATCTATTTCTAATTATACCAGGCATAGTTGTAGTTTTACTGAAAGCATGGTTATTATTCGCTTTCTTTGTCTGGGTTCGTGCCTCTCTACATAGAATTAGAACAGATCAAATTCTTGAATTTGGTTGGAGATATTTATTACCTCTCTCTATAGTGAATCTAGCGATTGCAATGTATCTTCGTCTAGAAGTATGGACTGCTTCAGGTTGGCCTATTTGGGTTCCACCATTGATTAGCATCGTAGCAGTTGCACTATTCGTCATCTATGCGATAGATGAAGATAAAGACGCATTAGAATACTCTAGAAGGCCATATAATACTCAAACATTGGATAAAGCATATCCAGGAAGTAGAAGAGAATAGGAGGTGAAAAAATGGATTATAACACAGGACACCCTCATGCAACACCAAATTTTAGGAACTTGGTAATTAAACCAATGTGGATTACCATGAAAACAGCACTTAGAACAGTCCCTTACATCGGTAAAGCAAAATTCCTTAAAAATAATTATCATGGTCAGCAAACTAATCTAACCGATGAATATACTCTCGAAAGGATTGGAGACAGCCATCCTTCGTCAGGTCAGGTTTATGCCGCAGATCGCGAATCTTCACCGGCTCTTCCTTTCTTAGAAAGGCCTGTTACAATCATGTTCCCTTATGAGAGGCTCGAGGACATGGAGCCTTGGCTTTTCGTTCCGGGAAATTATAATGGAAGAATAGGAATTGTTTGGGAGACTTGTACAGCTTGCAAAGCATGTGTCAAGGCATGTCCAAATGATTGCCTTCACATGACTTCAGAAACACGCGTGAATGTTCTTGATACGACAGAGGAAGAAGATGAATGGCATGGTCTCGGAAGTGAGATTGAGTCTGGTGGTCTTGCTGCAAGAAAGAAAGATGATTTTGAAGAAATTGAGAATTTCGATTTAGTCCTAGAACACAAAGCCCCTCCTCAACAATATGATTTTGCTGAAGTAATAGATATTAGCGGTGACAAAGCAACTGTTCGATGGCAAGATGGTTCTGGTATTGAATCAGTTGAAATTTCTTCATTGAAGCCGGCTGAGGTTGATATTGTATCGGGGCGTATAGATATTGGAAGGTGTATGTTCTGTGGTTTGTGCGCAGAAGCTTGTCCTTTCGAATCATTCTTCATGTCAAATGAATATGATGGTATGTCAGGGTATTCTAGAGAAGATCTTTGGTTTGATGCAGATCGTACAAGACTTCTACCAGTTGTCCATCAAGAAAGAGTAGACATGGAACTCGCTAAAAGAGCGCAGAAAGAGAAAGCTAAGCGCGAGAAAAAGGCAGCTAAAGCAGCAGCGGCGGCTAAAGCGGCGGAGGCATGATTTTCAATGAATATAGATTTTGAGGCTCTAGTATTCGTAATACTTTCTGCTGCCGCTATTATTGGTGCACTAGGTTGTGTATATGCTAGGAGAGTTGCACATTCTCTTCTTTCCCTAATGTTAACTTTCATGGCAGTTGCTGGAGTAATGGTTCTGGCAGCAGCAGAAATGTTGGCTGCTATACAAATCTTGGTTTATCTCGGTTCAGTAATGCTTGTCGTTCAATTCGGAGTTATGTTAACTCGTCGCCAAATTCAAGAAGGTGATGTTGAATGAAAGCAATTTCTGCATTAACTAAGATTGGACTTTTTGGATTTATATTAGTGATGCTTAATGAAGTCATGTCACATTCTATGTGGAATAATTCTACAGCATCTCCCCCTACTACTGTGGACTTTGCTCTTGCTTTGTATGGTGATCAGTGGGCTATTGCTACAGTGATTCTTGGAGCACTTCTTGCCATGGCAATGGTTGGAGCGTCCTATCTTGTAAGGGATGAAAGATTAATTAATTTGATTTGGGATATGGGCGGTGAAGATTTATGATTGACCCAAGTTGGATTTCAGGTCTTGGAGTAATCTTGTTTGGAATAGGTCTTCTTGGTGCATTCACTAGGAAAAACGCTATCATCGTTCTAATGTGTATTGAAGTCATGCTTAATGCAGCGAATCTAAATTTTGTAGCAGGAGCATCTCATTATGGGGATGTAGATGGCTGGGTATTCACTGCAATAGCCATAGCAATAGCAGCCGCAGAAGTTGCAATAGGCTTAGCAATTCTTCTTTCACTATACAGCACACAAGAGACAATATCTCTTGATGAAGCGAGTATTCTGAGGAACTGAGGTGATATTTATGAGTGAAACAAAAAATGAATATCGTCTTCTATTTCCGTTATTGCCATTCTTAGCAATTGTTCCATTCCTTTCATTACAATCAGATTCTTCTCCAACAGACTTTGCTTGGCTAATCGTAGTTGCCCCCTTCGTCATGTTTCCAATTATTCTAATAATTGGACAAGTCTATAATAAGAATGAAACATGGAAAAATACTTGGAAAGAAGGTGGAATTTTAGGTTTAGCCGCACTCTCAGTGTCTCTTAGTACCACTATTTGGATAGTTTATGACTATCTAATTGGGCATGCTGATATTCAAGAGAATAATGTTGCAAGTTGGTTAGAATGGATTTCCTTTGACGTTCTTCAATCTGATTATACAATCGCTCAGAATCGTATATTAGGGGTCGATGTATGGGTTGACTCTCTAACTTTAATGCTTCTTTTCGTTGCAACATTCTTGTGTTTCCTAATTTGTTGGTTTGCTATTGGTTACATGACGACCGATCCAATTAATGAAGATAGTAATCATCGCTTCTTTGCAGAGTTCGTTCTATTCAGTCTAGGTATGTTTGGAATGGTTCTTGCAGATAATTTCCTGTGGTTATTCATATTCTGGGAAGTTATGGGATTATGCTCCTATCTCTTGATAGGTTTTTATTATTGGAAAGAAAGTGCAGCTGCGGCGGCAAAGAAAGCGTTCCTAACTACAAGAGTCGGTGACGTATTTTTGATGGTAGGTCTTCTAATTCTGTACGATATTTATGGGTCTCTTGATTTTGCGGTGGTATTTGATGACCCTTCAACAGGTATTGGTGGAGCAGTAGTCGAATCGAGTCAGTTATTTTGGGCTCTAATGATGTTATTCATCGGTGCAGTAGGAAAGAGTGCTCAATTCCCATTACATGTTTGGCTACCTGATGCGATGGAAGGCCCCACTCCTGTATCTGCTCTAATTCATGCTGCTACAATGGTTAACGCCGGACTGTACTTGGTTGCTAGATTAATGCCATTTGTTGATGTTCATCACCATGGTGTTGCCGGGCTAGAAGATTTTGGCTTAATTGTTGCTTGGATAGGTGGAATAACTGCATTTATGGCTGCCTCAATAGCTTTTGTCCAAAATGATATCAAGAAAGTTTTAGCTTATTCTACAATGTCTCAATTGGCATATATATTCACAGGTTTGGGTTCAGCATTATATTTCCTTAATACAGGCGATCATCATGCTGGTTACTTCGTTTTAGGCGCATCATTATTCCACTTGTTTAACCATGCTATGGCTAAAGGAATGTTGTTCATGGCTAGTGGTTCTGTAATACACGAAGTACATCATGCTCATGATCACTTACATCATAGCTCAAATCATGATGATCATGATTTTGACCCTCAAGATATGCGTAATATGGGAGGACTTGCATCTAAGATGCCAGTTACTTCTACCGCAATGATGTTTGGTTCTATGTCAATTATTGGTATCCCACTAATTGGAGGTTTTTGGTCTAAAGAAGGAATAATTGCAGAAACATGGGCTGCTTATTTCCACGGTGAAGCAATGATGCTTGGTCCTGCACTTCTAATCTTAGCTACAGCGGGAATGACCGGTTTTTACATGTCTAGAATGTGGTTTATGACATTTGCAGGCCAACCTAAGAGTGATGTTGTAGATCATGTACATGAGTCTACACCTTGGATTAAAGAACCGCTTCTTATTCTTACATTAATAACAGCAATCGGTGGTTTTGCATTAGCAACATTAGGCGTGGTTGATTTCTTATCTAATGAAAGCGATCATCTGTCTTTGCATGGCCATTCTCTAACTGAGCAAATAATTCACGAGCTAGAGCATGCATTTTTACCTGAAGATAGTAAACTACGTCTAGTTGGTTGGACGACAATATTACTATCATTCGTGATAGGACCTATAATGGCTGCTAGAATTCATGGTGGCCAACTTAAGGAGGGTCAAAGTGCTAATATTTTCGTGAGTTGGTTAGTCAAACTATCTGGAAAGTTCGGAAGTCAAGATGTTACTTGGTTAGCCGAATCACAATTGGCAGAAGCTTTGGATAAGAGACTATATTTTGATGATTTGTATGAAGGAATTATTTCTAAAACTGTAATCCCATTTGCTGAATTTTCAGCTTGGTTTGATAAGAATGTGATTGATGGAATTATCAAACAAGTTGAATCAAATTCCGTTCTTGGTTCAGTTCAGATTCGCAAAGTAACAACTGGTAGTGCTCGTGATTATATCTTGATGGCTACTGTTGGCGCACTTTGTATATTTGCACTATTAGTGGGGGTGAACGCTTGAGTGATATGCTGACAATTCTAACCCTAACTCCTCTCGGAGTTGGTTTACTGCTCTTAATACTGCCACAACTATTGCCTGGAAGTTGGGCTGATAGTCTTCGCAAAGTCAATCGAAGCATCAGTTTTGGCGTCTCTATGGCTTTATTTGTTATTGCTTCATACATCGCTTTCGAGAATTTTGGAGGTATAGACTGGTTAAACATCAATATGGGTGAATATCAACTGATGAATGATGAGCCTGTAACTCTAATTTCATCTATTGGTGTATCATGGA
>CABXQY010000039.1 GCA_902514485.1 uncultured Candidatus Poseidoniales archaeon
ATGAGTGAACAGTTTGATGAGAAACTCGAACAATTTGAACGCCTATGGGAAGGCGTCACACCAAATGGAATCAATAGACAAAAGTCTCTAAAATTTCAACAATACATGCGTCAGCATGTTCTTCAAAAATTTCACAAAAAGACAAATGACCAATTTGCATCTGCAGACAAGGGTCACTTCAACCATAACTTTTCTTCAAAAGAACAATACCTAACAAAAGAAAACTGTAAAAAGTACTGGATGGGAGAACTTCAGAAGGAAATCGACGAATCTGAATCCTTCTGAGGCGATTAAATGTCAATCTTTGAAAAGTGGAATCTAGAATCAACAATTTTAGATGCTATCAAATCTCGTGGATGGACGGAGCCTACTGAAATTCAAGTAGATGCAATACCATTCGCAAGAAAAGGAAGAGATATTGTAGGGCAAGCAAAAACTGGGTCCGGTAAAACAGCAGCATTCGGCATACCAATCCTAGAAAAATGTGAAAAAACAGGGATTCCACAATCTATCATTCTTTGTCCTACAAGAGAACTTGCAGTACAAGTCACGGAAGAAATGAATTTACTACAAGGTAAAAAGGGCTTACAAATAGTTTCTGTCTATGGCGGGACAGATATTGAAAAACAGGCTAAAAGACTATCAAATGGCTGCGATATTGTTGTAGGGACTCCGGGAAGAGTCATAGATATGAGTAAGAAAGGTCATCTTAAATTACAAGAAATTTCAATATTTTGCTTGGATGAAGCAGATAGAATGTTAGATATGGGTTTTTTCCCGGACATCCTATGGGTTATTGAAAAAATGCCAAATCGTAGCCAAACTCTACTTTTCAGTGCAACATTTCCAGAGGAGGTACTGAAAGTTGCTGAAGAGTTCATGGTTGATGCAGAACATGTAATGAGTGATGACTTAGAAGTAGATATTCCAGAAATTGATCTATATGCAGTACGAATAGGTAGGGCTAACAAACTCTGGGTATTAGGACGTATTATTGCTAATATGACAGAAGATGGACAGATGTTAATTTTCAGTAATACAAAGCGAATGGTAGACGTAATAGTTGAAAGATTGGGTAAATTTCAAATGAAATCTGTTGGAATACACGGAGACATGCCACAAAATAAGAGAGAAAGACTCCTGAATGACTTTCGCTCCGGTAAAGAGAAAATTGTAGTAGCGACTGACGTAGCAGCAAGAGGACTGGATGTAGATGGAATTACGGTCGTAGTTAACTATGATTTACCAGATGATACTGAATCGTTTGTTCATCGAATTGGTAGAACTGGGAGAATGGGACGGAAAGGAGAAGCATGGAGTCTAGTATCAAAAGAAGATAAGGGTAGTGTAGAGAAAATCTGCTCAACCTGGGGTTTGACTATACCTTTTGTTGAAGCACCTTCTCTTCCAGAAGGCGTAGATAGAGATCCTGTCAGGAAGAGAGAAGATTGGGATGAAGTAGCTGATTCTTTTGGTATGGTTAGAATTAATCTGGATATAGGTAAAAATGACTTGACTAAAAGAGCTTTATCAGATTGGATTGTGAAATTAGCAAGAATTCCAGAAATAGTTATTGGAGAAATAACTCAATCTGAAGAACTATCACAAGTTGAAATTCATGTTGCAAAGGTTGCCTATGTAATTGACGTGATAAAAGCCCGGGACTATAATGGTCGTAAAGTTAAGCCAATAATAGTTGAATCATGAGGGGAAAAAATGTCTGAATCGATTTCAGAAGACAAAGAAATTATCCTTGACTTGGTAGGATTTTTCTGTCCAGTCCCGATACATGAAACGCGTAAATTATTGGATAAATTAGATTCTGGGGTAACTATCAAAGTATTGTGTGATGACCCAGAAACTAAACACGACATGCCAGCTTTGTGCGATAGATTAGGTGTGGAATTGATTAGTCTTGATGAAGATTCAGGGGAATTCATTTACAAAATTAGAAAATAGTATGGAGAGGATATTTGTGGAATCTAAAGATAAAATTGAAATCCAAGAAAAAATAGATGTCCCTGCAGATGCGCGTTTGCCTACAATGTATGGAGAATTCAGGATAAGAATATTTCATGAAAGTTCAACTGGTTTAGATCATGTTGCTTTAACACTTGGAGATATGTCTGGTCCCGACCCAGTATTAGTTAGAGTACACTCAGAATGTATCACTGGAGATTCTTTCGCAAGTACCAGATGTGATTGTGGTGCACAGTTAGAATATACTTTAAAGGAGATTCAAAGAAAAGGTTGGGGGTGTTTAGTATACCTTAGACAAGAGGGAAGAGGGATTGGTTTACATGCAAAAATACAAGCATATAATCTACAAGACAAAGGTGCAGATACATTAGATGCTAACCTCATGCTAGGATTACCAGGAGATGCTAGAGATTATTCTATAGCATCCAAAATATTTGATAATCTTGGGATAAAACATGTTTCACTATTAACAAATAATCCAGATAAAGTCCTAAAACTAGAAAATTTAGGAGTTAGTGTCTTTGAAAGAGTTCCGTTAATTGTTGGAGTAGGGGCAGAAAACATAAATTATCTAAAGACTAAAGGTATTAAGATGGGACACCATATTTCCTCTAGTGATTTAGAAGATAGTACGAATGATGAAACATAATTTGCCAAGATGGGGCCGTGACCGGGAATTGAACCCGGGCCGGCGGGACCACAACCCACCGTGCTAACCTCTACACCATCACAGCCATCTTGGTAATCACTCGAGAGTAGAGACGTATTTCAAGCGTTCCAATCAGCGCATATGATAATCACAACACCAACGCATTCAAGCGGTAGTCTAGTTCGTACACAAATAATGACGAAGGTGGGCGGCCTCGTAGTGTTTCTCGTCACTATCTTTATGATAGTTCCAATAATACCAATCATCCAAGCAGATACAGTAATTGCGTCTGAATCCATAGATCTATTACCTGCAGGGAATTTTGAAGATTCTGAACAATGGGAAATTACTAGCACTTCTGGATTTACTAATAATCCTGCAGAATATACCATTGGTATGGTTGCAGATAGTGAATTGTCTTTTACTCATGATAGACCAGATAATTTCGAGACATATACATCTTGGGCGAGCAGTAGCTCCACTGGTTCTAATTATAGCCTAGGTGAACCGGATACATACTATAGTTGGTCTAAAGGCCCAGATATAACGGTGGATGGTTTCAGTTATACCGGATTATATGACAAAGAAATTGAGAACGTTTCTCTATTATTATATTTTGAAATACCAGATGCATTGTATCAAGATACTGTCAGGATAATCTTAGAAAATAACGGACCTGATAAATTGGTCAGAGAATTTGCTCACACCTCATCAGGAGTATTCAGAATGAATAATCCACTAGTTATTGAGATGGATGATCTTCTAGATTGGGACTGGAATCAAATCGTCAATTCACAATTTACTATTGATTATGTTTCGCAAGGCACAAATGATGACTCAGAAGTTAGATTAGATGCTTTGGGAGTCCGAGTTAAGTATCATATGCCATGGTATTCTTTTGAAAATATTAAAGCGAATCATGAACTGAATATCGAAAACCCACCAGTTATTGATATCTCACCATATGATGGAGAGATTCAAGGATTAATAATTGATTCTTGCGGACTGACTCCTGATGGATCTGGTGACTCTTACTGGACTTTCGATGTAGAGGCTCCGTATGGACAAGAACTAGGAAGAATTCATATTTATGCAACTGGTAATTATACAATAGGTGCGATACCAGATAGTATAGATGGGGAATATTCGCCAAAACAGTCAGGAGATTTATTGGATAATCCTACAGAAAAGCAACATATTAGGATAGATATACAAGATGGATGCGTGGAATATGCAAGGATTGATGTAAATGACCCACAACTAATCGTAAATGGAAGGATTACTGGCTCGATTAATGGACTTTCGACTACAAGTGTTTTGAAATTCGCCGTAGGAGAATATCTAGTAGAAACAATCCCAATAGAAGTCGGTTATTTCTCATTTAGTGTACCAATTGGACATGCCTTCCCATTAGATAATAGTGAAACTGTAATAGGTATAGCATCTAGGTTCCAATGGTCATCAGACGGGAATACAGAAACTACGATAACTCATATTGATTCTATGGCAATAAGTGGCGGTTTCGAATTAGAATATGATTACTCACCAAGTTGTCAAAATATCGCTAACTTACAGATGATAGAAGATGAGGGTGGGTTCCTTATGTCCCTACCATGTCAAGATGATATGACTGAGAGGCAGGACCTAACAGTAGTAGCAACAAGTTCAGATGACTCAATAATATCAGTTAGCTCAATGTATAGTTTAGAACAGGATCTAAATTTTATCGAACTACAAACAATTCCTGATGCATCCGGAGTAAGTAAAATTACTGTCAATGTTTATGATAATAGTGGAAGTCAAGATAACGTATGGACAGGGATATTTACCGTAACTGTGAGTCCCGTATCCGATATACCAATTATAGAAGGAATTCCAATTATTGTATACATAGATTTGGGAGATACACTAGTAATTCCGATAGATGTTTATGACCCAGATTCAGATAACTTTGTAATTACAACGAGTAAATCATGGGCAACATTAGATGGTGAAAATAATCTAGTTTTGAAGCCTGTAGATTCAGGTTTACATACCATTAATATTGTAGTAAATGATACTATTAATGAAATAACAGAGAGCATCATGGTTGATGTTTCAGCAAAACCCGACCTATTGATAGAATCTGTGGCCATCAAGAGAAATGGAGCAGATATCTCCAATGCCGAAGATGGGGACATTGTTGAGATTTATGCCTATATTAGAAACGAAGGAAGAGGTAGTGCTAATGAGATAGATGTAAGATGCTATGTTAACGAGGTACTAGTTGATACTAAGAAAATTGACACATTACAGCCAGGTGCTCTCGTTAGTTCAGTCTGCGATACTGCCCTATCAGGGAATGATCAAGATAATATCATTAGAA
Organism: uncultured Candidatus Poseidoniales archaeon; assembly: GCA_902514485.1. Lineage (GTDB taxonomy): Archaea > Thermoplasmatota > Poseidoniia > Poseidoniales > Thalassarchaeaceae > MGIIb-O2. The sequence goes on from CABXQY010000039.1 coordinate 4,995, forward strand.
TTATCATAGATAGCACTCTTTCAATAGAAGAATCTAATGAGGATAATAATCAGGAGGAGATGATGATATTTATTTCACTACCAGATATAGATTCGTCAGAGGACCCATTGCAAATGGATAAAGAACCCATTGTGATTATTCTATCCATAGTGGTAATATTAGTTTCAATAGCAGTATTACAATTAAGTCCAAGTAAAATAAGAAAACCATATAATAAAAGAAAGTAAAGCCGAAATAAGTATACATTTGGCTGATAATGTATAAAACTCAGGGAATAGTTATACCATAAATAATCTCGAAAGAAGAATACCGCGCACAGTTCTTCATGGAACTGAACCGGTGGTGTGTGTTAGATTATGATGAAACTAAAGATTCGTTTAGAAACAGATGAATGGGTTTATGAAGAGCATGAAATGGTTTAACTAGTTCTGTTTAGACCAATTCTGTGGATAAATTCCAGTAGACATTAGTACACTTTTAGCGACCGCTATTTGTCCTTTCTTCATATTAGAAATCTCACCTAAGTCGACACTCATTTCGGCTACTGCAACAGCCTCTCCTTTCATACTATTGATTACAACTAACGAGCCCGAATTAATCTCAGAAGATGCATTAACTAAACCTGGTCGAGCTAACGGGGCGCCATGAGTCATGGCAGCAACGGCGCCATCTTTGATAGTAATACTAGGTATTTTAGTTAATATTGATTCTACAGGTGTTAGTAATTTTCTCAAACTTCTTTCATCATTATGTTCTTTCCAGAGAAATATAGCATCGACCAATTGATGCATATTGCAAGCCATACTCTCATCAAATATACTGGTTTTATCTCGATGCAGTTCTAACATCTCACAAGAGGTATTCAATAACAATCCGATATCTCTAGTTAATGTTCGAATATAGGTTCCAGCAACACAAGATATCTCTATTACTGCAATACGAGAATCTGAATCAAAATCGAGAAGATTTAGAGAACTAATGGTTCTTGTTCTAACTTGAACTTTAACTGCAGATTCTTTAGGAGGGACATTATATATTTCGCCAACAAGACTTTCTAGAAGTAATTTTAATTCTTCAAGTTCAATATTTCTACCAAAACGAATCACAGAAATGTAGCGCTTATCGCCCTTGAGTATTATGTCAGTAAGTCTTGTAGCTCGACCGCATAATATTGTCAGCAACCCAGTGGCCATAGGATCTAAAGTTCCACCATGTCCTATTTTCTTTATACCCAAAATATTTCTTATCCAAGCAGTTAGTTGATGGCTAGTCGGGCCCCTAGGTTTCTTAACAAGTAAAATCCCAGAACCTAAAAGTT
>CABXQY010000040.1 GCA_902514485.1 uncultured Candidatus Poseidoniales archaeon
ACAAAACAATGAAAAAATATCAGGATTATTTAGTCATCAAGATCATGTGGCTTCGATACCTGAAAATTGCACCTTATTGAGTAAGACATCACATAATTTAGTTACTGCAGTGAGAGTTAACAATGAATCTGGTGAACCTTTGCCAGCATGGGGTATTCAATTTCACCCTGAGGCAGCTAGGAAACGAATTGAGCGCGCGTATGGTTGGGGTCATATCTCTGAAGAAGAATATAATTCATTTAGAGGAGAACATGATGGTGCAGGAATACTGTCATCTTTCGCTAAAATCGTCTTAGAGAAATCATCCTGAGCCACTTCTCCAGAGGGTGTTTATTGGGATTCTGATTATAAGTAACTCTTTGGTCGGCGGGTCACAAAGGTGAACACCATGTTAGATGATATACCGTTAATTGCAGCAGGAGCAGGTCTTTTAGGTCTGTTAATTGCATTTGTATTATACAGAAAAGTGAATAGTGTAGAGATAGATAATGAAGTCGTAGCAGATATAACTGAAGAGATTCAAGAGGGAGCTATGGCCTTTCTTTATGCTGAATATAGAGTATTGAGTATATTCGTTGTCTTAGTAGGTGCAATACTAGCAATAGTTAATGATACTGAAACTGCAGTAGCATTCTTTGCTGGTGCTATAGCATCTGTAGCTGCAGGGTTCTCTGGAATGAGAGCTGCTACCTCAGCAAATGGAAGAACAGCAATGGCTGCAAAGAATGATGGTCAAGCTGGAGCTTTGTCAGTTTCATACAATGGAGGCGCAGTAATGGGCCTCTCAGTAGGAGGCCTAGGTTTACTTGGTATCTCATTAATTGCGTTCTGGCTTGGCGCTGATGATGTAGACAGTAACCTCTCCGCTGCTGCAGGTTTTGGTATGGGTGCTTCATCAATAGCTCTTTTTGCACGTGTTGGAGGTGGAATATACACTAAAGCCGCGGACGTTGGAGCGGACTTAGTTGGTAAAGTAGAAGCAGGTATCCCTGAAGATGACCCAAGAAACCCAGGAGTTATTGCAGATAATGTTGGAGATAATGTTGGCGATGTTGCTGGAATGGGTGCAGATATCTTTGAGTCATTCGTAGGCTCTATAATTGCAGCTATGATAATTGCAAGCAATTCTGAAGATATGGGCGTAGATTATGTAATGATGCCTATTATGCTTGGATTAATTGGTTATGTAGCATCGATCATAGGTGTATTCTCAATGACTTTCTTAAAGAATGGATCAGATGCAGCGGCGGCATTAAGAAATACTACATTCATCGCTGCTCTTTTATTCTGGATTGGCGGCTATCTGTCGATTAATCAAGACCTAATCATGGTTGACATGGGAGTAATGCATTCAGTAGTGTTAGGAAGTATCGTGGGAATTATGATTGGATTAGTTACTGAATATTACACTGGTATAGAACCAGTTTTTGGAATTAAAACTAAAGCCATACCACATATTGGAGAAATGTCAAAAACTGGTCCAGCAACAAATGCGATTGCTGGTCTTTCTGTAGGAATGATGTCAACCTTCATCCCTATTCTCTTGATATCAGCTGGTATCCTTGGAGCAAACTACTTCGGTGGAGATGAATATGGTCTCTACTGCATCGCAATGGCTGCTATGGGAATGCTAGCGACTGTCGGAGTAACAATGACTGTAGACGCATATGGTCCTGTTGCTGACAATGCTGGAGGAATTGCAGAAATGAGCGCTCTTGGAAAGGATGTTCGTGCAATAACTGACGAGCTTGATTCAATAGGAAACACTACAGCAGCAGTTGGTAAAGGATTTGCAATAGGCTCAGCAGCATTAACAGCACTTGCATTATTCGCAGCTTATACTGCTGCTATCACTGCAAATGGTAGTACATTAGACCTAACATTAACAAATCCAATGGTTGTAGTTGGACTTCTGATTGGAGGAGGATTACCATTCGTAGTCGCGGCTATGACAATGACTTCAGTAGGAAAAGCTGCAGGAGAAATGGTTCTTGAGATTAGAAGACAATTCAAGGAAATACCAGGTCTCCTAGAAGGGAAAGAGGGTGTGAAACCTGATTCAAAGAAGTGCGTTGATATTTCAACTCAGGCGGCATTGAGAGAAATGGTTGGACCCGGTCTTGTTGCTGTTTCTGCTCCGGTAATTGTTGGTATGTCTCTAGGATGGGATGCACTGGGTGGACTCTTAGCTGGTTCACTAGTAACCGGAGTTCTGATGGCATTATTCATGGCTAACGCTGGTGGTGCCTGGGATAATGCAAAGAAAGCAATTGAACAGGGTCATATTGAGGGTGCTGCTAAAGGAGATGCAGCGCATGATGCAGCCGTCATCGGAGATACAATTGGAGATCCTTTCAAAGATACATCAGGACCTTCATTGAATATTTTAATCAAGTTAATGTCAATAGTTGCAGTTGTTCTAGCAGGAACTGGAGAATTAACTAAGAATGGATTTCTCTGAACAAGAGACCGTTAGTCTCTTGACTGAAATACAGGAGGCATGGATATGACGAAAGTCATGACACTCAGCATGTTGATGCTAATATTGTTCATGCCATTATCTGGCTGTACTAGTATAACCAGTGGGATAACTGGCAGTTCAGGAAATGAAGAAATTCAAGTTCCAAACTGGGAGATTGGAGACTACTGGCTGTATACATTTTCTACTCCTGACTACAGCGACGATACAACGAAATTAGTTGTAGCGACAACTGATATTGAAGAACAAGGAACTGCATATATGCTTGCAATTTCGAGTATTGGAGAAGCTAGAAGGCATGCGGTTTTGAATCATAATCCATTTCTTGGAAGAATTACTCATGACCAACTAAGCCCATTTGAGAACGGTATTGCTCAACCAGTACTTGACTTTCCGTTGATGAAAAACAAAGCATGGAGTTTTGATCTATTCGGTAACGAATGGAATGCTGTTGTCACGTCAATTGATTCGTCAATAGCATCAATAAGAGCAACGTCAGATGATGGTTCATCAATAGACTACATATTCGATGGAAATCTTGCTTTCTTTTCCTCATTCATATGGGTAGATTCTGAAGGCATTACTCAATTAAAAATGAAAAATGCCGATCAAGGAATTGGACACACAGGAGATGTATATTTTGTCAGAGGAGGGGATTTGTACAGTAATAACTGGTATAACAGTGGACCTGATGCTGAATTTGTTGATAGTTTCCTTGTTAACGATCACCCCAAAGATGGCGAATGGGATGAAATGATATATTTCCTTGACGCTTCGTGCGGAGGGGGTTCAACAATTACTCTAACCTTGAGAGATCATTTTTCAGTTTCTGCTCTTGAACGCTTTTGGGGACCTGGAGCAGAAGAAACTGGCACCTTAGGAACAATACCATATCCAAGCGAAGATTATACACTTACTGTAACCTTCACCGGAGATACACATCTACGAATTTTATTAGCTGGCGGAATTACTTATTCTTGGAATCTTTAGATGATATTCATGTCGGGTACATTTGTAATGATGCATGGAATGACAGGAACTTCTGCAAAGATGCAACCACTCGCTAGACAATTAGTCCCTAAGGGCTGGAATATCATTTGTCCAGAAGCAAAGATACCTCATCCAACAAGAGGAGGATATGCTTGGTGGTTACGTTCGGATACCCCTACTGAACCTCTTGATGAAAAATCATTATCTCAAGTAGATGAATCTATTTCAAGGGTTATTTCTGAGATTCCAGATGGACCAGTAATAGTGGGGGGATTCTCTCAAGGCGCTGCTATTGCCTCGGCCATGCTCGAATATGACATTCAAACAAGGATAGTTGGCTTAGTACTACTTGGTACTAAAACTGTAAGACCCGAAAAACTAAGAGAAATACTACCATTTTTGAAAATAAGAAAAGTTGTTTGGATGCATGGCTCTCGAGATCATCTTGTTCCATTAGAACAAGGAATAGAACATATCGAGATTTTTTGAAGAGGCGGGCTGGGAAGTTACAAAATTACAACATGGAAAGGGACATATGGTTAATCTTAACCAATTAGAAGAATTGAAACAGGAAATACAGAATATGGCTAATTCGATTCATAGGTAATCAATTAGATGATCGGAACCGCCTATGAAAATCGGTTTCTCGCCCCTCATATCAAAACAAATAGGAACTGTTCGATGACCTGTGACTCCGACAACTTCTGAACGAAGATTATCTTCATGATCAAAATTCACTTCAGAAAATGTTAGATTTTTGGATTTTAGAACATTCTTTGCACGATTACAATAACCACATATTGTTTGTGTAAAAAGTAAAAAATCAGTATTGCATTCTTCTAAAATTTCTAAAAATCTATCCATAACTACACGCCCAATAACTATTCTACTTGACAAGGACTAATGAACCTGAGGATATTTAAATGTACAGTTTTGATAAATAACACTTAGGAGATAGACGGTTGAAGGTCTTCAGAATCCCACCATTCTGGTCGCTCTCCTAAGTCAGTATCTGGATCTTCTTCTTCCCATTCTTCATCATCCTGAATTCGCCCTTCAAGAACTCTGTCAGTCTCATTTTCATCAATAAATATCAACATTATAACAGTTATCATAGTTAAAACTGCGCCGAAATATATGGCAGAGGAATAATCAAAAATACTAATTAATTTCCCAGTTAAAGTATAAGCGTATACTGCAGATAGATTGAAGAACGACATATATGCTGTAAATTGAGTCCCACCTACCTTACTCCAAGTTAATCTCATACTCAGAGAGATGATACAAATCCATGCAATAGAAGCAATAAATGCCTGAATACAAAGGAAACATATCATTACAGTTGTATTAGTCCACAAAGGCTCTAAAAAGGCCAAAGTAGCATTGGCAAGACCAAGACATAGGAATCCAACCATAGCGACTCTTCTTGTCCCATATCGGTCACCCATAAAACCACCAAATACCTGACCGAACATACCTACAAATACAACTAACCCCCCTATTATTCCATTATATTTAGATTGTGACCAGCCGGCTTCATTGATGAAAATATCAACTGTAATCGGAGCGACGAAAAGATATAATTCTGAAAGAAGACAAAGCCCGATTAACAGTAAAGCAGACCTTACGGAAAATGCTTTTACTAGGTAGAAAGAAGTTCTGGCAACAGTGTTCCGACTACTAGTTGGTAAGAGAATAAAAGGATTGATTATTGGAGGTAAATCATTATCTGATTTTCTCATGACGAATTGAATTAAGAAGAATAATATAGCTAACAGGAACATAGCATTACTAATTGGAGAAGTAATTAATTCAGTTAAAAGATCACCAGCCCACCAGTTGATTGTGAATATATCAACAGCGAATCCAGTGAACCATATTGATACACCAATTATTGCAAAGAATGCAGAGAATGGTATACGCTCTTCAGAAACACTGTATCCTACATTTCGTGCTACAATAAAATTCACTTCGTCAATCCAAGGCTTATCTATATCTTCAGTAGTGATTTCCTCGATATTATCTAAATCAACTAAAATCGCATCAACTTTGGACCAAGGGAATAACTTAACTCCAGGTTTTTCTATCAGCGTAAGAGGTATTATGATAATAATCAGAAGTAATACTAACTGCGCCAAAACTACACCTAATATTCCAATGAAAGAGATAAGTACTCCTAATGCAGCACCACCTACAATGATACCTCCTCTCTTTGCTGCAAACATAAATCCATTAACCTTAGCAACTTCATCAGGTTGTAGAATTTCAACCGCTAATGCATCAGTAGCAACATCTTGTAGTGATGCAAAGATGTTATGATAGAATAAAACTGCTGTAACTAGACCTATTCTTTCATTAAGATCACCTTTAACCAACAATAGACTGCCTAGGCTCAAGGCCATTCCGGTCTGAG
>CABXQY010000041.1 GCA_902514485.1 uncultured Candidatus Poseidoniales archaeon
GACGCCGTTGTTTTATTAGCTGCGGCAATGTCATTCACAGTAAATTTAGACGAATTGACTGTCGCAGCAGCGCTTCATCAGAAATTGCACGGTAAACCACTAAAGTTAGTAGAACTTTCCAATGGAATTCAGGTCCCTGCTAATGCAGAATACGCAATGGAAGCCGAAATTACACTAGAAAGAGATGATGAAGGACCATATGTCGATATAACTGGAACTGTTGATGATGTTAGGCAAGAAAATGTAATACAATACAATTCCATACACCATAGAAATGACCCTGTTTTTCACGCACTTATCCCAGGAGAAGTAGAACATAGAACACTGATGGGTATGCCTAGGGCACCAACAATCAAAAATGCAGTTTCAGAAGTCGTCCCTTGTAGCGATGTATACTTGACAGATGGAGGATGTGGTTGGCTATCATCAGTTGTACAGATAGTACCTCAAAAAGAAGGTGATGGGAAAAAAGCAATTCATGCAGCTTTAGAAGGACATCCGTCTATGAAACAAGTGATAGTTGTTGATGAAGACATAGATACATCGGATCCAGTCAGAGTAGAATGGGCGTTAATGACAAGATGGCAACCAGATAAAGATACAATAATATTATCAGATCAGAAGGGCTCAAGTTTAGATCCAAGTAGATCAGAAGATGGCCTCACTAGCAAGATAGGCATGGATGCTAGTTTACCCCCAGGGATTGATAAGTCACCTTATGAATCTGTACTTTAGAGGATAGAACATGACTAATAGCGACATTAGAGAGAAGTTGCAACATCCAAGAAGGAGCCTTGGTAATAGACACAGAAGTCAGGCAGAAAAATTTCTAAAAATTTCAAGTGAAGATGCTAATCTAAGTTGGGCAGAACAAAGTGCTCAGCAAGCAATTCTATATGATTTCACTAACCCAGATAATTGGGTTACTCTAACTAAAATTAAAATTCTGAGAAATGATAAAATTGGCATAAGATCGGTTCTGGAGGAGTTGTTCACAATATTAGGCAGAGATCCTGAATTACTTAATCAGCTAAAAAATATAGATCTAACACATAATGGAATGGATTTACTTAATGCAGGACTGAACATTGACCCATTAGACCCAGATAAATGGGCGAAAGATGTATTAGGCAATAAAGATAAAATAGAAATTTTTACCAAAAGAGTAGAATCACTAGATCTGAGAGATGTTAGAGCAAATGTTCTTTTTTCAAGACGAATAGAGAGATTAAGAGACAACGGAGATGAAAATTTATTTATTCATTTGTCAAGAATTATCTTAGCACAAAGACCTTCTAATCATGAAACTTGGAATGAGTTGGGGAAATTACATGAAAGAAGAGCAGAATACGACGATGCTTGGTTTTGCTATGATCAAGCACAAACATATTTCCCAACTTTACCGGTAAGAGACCGATATAAACATAGAATGGAAGCAAAAATGGATGGTGATATCATTGCCCCTTGGAAAGAACCTATTGTCAGGAATAGAGTTGATTTCCTAAAGAAAATGAAAAATATGGCAACGCCTAGGAATTATATAGAAAACCTCGAACAACAAAATTCAATGGAAGAAAAATTGGATATTTATCAACAAATAAGTGAATTAAGAATTCAAAATAACCTTTCTGGAGCGTTTTTCTTATCTAGGCAGTTAGCTGCGGAAGGAGATGAAAGAGGAATAAAATTAGTTAAGGAAATCATGGAGGAAATGTCTAATGAGATCTGATAAGCCATGGGTTGTAGTTTGGGCTGTACCAAAAAATCCGATTGACATACCATGCTGGATCATGGTAAAACACGAAGTTAGAGGATGGGAATTACCAGGTGGTGAATTACTTGAGTCAGAAGACAATGATATTGGAGCCTTGCGAGAATTATATGAAGAAACTGGGTGTTTAGGCGTCGCTATCGCAGAAGACGACTCGATTATTGAAGGTGGAGTTGTAGTTTTAGTAGAGTTAGATATGGAGCCTGATGAATTAGGCTGGATGTCAGAAGATGAAAAAATTGAAGAAGCCGGTTGGTGTATAGAAATTCCAGATGAATTATTTTGGGGCACAGAAGAAATTGAAAAACTACTCAATCATGATTGGAGTACTTCTAAAACATTAGGGTCTTGAATTTCGTCAATTCTTTCCAATAAAATATTCTTCCATTTGCTTAATCCAAGAATATCTGATGAATCAATTAACAGACCAATATCATTTCTTTTTTCACCAGAGAGATCCCTTGTTAAAACAGGAAACAATTCGTCAACGATTAATTCGACATCTTTAGGGTTGGAGGGTATCCAAATCATCTCACCACTATCTCTCGGAGCGGCATTTTCCAATCTATTATCCATATCAGGTGCAGAATCTGAAACTTCTTCAAGCGCTAAATCAAGCCACTCAAGAGATGCAACTAAACTTTCAGAAGACATCTGGTTATTCATGAAACTCTTTCTTGCAGACCAAAAATGCCTCATTGCAGAGTCTAAATCATTCAATGTGACATAAATTCGTGCAGCTTCTAAACGTGAAAGCCCAATAATATCTTCAGGATGACCATAATTCTTACTTATATCAGCGTGTATGATAAGAGACATTATTGATTCACCTATATTCCTATGCCAATTTGCTAGATTCAGCAAGGCAAGCCCATGTAATGGAGATCCAGGGCATAAAGCATTCAGGCGATCGACACACCACCTTAATTCTTCACCAACTAATTCTGAATTAGTTATACCAAGTAATGCTCTATCCATTCGAATACGCGCTTCGATTAAATGATCTCTCTCAGCACTAGAACGGGAACGATTCAGCAAATCTTCTGAAAAGTCAGAGATATTCTCAATATCTCCTTGAGAAATCTTCTTTTGTAATATTACCATATCAATCTGCAAAGGAGTAGTGTCCCCTAAATCAACCATAGAAAAAAACCCCTTATTGTTCTACTGAGTCAATTACTTTCTCATATTGAGTACGGAGTTCTGTTTCTCGCTCAATCATCCTCTGAAGATGTGTTTCAAAAGTTCCTTTAGAGTCAGTTAATTCTTTCATTAATTTATCTCTATCATCAACTTCTAGCAATAAATTCCCTACTGCTCGAAAAACTGGCCTATCATTATCTTGTGTAGAAAGAGATTCCAAGGTCAATAATATTTCATTAACCTGAGTAGATACGGTCTGTATTTGGTTCCTTACTAACTGCAATTCTTGTACTAATGCTTGGAAATCGGGGGAATCTAAGTCACTCATTCAATCACCTCTTGTAGCACTAAGGGCATGCTCTGATGCTATCAACCCACGCATCAAACTATTCCATCTGGCTCTTAAATCAATAATACTATCCGCTCTTTCAGTAATTTTTATGTTATTATCATTACAAATAAATTCACATTCAGTTACTAGACTCGCAGATAATGCTAGCGCGTCCGAGTGCACAAAAAAAAGTTCAAAATGTGCTATTTCACTCTTCTTCATTAGAAGATTCCTCGGCAAGTTTACGCTCATAATCTAGAGCTGCTTGTTGAGCAATAACAGTCATATCAGTAGCCGTGGCTCCTTCCATCCCTCTACGGACAACTCTATTATTCGAGTCTGAAGCTCTTGTGAATGGTTCCCAAACGCCTCCTGTGAATTTATGTGAACATTTCTTACAAACCCAAATTCCAGCTACCTGGCGGTTTACTTTGGAGTAATGACACTTAGGACAAGTGTAATCTTTAGACTTCTTAGCAATAGCAGAACCAGCTCTTCTTCGAACGCTTACACCGTATCGAGCTCCGAATCTCGCAGTTGCTCCTGATTTTTGTGTTCTCTTTGCCATTTCAATTCTCTCCGTCTAATGCGTGAACCATTTTTCTGAGTTCGTCACCTTTTTTACGAGCCTCTTCCATCAGTTCTTTGAATTCAGCGGCCGTGAAGGCTCCCTTAAGACCCTTCTGTAATGAGTGGACATGATTATCGTCACCTAGAGTAATGTGAATTCTTTCGTCACCACCTAATTCTTCTCTGCCACTAGCATCGAAGATGAAACGTCCACCCACTCTTTGGTAAGAGCACATGATCGGAGTTTTAGAGACTACAAGCGGTCTATCTTCTCCAACCTCGAATTTTTCTTGAGGGATTATAGCATTACGTAACGCAGTAATACCTGCCAATGCGAATGCATCGAACAAGTTACCATCATCTGACACTGCGAATAAATCAAGGATTACTTGCCATGCTTTCTCACCAGGAATTATACATAGATCAGAAGTATCGATACATCCTGATTCCCTAATCCCTCTATCTACTACTCGGCTTAATTCGATAGATTCTGCGCTTGGTGGACCTGCTTCGTGTTGCCTACCTGCAACTGGTCTAACTTCAGCCATGCACATCAGACCTCCTTCGTTGGGCCTATCTGAGTAAGGAGTCATTGTTTGGAACTTGACACCAGCGAAAACAATAGTATCGCCCATCCTAACTCTGGCTGAACCTTCAGCATTACCTAGGACATTTACTTCTATTTCTACATCTCTACCTTCGTATTGATTTCGGCCGTCTAAGCGCTGATCGTTATCAGCTAATTCCTTGAGATGACTTCGTAATAATTGTGGTACAAGAGGAATACTCATTGAGGATACCTCCCTGTTTTCAATGCTTCAACACAATATTCGTGAATCACCATTGCAGCGTTCATATTGTAATCCCAAGCTTCTTGGAATTCATCAGGAGATAAATCACCATCCATTTGTAAGAAAACAAGTTCACCAGAGTTGGGTAACACGCCCATAGGAAGATCTGCTTCTCCATAATTATCTTCTGCTTTATTCAAGTCACAAACAACTACATCATTTATTTTTCCTGAAGCGACTGAAATTACTAAATCTGTCATTGGAATACCTGCATCTGCAAGAGCGATTGAGGCCGCAGTCAGACCTACACATCTAGTACCTGCTTCTGCACAGATAATTTCAATCTCGACCCTGATTTTTGAACGTGGATAAAGTTCTAGCATTACCACACTTTCTAATGCCTCCGCCGTAACTTTACTGATTTCTCTACTTCTTCGATTAAAACCAGGTCTAATCCTATCAGATGTTGAGAACGGTGCCATGTTGTATCGAACATCAAGAACTGCTCGGTCTTGCCTCTGAATTTTCCTTGGATGAGCTTCCATAGGGCCGTAAATTGCTGCTATTACGTCATTACTTCCCCATTTCATACGACATGAACCATCTGCAACTGGTACGACTCCTAGTTCAATTGAAATTGGTCTCACATCGCCTGCTTTTCTACCATCATTACGGATGCCATTGGCATCAATCATTTGTACATCTCCATATCCCATTATGCTACACCCCCAGGTGTT
>CABXQY010000042.1 GCA_902514485.1 uncultured Candidatus Poseidoniales archaeon
CAGTCACCTGTCCTCCACATAGGCTGTCAAGGGCTGTTACTTCTTTTCCCTTCGCATCTTTGTATAATTGAAATACCTCTATCGACCCCCCTTCTTTACGGATTGATTTCACGTCTTTGGTTATTAATTTCTTCAAATTATTTTGAATTCTTAATTCTAAACCAGCACCTCCAACAGTTCCAAAAGTTTGGTTGTCAGAAGTGATTGCTAGTTTTGCTCCAGGTTTTCCCGGGACACTTCCTTTAGCAGAGATTACCGTGGCTATAGCAACTCTTTTTCCAAGCTTGATCTGTGACAGAGACCATGCTAGGACTGAAACAGACATGAACCTGTGAAAAGGTATCACTCTTCTTGATTTCGCTAGTGTAATTCACAATAATCTGACTATTTCATCATATTTTTTAGTGTATTTATGTCTTCTGGGAAATCAATATTCAAATGTAAATACTCATCTTCTACTTCTATTTTCAAGGGATTAATTAAATCCCTTAATGGAGTTGAGGATTCACTTGATAAAATTCTATCACAATCTTCTTTTGTCAAGGCCACAGGATGCCCTCCTTTCCCATTTTTACTGGGGCATGTAGTGGTTTCTGATTCGATTAAACGTTCGAGAGTCATCTCTGAGAAACCGGGTCTATCGATTGGTACAATTATACATCTTTGACCTTTAATCTCTTTTAGTCCGCATTGAATGCTTCCTGTTCTGCCATTTTCAGGTGTTGGATTAATAACAACTTTCTCTCCAAAAGATTTCATATCTTGTTCTAAATTTGAGCGAGTAACTATGATTATATTTAGATTATGTTTTTTTAATTTTTTAATGATTATTTGGGTAAGAGTTTCTCCATTTATCTCAATCAGTGCCTTGGATTGACCTAATCTTTTACTTGCACCTGCTGCAAGTATTATTGCATTTTTTAATTGCAAATTAATCACTACTTTCATCATGATTATCGAGGTCTTCTTCTTTATCTTTTACTAAGTTATCAAAAGAAGAAAATTCTTCATATTCTTCATCTTCCCAGAATCCTGTTTCTTTAAGTTTTATAGTTGCTATTGTTAAACCCGCGAATAAAATTAATACTAAAACAGATAATATTCCAATTAATATTACAGTGTTACTCGAAGAAATATCTTCAGAGATTATTTTCTCATCTCCTATGATATGTATATCAACCGCTAAGTTAGTTGAAGATTTTTCATTTGTAATCGCTCTAACTAATAGTACTTGATCACCTTCTACCGTGTTATTAGGTAGGTATTGTAATCTATCTACGAGTAATGAATGAGTTACTGTGAATGTTGTATCTCCTGCATTAAAACCAGCTAAATCCATCCAATTATCTCTCATGTCCCATGTTCTCCATTGGACTCTTGTAGCTCCTCCTTCAACATTAAACTGAACTCCCTCTTCCTGATTTAGGAGAACTCTATTATCCATTTCATAATTGCTAGCAAGAGTGACATTTAGCGTCAAAGATAATTCATAAACTTTGTTTGCTGCTTCCATTACTGACGGCACTGAATTTACATGGCCATGTCCGTAAACGTTGTTTTGTCTATTTTTAGGGATATTATCTTCAGCACAGGGTTCATTTGCAAACATGTAGTCACATCTTCGATAAGTTGCAGTTTCTTGCATGATATTTCTAATATCAAACGGCGATAAGTCTGGATTCGCTTGATACATTAATGCAGCTAATCCAGCAGCACCGGGTGTTGCCATGCTTGTCCCCGACTTACTTGTGTAACCATCACCTGTATTGAAATCAGGTGCCATTACACTACTTCCAACAAATGCTATGTTTGGTTTAACTCTCCCTTCTTCTGTCGGTCCTTGGCTTGAGTAAACCGCTATTGCAGTGTTCTTATCAAGAGCGCCTACAGTAATTACATCTTCAGCAGAACCGGGGGTGCCTATCTGTGCACTAAAAGCGCTATTTCCTGCTGCAATGAAAAGTGCTACGCCCTCTCTCATCATTTCATTACCCATTCTATTGACAGATTCTTCCTCTGAAGAAGTCCACTCAATTGCTCCTGGGCCGCCTAGGCTCATGCTCGCTGCACGTATGTTGAATACATGTCTTTTCTCAACAGTCCATTCCATCCCTGCCATTACAGTTGCGAATGAACCAGAACCTCCAGAATCTAGTACCTTCACGCCTACTAATTGTGCCTTAGGTGCTACTCCCTTGTATTGGAAATCTGGTGCTCCTGTACCTGCAGTAATTCCTGCACAATGAGTCCCATGTCCTTGATCATCATATGCTTTAATCTCAGTCCCATTTGTTAATTCCGGAGAATTAACTGCATCGTAAAATGCGATTACTTTTGTATCATTAGTATAGTTTGAATCATCAATATCATCTAAACCTACATGGTCGCTGTCTATTCCGGTATCAATTATTGCTACTACGCTTCCTGCTCCAGTATATCCAGTATCTTCCCATACTTGAGTTACATCATGAACCTCGTTAACATCATTCATTTGTATCTCTAGGCGGCCGTCAAGTTCTACGAAAACAACTCCAGGTAAGTCAATAATTTTTGGAATTAAGTTTATGTTCACTTTACCTGCAATACTATCAATTAGCCAGTATCTAAATTGTACTTCAAAGAGAACATTTTCTTCAAGCATTATTTCATCTTCAATAGTAGGTGTGTGATCAAAATCTACAATCACACTTATCATGTTATTTTCATCTAAATACTCATATCCATTATTTTCAGATGCTATCCATATAGCGTCATGTATGTAATCATTATTTCCATCCATATTCGTATTTTCCCACCAAGGGATTTCACCTTCTTGAGTATCAACTAGTTTCTCATTTTGCAATGGTACAGCGCTAGATAATACTGGAAGTAACATTAATCCTAGAATCATTATAGCAGTAAATCTCCTCAGCAAACCTACCCTATAGCGCATGTTCATATACACCCGTTAAAGAACTCAGACTTGAATCAAACGGTTATTTGATTTCTTTACTCTGTGCGTATTCAAATATTTTTTAGCATCTCTCTGCTTATAATTAATCTTTGAATTTGACTTGACCCTTCGAATATTTGTACTACTTTTGCTCCTCTCATTCTTCTAGCAACTGGATATTCTTCAGAGTATCCATATCCTCCGAATATTTGTACTGCATCTGTAGTAATTTCCATAGCCATATCTGCCGAAAATCGTTTTGCATGAGCTGCATCTAGAGTGTTTCTTTTTCCAGAATCGGCTTTCAAGGCCGCTTTCCAGACAAGCATCCTTGCTGCATCTATTTTTGTTGCCATGTCGGCTATCATGAATGAAATGGCTTGATGTTTAATAATGGGTTTATTGAATGCGTTTCTTTCACTTGCGTAATTAATCGCTTCTTCCATTGCTCCCCTTGCATTCCCCACTGCATGAGATGCAATACTTGGTCTTGATAAATCAAAAGCCTTCATGGCATTCATCCAACCATCATTTTCTTTACCTCCTATTAAATTCTCAACAGGAACTCTAACATTATTGAATGTAACAGACCGCGTGTCAGAACAGCGTTGACCCATATTTTCTTCTTTCTTACCTAATTCGACACCATCTAAATTCGCCTCAACAATGAAACCACTCATCCCCTTATATCCTGCTTCTTTATTTGTGTAAGCTAATACGAAAAACCAGTCTGCATATCCTGCACCTGTAATCCACATCTTTTGTCCATTGATGATATATTCATCACCCTGCCTAACTGCTTCAGTTTTAATTGCCTGAACATCGCTCCCGGCTCCTGGTTCAGTAACACAATATGCAGCAATTTTCCCCTCAGTAACCATTCGAAGATACTTTTCTTTTTGCTCTTCTGTACCTCCTGTAATTATTGGGTAAGATGCTAGCATTGAACTACCTGATGCAGTAGCAAATCCAGGGTCTCCGCAACCTAATTCTTCGAGAACAATTGCTTCTTCAAAAGACCCCATTCCTCCACCGCCGTATTTTTCAGGAATTTTGAGAGTCAATAATCCTAATTCATTAGCTTTAGATATAGCCTCTCTAGGGAAAATACTATCACGATCCCATGAAGCAGCATTTGGCTTAATTTCTTCATTAGCAAAATCACGTGCCATCTCTTGCAACATGAGTTGCTCATCGCTCAATTCCAAGTTAACCATGATACTCGCAAGAAGCATTCAGACTTAGCAGTTCGCCTCTCATCAATTTCACAGTGTGTAAAGAAATATCATGTAAAAAAGGTAACCTGCGACCATAGTCGCTCCCATTTTTTTCCCAATTCTTCTTTCTCCAAGTAACATTATAGCAATAATTCCAGATGTGATTAAAACTATCCAAATATCTCTCCCTGCAAATTCATTTGAGATTTCTATTAATCCTGCATAAGCGGCAGAAACTCCTAAAATTCCTAATATATTTATGACATTTGACCCTAATATATTACCTATTGCGACACCCTCATGCCCTCTCAAGGCAGCGACTACTGTCACTGCCAATTCAGGCAATGAAGTCCCTAGGGCAATCACACTCAATCCAACTATGGTTTCGGGTACTCCCATAGAATTCGCTAGGCCAGTTGATCCTTCAATCAAGAATTCCGCGCCTAAGAATATCATAATTCCTCCAATGCCTGTAATTATCATTGCCAATATTATGTTTTCACCAATCCAAGTTTCGTCAATTTCTTCATCTATCCCTAATTTTTTTGAATACTTATAAGAATAGATATAATAAAATATCAATGAGAGAAGCATTAGAGTTCCAATTAATCTACTAATCTCTCCCAGCATTACTGTAATTAGCAGTATTACAGATGCAACCATTACTGCGACAGCGTCTTTTTTGATTCCTAACCCTTGCTCATCACAAGCACCTAGCATTGCTGCTGTACCTAGTACGAGCATTATGTTAGCAACATTCGATCCTAAAACTCCACCTACTGCCAAATCTACTAGTTCTTCGCTATTACTACTTACTGCTTTGATTGTAACGGCTAATTCAGGTAAAGATGTCCCAACTGCGACTATGGTGAAGCCAATTAATAACGGAGATACATTGACTCTTCTTGCTAAAGTTATGGCGCCTTGGACCATGCTTTCTCCACCCGAAACAAGAAGAAAAAATCCTAATAATACAAGTATTAAGTCAGGTAAATCTAATATTGAATCAAACATTCGTATTTTCTCCTTTCTAGTTTATTTACACATTCTTCTTACATGCCTTGCTACAAGTTCTACGGTTGGTATTGTATGGTCTTCTAGTGTTGGCGAGAACGGAACAGGTGTATCA
>CABXQY010000043.1 GCA_902514485.1 uncultured Candidatus Poseidoniales archaeon
AAAATAACTCTCATTATATAATGAAAAAAAAAAGATTCTTTATTTTCAGTAGAAAAACTCCTAAAAATTAAATTTAAGATACCTATAGAAGAAATTTATTTTTTCTTAAAAAAAATATCAAGAAGTTAAATATTTATTATCTAGATTATAATGTTTTAAAATGTAGGGAAAGGTGAAAAAACAAGTTACTGAACAAGCATTAATTGCAAAAAATTAACAATAAGTACACTTTACTATGAACTATACTAAAGGAATAAAATCTAGGTCTTACCTCACCTCAGTTTGGAATCACTTATTACCTCGAAGCGTCTCGTCAAGAATCCCCGTTGTTCTAGCGACCTTCTTCGAGTATGGTGGTAGGACACGAGAGATAACACAGCGCTGTGGTGATAAAAAATGGAAGGAAATATTTTCGAGAAAATTCTCGGACAAGAGTCTCTTTTCATAGACCGTAAAGCATTCGATCATGCCTTCGAACCAAGTAATCTACCTCATAGAGAACAGGAAGTTGAGTCATTAGTAAGAAATTTAGTTGATGCATTAAATGGCCATATTCCATCTAATATGGTACTTTATGGAGTTCCAGGATCTGGCAAAACAGTCGTTACAAGGTTTGTTCTAGGCCAATTACTTGAGAAAGGAAAACAGATGGGGCATCCAGTTCAAACCTACGAAGTAAACTGTAGAAATGTTGACACCAAGTATAGAGTAGTTCAGACTCTTGCCAGTCAACTTAAACAACGTGGAGACCCACCTATACCATTCACTGGTTGGCCAACAGATAGAGTACTGGAGACTCTGATAGAAAGGATGGATAGAGTTGGCGGTGTACATATCTTAGTCTTAGATGAAATTGATAATCTAGTTGCTAAGGCAGGTTCGGGTTTACTTTATAGTTTAACTAACCTAAATACGATATTAAAAAATGCTAGGTGCTGTATTATTGGTATTAGTAATGATTTGAATTTCACACAAGAATTGGATCCGCGTGTTAGTTCGAGGTTGAGTCAAGAAGATATTGTTTTTCATCCATATGGGGCTCAAGAAATTCAGGATATTTTACAAGAAAGAGTTCGTATGGGACTGAAGATTGATTCTTTAGAAGGAGGAGTGATTCCATTGTGTTCTGCTCTAGCGGCACAAGAACATGGAGATGCAAGAAGGGCGTTAGACTTATTGAGAATTTCAGTGCAGAAAGCAGAACAAAGATCTCAGACTAAAGTTGACCCTAAGCATGTCCGTTTGGCTCAATCTCAACTTGAACATGACCAAGTTACTCCAGTTTTGAGAACTCTACCTCTACATCAAAAATTGGTATTGTTCTGTATAATAATGAATGAAGAAAATGGAACTAGAAATATCTCTACTGGAGAAATTTTCAGAACATATTCTCAAGCATGTATGAAGATAAGTATTGAACCTCTAACTCCAAGAAGGATTTCGGCGCTAATCAATGAGTTGGATACTCTCGGATTAATTATGGCTAGGAATGTCAGCAAAGGCCGAGGTGGACGTAGTAAACAAGTAAACTCGGCTATACCTAAAACTATAGATTCAATTAAGGTTTTAAGCCTAAATGACCCTCAAATAGAAGAAGCTGCTCAAGGAAAATATATGCTACAAAGTAGACTTTAAGTTTCATACCATCGATGAAAGCGTTAAACCAAAAGGGCAGGTCGCCGATTGTGATAAACATGACTCAGACAGACTGGAATGAGGCTCTAACAAGACCAAGTAGCATGGTTTCAACCGCTGCATTGATACTAGGTTTTTGGGTGATAATACTATCAATTGTAAATATAGTCGAGGGGGCTTATTCCCCAGGTAACAAGGTTACTTGGCTAGGTTTCTTGGGATTATCAGGAGATGCCTTTGCTGCAAATGATACTGGTTTTGTTATTGACGATGCAGTGTTTGCAATATTCGGAATTATCTTAATTGGGGCAGGTGACTATGGAATGAAGAAAGCAAATACCCAGCTAGATGATGGGGGAAACGCATCCTCAAGAGGAGCTGTCTCTTGGATTTTAGATTTACCAAATAGTGACTTTGTAAAAAATATTATTAAAGCGGAAAGTATGAAAGGAGCTATTTCAAGTTGGCTTATAGTTATAGGAATATTATACTATATTGTTTGGAGTATAAAATTTACCACATGGGTAGACCCAGGCGTTTATTCCGTAATGATTTCGTTAGTAGCATTTGGATTTGCTTTGAATGTAAGTTCAAAAGTCGAATAATAAAGTAATTATTTTTCCTCAAAAAGATTAATCAAACTCTGACAACGAGATTTAGAATCTAGACCTGTGATTCTTAGGACTACTCCTCGATTAGGTTGGCCGTATAATATGGCTGTATTCAATGGAGCCAATAAATGTAATAGAAGAGGAGCTAGATCTTCTTCACCATCAACTATGATAAGAGTCTTCGAGCGATTAATATTCCAATTATTAATAGCAACTTTACAGGACTCAAATAATGATTTAGTTAGCATACCTGGTGGATTCTGGCATTCAATTACACAGTCATATAGTGATTGATTAATTTCTCTAAATCCCTCCCATGCCACACGTTTTGTTTTTTCATCGATTAAAGCAATATTAGCAATATTATCTATATCCTGTAATGATTTAACTGTTACATCACCGACTCCAATTATTGGAGAGTTATTTTGAGAAATTGAGTCTAATGCTTTTTTAATGGCAATTGAATGATCCGATTCAGGACCCTCGAATAATGTACCAAAGGGTTCTTTTAGTAACATTTCTGCTTCTTTTGTTATATGAATATCTGAGGTAAAGGGGTTTTCATCAAACCAGTTATTACCATAAATATCTATGAATCCATTTCTTATCCTAGTACTAGAAATTATTTCACCATCTCTAGAATAAACATGCGGCACTTCAATAATCTCTAATTCATCTAAATTGTCCTGAGCCCTTATTTTATTAATTTTTACACAATTATTCATAGTTTCACTGGTGCAAATAATTGCCGATGCACCAACATGATGAGTTGCAGCGCCGAATTCATCTACTAATTCGTGAAATGAGACCCTAGAGTTGTCAATTTCAGTAAGATTTAATTTGATATTATCGCATCTTTTTTGCCAAGACTGAACACGTGAATCTTTTTGCAGAGCAATATTGTCTGAAACAATCCATATCTCTAAATTCTTACATTTTAAAAGGCCGGTTTCAATCAATTTTTGATGACCTATGTGGAAAAATTCGAATGTCCCGCCGACAAGTCCAAGGGTCTTCATTGACTCTCCAACTATACACATATGACTTGATAACTGCGGAAGTAAAGTGTGCCCCGGAGTGTAACGGAGCATTTCACCGCACTTTCGTGCTCTGACTCCTGACCCCACCCCAGGACGTATGTTGGATTGTGGGGTAGTCCCTAGAATCATCCCTTTCGGTCAACAGGGGACCTTACACAATCCATACCGTCTGTATTGCGCCAGAGGTCATCCTGAAAGGAATAATCTCTTCAATTATTACACAATAAGTCACTCTGGTCTTCGACAGACGGAGACCCATATCTGTGGTACCGAGTTTCATCCTATTACCTCCGGCTGGGGGTTTTGTCAACTCGGTGTTGCCAGTTGGGCAGGTTAATCTAACTAACACTTATTCAATAACTCATCGTTTCAATGTAAATCAAAAATAATATTATTAAATCACAATTAAAGATTTATTGAAGTCATATTTTCTGAGAAACCAGTCTTCTTAGAGAGTAATCTTTCACCTATCTCTGCATTACCACTAAATGCTACCTCGGGAGATATATCTGGCCATCTATGTAGAGGTTGAGCGAGCCAACCAGAAAGAAGATGTGTTCTACCAGGATTGGGGGGTACGTTATGAATTGAGGATTCAATTGCATCTAAAAGATCGACTAAAGAATCTGCTGATTCAGGCAGACCCTCTCTTTCCCTACGTCCTCTGAGTTTACGAATTAATAGCGAATGAATTTCAGGATTAAATCCGGGATGTGAGAAATTCCCAAGACCTGGTGCATTACCTAATTCCCCAGATGGTCTCAATACAAGGGCAACCCAAGGTTTAGGATTTGTTAACAACCACTCAGTTAGAGAATCATCATTTAGTAACCTTAACAATATTTCAGAGGATAAATGCGCCCACCAATCATAAGGTAATCTCTCAATTATTAAATTAATTTCTTCATTATTCAATTCTTTATTATCGATTGTATAGCTAACTAATGACGACCATATCTTAAGATCATGATCATTAGATAAATTTTGACCCTTTAGTAAAATCTTATTTATTACTTCAGGGAAATCATTATTTTGACCTCTTTCGTTTGAATATAGCCAAGAAACACCTTTTAGAGCATTGAGAGAATTCTTAGGAGGATGAGCTAACCAAGCTTGCAGTGACCATTCAGTTAAATCATCATGTAGATATTCAGGAATCCAAGCAGCATTAGCTAGAAATTGTGCAGCAACCCAAGCAGTACCACTAGAAGCATCGATGGAATCTACTGCAGGTCTAGTCCGAATTATCGTCTCTCGTTCTTCTCTTATTTTTTTTCCTAATTTTTCTGCAAAATAATCAAGTATTTTTTCATTAGATTCATCAGCAAGTTCGGCGATTTTTTCAAGAGGAATATGGTCAATATCGAATAAAACTAACCATTCTACTGAGATACGATCTTTGAGCCGCTGCCACCTAGGCCACCGAGTATGTTTAGGAGATGCTACCCAAGCTGCAATTGGATAGCGAGCTTCCATTTGGTTAGCCCACTCTTCATTACCATTAGGAAACTGAGAAATAGCAGAATAAACCATGGAAAGATAGCCGTCCTCTAGTTCTTCGGATTTATATTCAGGGGGATCACTGAGCCCAACTATTTTCCAAGGATTAATCTCTTCAGAAATTAAACTATCATTGATTGGTAGATTATTGGGTATATTATTTACCAATTTTAATGGGATTATTTTCCCTGAAGATGTTTGAAGTCTTAACCATGGCAAAGGTCTCAGATAATCAGGAAAAATAAGATTTAGAGAATTTGTTGATGGAGAGTGACTGTCTTTTATAAGTACTCGAAGTTTTGGATGTATGATTGCTGATGACTGAATTTCACTGGATATATCGTCGTCGAGTTCCAAAACCAATGGCGGCCGTTCTTCTTTAGATATAACCCAAC
>CABXQY010000044.1 GCA_902514485.1 uncultured Candidatus Poseidoniales archaeon
GCCGCCTTCTGCGCCGCCTTCGCCGTCACCTTCGTCGTTTCCTGGGAAATCAGGGTCGTACGCATCAGGTATTCCGTCTCCATCAGAGTCAGATGAAGATCCATCATTAGGATCATTCGGGAACGGATCCGAGCCGTCAGCTACACCGTCACCATCAGTATCTGCTGAATTCGGGTTAGTACCCGCAGCGTACTCCTGAGAGTTGGTTAGGCCGTCGCCATCCGGATCTGCGTTCGCATCACTTGATGATGTAGGATTTAGCCCGTAAGCTACTTCCCATCCATCAGGTAATCCATCGTTGTCAGTATCTGCATTGTTCATGTCTGTTCCTGCAGCCTGCTCCTCAGCATTGGTTAGTCCATCTCCGTCCCAATCGGCGCCACCATCTGATGGGTCGAGTGGATCAGAACCGTCAGCTTGAACGCCGACTGAACCAGCCATTAGCACGAGGAGTAGTGCAATCAACATACTCATATTTTTCGTTTTCTTCATTTTCTTTTCACTTCCTTAAAAATTTAGTTGTAGAGTACCCGCTGTTCTCTCTTTCCGAATAATGCTCACGCCTAATATTCTGTAAACTTTCTTTCGGGAGATTAGGATTGAAGGGAAGCAAGTTAAATAAATGTCTAATATAATAAAAAAAAACGCTTTACTGCGCTGATTTTATAGATTTTAGAACGTTCTTAAAATTTATTTAACTCCTCCTTGTTTAGTATCCATTCTCGCGGGCTTTCATAGGGAACCCTCTGTTCCCTCTAACTTACGGAGGTATGTATACCCTATTTCAAGGATTCGTGAAAATGAATCAGGGAGTAAGTTTAGATAATTCGGCATTAAAGCGGGCCGAACCTAAGAAATGTAGAACTGGAGTTGCCAAGGTTGTTAAAATCAGGCTGATGAAAAATAAATTTGACCAGAGTTCTATTCCGTTACCTAATGTGAAGTAAAGAATCCAACCAATAGATATTGCGAACCATAATCTATAACGACGACCAAAAAGTGCAAATCTTGCTTTAACTAACTCATCAGAATAGAGTTGAGGGACTTCATCAATTTCGGCAAGATCATGCTCAATTGCACATCTTGCACAAACAAGATAACGTGGACCATTACCACTTACGAACTGACTCTCGGGGTAGTTTTGCTTACACAACCTACAGTATGCCATGTTAGTTCAAACTCTCCCAGTATGGATTGCTAATTCAAGGCTACGGTCTTCTAACTTGACTTTCATGTAAAATTGACTCTACTAAGGTGGGTTTCTGCTTAAGAAAATTTGATATTAATTTATCACCCAGTGGACTCCCGACAGATTCGGGATGATACTGTATTCCAAATACTGGTAGAATAGGATGTCTAATTCCCATGACAAGAGTTTTTGATTCATCCCAAGCCGTGCATATCATTAATTCATTTTTTGGATTAAGAACTAAACTATTGTACCTCATTAAAACTTGAGGGGAATTTAAATTCGAATATAATCCCTCATTATCATGACTAATCAACGATGGGACACCATGTACTGCATTCAGCGGAGATTCAATTAATTCCCATCCCACTGCTAATCCCAAAGCTTGGTGACCTAAACATAATCCGAGTACAGGAATTTGAAAATTATCAACAATTAATTGACCGTTTACCGCCAAACGAGCAATTTCCATAGTGATTTCTGATTTCTCTGGTCGTGAAGGGCCCGGCCCTATAATTACATATTTTGGCCTAAATTCTTCGAGCCAGTGATGAACTATTTTTTGAGGGTCAACACATTCTTTTGGACGACCCTCAACGATACGAACCGATTTACCTAATTTAACCAAAGAGTTAGCAATATTTTCAGTGAATGAATCTAAATTATCAACCAATAATATATCAGCGGTAAAGGAAGATTGAATTTCTCCTCTCAATATACTACCTACTTTTTTAAATGAGGTTTTTAGCTGAGGTTTGGGTTCACCAATAGGTCCCAATACTTTAGGAACCTGATACATTTCTAATTTACGCTTAGGTAACTCTTCGATTGAAAATCCTGTTCTAAAACCCCAAGTTGCATCAGTAATCGCCGTAGCTTTCCATCGTGCTTCTTCCACCTCTGAAGATGCTTGGGAACCAATTACAATACCCCCTCCTGCCTGAACTCTACCATGCCAATTATTAGGCCCAGAATGAGCTTCCAAAGTACGTATTAGAATATTGAACTCAGAAATACCAGATGATGAATGAAAGTGCCCGATGGATCCGGTCCATGCACTTCTTGGAGTGCCTTCTATTGTATTTATTGCAGCTATTGAGGCTATTTTAGGACATCCGGTAATTGAACCACCTGGAAATAAAGCAGATATGATTCCCCCAAAATTAGTATCTTCATTCAATTCACCAGTGACTCCACTGACTAAATGTTGTACTGTTGGTAATGCTTCAATACGAAAATCAGACCAATAGACTGAACCAGGTTTACAAATCTTTGATAAATCGTGTTTCTTCAAATCAACTAACATCAGATGCTCAGCAATTTCTTTCTCAGATGATGCCATTTCTAATTGAAGTCTCTTATCCTCTATAATGGAGTCCCCTCTAGGATAAGTTCCTTTAATTGGACGAGTTGATACTATTCCTTTCTCTGTTTTAAGAAGCCTTTCAGGACTTGCAGATGCTATGCTCCAGCCATGATCATGAACATGTAGCCAAGATGAAAGTGGAGATGGATTTGTTTCCAAAATACGTTGGAAAGCATACCATGGATGGTCGGGCATTTCGCCTTCCCATTTTCTTCCATAATTCAATTGGTATATGTGACCCTGTCGGATACTATTTTTTATCCGATCTACTTTGTTAGCATGGGATGCATCACTTTCAGATTCCGGAACTTCAAAAAACTCCAATGGAGAACTATTAGTCGGAGATTTAAGATGAATCTCATTAGTTCTAGCTTCTTTAATCCAATGATGATTGGGTATTGAAATTAGCTCTAATTTTTGTAACTCCCTATCGTGAACCCACCAAGCATCGGCCCTCCAGAGGACACCCAGTAGAGTTCCTGCTAAAGGGGTGTTCTCAAGTTCGATATCGACTGACCAACGATTAAGATCATATCCTAATAAACCAGTAAATCCTCCAGGAACAATTGCTAATTCACTATTAATATCGAATGAAATTTCCCATTTTTTAGTTAAATTAATTGAGTCTTCGAGTGACGACGATTTAATTTCTTCAATAGTATGCCAACGACCTTCTTTATACTCTTGAATTAAAATAATCAGAGACTCATTAAAACCCAAATTTATCTCTCCATTAAGTTCAGAAATAGACTCTTTTTCTTTATTGGTATGGGGTTCAAAAAATAATATACGGATACTTTCTAAACATGGAAGGAATGATTTTTGCGCTAAATCGGTTACTGGACCTGAGGATTGAAGTAATAATTCATCTTGAGTTGGCAAATCTGACTCTCTATAATATTCTAATAATGAAATCAACGGATTCTGAATATGAGTTTGTAATGAAAAATAATCAACAATCATTCTATCAACTCAAATCTTCAATTGACTGCCATGAAGAAGATAGCCGCCCTAACCAACAAGACATTGCAGTTTCGTATAACTTACCACGTGGCTCACCTATTTTTCTACCGTCTATAGTGCCCAAGGACTGAACACCCATACCACTCCCCAGAACTATCATTTCTTTCGATCTTAATACAAGGGAGATTGTCATTCTCGCTGGCCTTACCGGTATGCCGGCATCTTCTAGACCTTGCTTAATTTGCTCTAAAGTAATAGAATCTAAAGCCCCTTCATCAACCCTAGGGTGATAGGCAAAACCGTCCAAGTCAAGAAGAATAGGCATACATCTGTCACCGTCAATGATTGAGTCATTTTCGACCAAAAGAGAAATATCTACTTTGTTTTCTAAGGCCATATCTCTCGCATCTAAGTAAGGTTGCCAGTCTCCATGTTTAGTTCCACGAATTTTATCATTCCATTTTGGAGCTGAAACTGTTATTGCTGAAAGAATATCAGCCCAAGGTTGATTGAGCCTAGGAATTAGAAAAACGTCTCCTTTCTCTGTAACTCCTACTTTAACCAAATATGGTGGTTGGTGGTGATTCACCAAAGGAGTTTCAGAAAATTGAATCTTATCCAGTTTTTTGAAGATTCTTTCTCTAAAATTCTCGGGTAGATTAAATCCTAAACGAATAGCGTGTCGTTCCAATCTATCGAAATGGAGATTCGCCGCTAAAAGATGTTTCTTTCCATCCCAAGCGACTGTTGACCAGACCTCACAATGTGGGTCCGAGTCATCCGACATGAACATGCGTGAACTTACAAGACTTCAAATTCTTTGAATGGATATCAGAGAATATCGTCAATAAATGAGGTGTCAATATCATCATCTTTGTCATTCAATCCTTCAGCTAAATCATCTAAATCATCTAAATCGAAGTCATCGGCTAGATCACTAAGGTCATCTAAATCAATATCTTCTTCTTCACCCAATAACTCATCAACTACATCATCAGATGGAGGAGTTACTGATACTTCTGAATAATCTATTGGATCAATTTGAGAAGTTGTGATACTGCCTGAGCTAGGTGATTCATCACTTTCGATGAAAGATTCTTCATCGTCCATTCCAAAGTCTTGATCGAACATTTGTTCTTCAAGTTCAACTTCTAAAGTACCCATTTCCCATGGTTGGGGGGCTGCTCTTTCTCTAGGCTTTAGAACTAAAGCACCACCGATTAAAATCATTATTCCGGATAGAATTGCAATTATCATATTCATGTCACCTTGAATCAATTGGTTTATCCAAGATTCTCCTGAATCATCCAATCCATTATTGTCACTACCAAATGCAGATTCAGACCATGGTTGAACTTCAAGAGGATCTACTGCAAGACGATGTACTTCTCCATCAAATCCTACTATAGCAATCCAATATGAATTCTCATTATCTAAAGAGTATTCATTACCATCAATATTCTCAGAAATATCTGATTTCCAAGAATAACTAGAATATTCTATCGGAACAATTTGCGAAGTATCGGCATCTCTTGTATCTTCAAATGGAGTTGACGACATAAATATGTAATAGGATTCAATAATTGGATTATTCTTACTGTCCCATTCTATCTGTATCCTCGTACCTGAACTATCCCAATAAGCAATTAT
>CABXQY010000045.1 GCA_902514485.1 uncultured Candidatus Poseidoniales archaeon
CATCGAGTTCTATTAAACCTGAATTAGGAGACTGGACGTAGATAAATGAGCGATTTCTTTTCGACTCAAAACGTGCTGATACATCTATTCTTCCACCTTCTCCTTGTGCGGCTCGTAATTTCCTATGAGAACGGGGCCAATTATTTGGAATCTCATCTAGTCCAAAATCATACAATTCACTTGGCATGCGAGAGTGGAGCTTACCAGTAGCTAATTGTTGATGTATTTCCAATCCACACATAAAACCTAAACCTTCGGGGCTCAAATTATCCGGAGAAGAGACGTCTCCCATTGGTTCCATATTAATCACAGAGACGAGGTTATCTTTCATAGGGTAAACGGGGCGCTAGACAAAACTATATTCGTCGTTTTTACTACTATAGAGCGTGCCACTTTGACGTAATTGCTGTACTGTCTTATCTACTGTGAACTCGTCAATTTTCTTTGCAATTGCTCGATTATATATTGAAGTAATTGTTGCTACATTATTATTTTCACTACAAATATCTCTAATAATACTCATAATTATCGAAGTGGTATTTCTCTGGCGAACCGTTACTCCTGAATATTCAGATTCGTCTTCAATACCTGATTCTTCACGCCAATGCTTGAAGACTGCTAATGCTACTTTCGCGTCCTCAGCAATTGCTTCACTTCGGAGATACATTCTAGCATGAGCTTCTGTAAGACGTATTAGTGCCTCTAACGCTCTGGCTGTTATTGGAACCACATTAGATTCCCCCTCATCTTGATCCTCGCGTCCAAATGATTGCCTTTCTGAAACGTAATATTCCAATATCATTGCCATTACATCGTCGTCAATATCAGGGTGATGATTTCTCTTTGAATACGCAATATATTTTCTAAGAAATGCTTGGGTAAGATGTTCCTTACCATCCACTCCAATCTTGAAGACTAAATCCTTTTCTTTTTCAGTGGGATCGATTTCCACAAATTCGTCAATTAAGGCTTCTGGAACCCCTTTTGTCCTACTGCGAAGAATGTGCTTAGCAATCATTTCGTCCGTTTCGGCTTTAACTGTGTCTCTCAACATCCATATAATATCAAATCTAGATGCCAGAGGTGCTTCTAAACCCGTTTCACTAAATGAACGAAGTACGCTAGTATTTGCTCCTCTTTTTGAGAAACGTCCCGATTTAGGATTAGCCGCTGCAACAATGGCACAACGCGAAGGCAGTGAAGCAGTAATGCCTCCTTTGGAAATATCAATTTTCTGCTGCTCCATAGCAGGGTGCATTACTTTTCTGTCATCGGGGGTAATTTTATCGAACTCGTCAATAGCAGCCAAACCTCTGTCAGAAAGTGGGAGGACTCCTGCCTCCAAAGCAAATCTTCCATCAGCAAATGTATCTCTTACTGCTGCGGCAGTTAATCCAGCACCGGAAACACCCCCTCCTGATGCAAATTTACCACGAGGAGATAATTCTGAAACATAAGTTAACAACTGAGATTTGGCCACTCCTGGATCTCCCATCAAAAGAATATGAATATCCCCTCTAGTTCGAGTACCATCCGGATTTCTTCTAGAAACACCGCCAAATAATTGAAGGGCAAGAGATCTTTTCACAAAATTCATAACACCGGTTGAGAATATAGAAGGAGCAATAGAATTCTGCATCAATGCAAGAAGATCTTCTCTCTGAGATATTGAAATAATTTGTTCTTCTTCCTCATCAGTAATTTTAATTTCAGTAAATGGAACTGATTCGTGTTCAGAACTAACTAGATGATAAATGATATCAAACATTGGAGTTTTTTTATTTTTTATCACCTCACTGTAAACTACAGGTATCATATTAGCAACTATTCTTTGACCGGGTAAATGCTTGTTTACTAAATCTCCCTCAAGTAGTACTTTCGCCCTCCCCGGTTGGGCTCCACTTTCTACAGATTCAGGTAATTCTTGAATTTCAATCCATTGATTATTAATTAATCTTGAGACCTCGAAAATGAGTTGGAAACGTGTGGCTCCGCCCCTTCCTGCACTCTCACCACAGCCTCCTTGATCAGTGGGTGGGCATCGAATTGGTTCTTTTAATTCTCTCTCGTTACTTTGAATTAGTTCTTGTCGAACACCACATGATTCGCACTCAAAAATTGCAATATGCATTCTAGGTTTAATCTCTGAGATTTTTATTACTTGGACATCGCTACTCCGTAGTTTTTCAATATCTGCTGAGCCTATCTCTCGTAAAGTCCGACGGCTGTCCCGAGGCAACTCACCTACACGTAATATAACATCTAGATCTTCTCCGCGCTCTCTGCAAATATGCCTCAGAGTTTCTTTACCTGTATCTAGAATTGTTCGAGGAAACTGAAGAATATCTTCTGCGAAATCAGGATCGAAAGCCTCAAGTTCGTGGAATGGTACTTCAAGTGTTGGAGTGTTCGACTGTTTTGAGAGCAATGTAAATATCTCAGTTTCTTTAGCTTCTAAGAAGAAGGTTTTCCAACGAGCAGAGGAATCATGTGCAGCCATTGTCATACTTATTCCTCGTCGGGCTTTGCTCCGACGCGCTTACGGTCTATAACCAAATTGGATAGTTTCAGGCACCCCCTTGTTTCTAGTGGAGTTTTTATGTAAATCTAATTCAAAAAATACGTATTAATCACTTCCACTGCAAGAAATTTTAATTTACGCCATAGATAATAGAAATTTTCCTTACGTTGGTTTCAAATCTAACTCCCTAATCGCCAACTATGGAATTTGTCAGAGTAGACGATGATATAATACTGAGACTAGACCCGGGTGAAGAAATACATCAATCTATTCAGAGTCTTTCTGAACATGGAATTGATTGCGCGGTAATCACCAGTGGGATAGGAAGAGTTAGGAACATTCGAATGGGATATTTAGGAGCAGACGGAATTTATCAAACTCTAGATCATGAAGGTCCAATGGAATTACTATCTACACAAGGCAATTTAGCTCCTGGTGATGATGGCCCCTTTACTCATCTACACACTCTAATGTCAGATAATGGGCATACAGTACACGGAGGGCATTTATATCATGCAACTATCCATGTAGTTGGAGAAATTCATCTGCGTGTATTGAACTCTGATACTATGAAGAGAGAGCCGACCAATACAGATTTTGTTGCATTGAAATTCTGTGATTTGGAGTGATAAATTGAAAGTTCTCTGGGCTCATGGATTGGAAGGAAGTCCAAATGGTTCGAAACCCAAGTGGATAATAGAAAATTTAGGATGGGATGTAATTTCAATAGATATGAGTAACAGGGGCTGGACAATTGGTGACCAAACAGCAGTTGTTCTTGATAAGATATCTGAAATTGATGATTTTGATCTAATAATGGGTTCATCTTACGGAGGGTTAGCTGTTGCAAATGCAGCTAATGAATTATTAGATAAGGATCTGAAATTGGTGTTAATGGCTCCTGCGTTTGGTTTGGCAGAAAATTTTCAAAAAATAGGCGAAAAGGAATTGAATGAATGGGAAAGTAATGGGTTCAGACCTTATTTTCACCATGGACTCAATGAAGAAATTAAATTAGGTTGGGATTTTATGACCAGCGCTAAAAAAATGTCATGGCCAAAGATAAATCACCCTGCTGTAATAATACATGGAATATATGATGAAATCGTACCAATAGAATCGTCAAGGAAAATTGCTGAATCTAATTTAAATGTTGAATTGATAGAGGTTGAGGATGGGCATAGATTAGTAAATTCTCTGCAATTCATACCAATTGCTGTTGAAAAGATATTATCCAAAAAATAATGCCCTTGGATATTAGTGTGAACCAAGAAAGTATTCGCCTATTTCAGGATCGGTTAGAATGTGTTGAGCATCTCCGCAATGCACTACTTTGCCACCAGCAAAAATATACCCTCTATCAGAGCGAGCGAGACTTAAACGAGCATTTTGTTCCACTATTAGTACGGTAATACCCTCGTCCCTTAAGGCATCTATTCGTTCAATGATTTGCTGCTGATACAAGGGGCTTAATGCAGCAGTTGGTTCGTCTAACAATAAAAACTTAGGATTAGAGATTAGAGCACGCGATATTGCTAACATTTGCCTCTCGCCTCCAGATAGGGAAGCGGCCAAATCATGAACTCTTTCTTTCAAATCAGGGAACATATTCAAAGCACGCTCAATTCTCTCACTTAGAATCGTATTAGATAGACTGTTTCCACCCATTTGCAGATTCTCATAGATTGTTAAAGAAGGAAATACGTTATCAACTTGGGGGACGTATGCGATTCCTCGATTTACTAATTGATCTGTTCGCCAACCAGATACATCTTCTTCATTATGGATTACATCCCCTGAATAGTAGCTGGCTATTCCAAATATAGTTTTGATAAATGTGGATTTACCACATCCGTTCGGACCAATGATTGTAACAAATTCTCCCTCTTCGACGTGTAAATCTATGTCATAGAGAATTTGTACAGAGCCGTACCCTCCATTGAGTCCTTTTACATCTAGTACCCTACCCATATTACTCACTCCTCCTCTCCTGTAGAACCGAGATACGCTTCAATTACTGCCTTGTTTGATTTTACCTCTTCCGGAGTCCCTATCATCAAAACTTCTCCTTCATTCATAACAATAATTCTATCAACTCCTTGCCTAAGAATAAAATCCATATTATGTTCAATTATTAATATAGAAATTCCAGTTTCATCAACTGTTTTCCTCAAATTATTAAATATTTTCATTGCTAAGGGGCCTGCAACACCGGCTACTGGTTCATCAAGTAACAAGAGCTTTGGTGACCCCATCCGTGAACGGCCAATATCAACTAATTTCGACTGTCCTCCGGATAACTCACTTGCCAAATTATCTGCCATATGAGGAACTTCTAACTCTTCAAGAATAGCATGTGCCTTTTCCAACCTTAAAGCCTCAGCTTGACGGCTTTGAGGGAACTTGAATAATGATTTGAGGATGTTTGGAGAAAATTGGCTCCTCGGAGGTACTAATAAATTTTCAATAACTGTCATTTCACGCCATAGTCTAGTATGTTGGAAAGTTCTTGTCATTCCCATGCTATGGATTTGGTCAGGCCTCATATTAGATACATCCTTACCATAGATTTCGACTTTACCCGATGTCTGGTTGAGAAGGCCACTA
>CABXQY010000046.1 GCA_902514485.1 uncultured Candidatus Poseidoniales archaeon
TTGACTGCAACAGTAGTTGCCGTTACAATTCTGATTATTGGTTTGGTAGTCAGCGCTGTACAAGAAAATTCAGTTGAACTTTATGGTTACTCAGCAATAATTTACTGCGCAATTCTCTCATTAGGGATTCAGTTGATTGGATGGATTCCTGCTTCTATCAAGAAAACCGAACGTTTCTATGATATTATTGGGGGATTCACATATATCTCAGTTGTTGTTTTCAGTTTATGGGTAGGTTCAGAAGCAGAATCTCCCAGTATCAGAGAATGGATTGTAAGTATTTTTGTTATAATTTGGTCTTTAAGACTCTCATTTTTCCTATACCGCCGTATTCATCGATCAGGTAAAGATGGACGTTTTGATGATTTGAAAACCTCTTCTATTCGATTCTTAGTACCTTGGACCCTTCAAGGACTTTGGGTATTCCTAACTTTATCCGCGGTTATAGTAATCAACAGTCAATCTACACCAGCTCCTCCATTAGGAATTTGGGACTATATTGGAATATTTGTTTGGTGTATTGGATTTGGAATCGAAGTAGTTGCAGATAATCAGAAAACACAATTCAACTCAAAGCCAGAAAACAAAGGAAAATGGATATCTGAAGGGCTATGGTCACGAACCCGACATCCTAATTATTTAGGTGAAATACTTCTATGGACTGGAATATCATTTTTCGGCATATCTTGCTTCACAGGATTAGAAAAAGTAGCATGGATTTCACCTATATTTGTATACTTTTTACTCGTCAATATAAGTGGTGTACCAATACTGGAGAAAAGGGCAAATGAAAAATGGGGAGACATATCTGATTATCAAGAATATAAAGAAAATACACCAAAAATATTCCCTAATCTAATTGGTTAAGATGAAAAAAAAACAACTATCGAATGCAAATGATTCTAGGCAGGAACCCCTACAGCAATGCATGGGTCGCTTCTTGGTAGTCATCATCTTGACCTCGTTAATGCTTACTTCGGCGTCCCCTATTGCTACAGCGCAAGTAGGGCAACCAGACATTGTTCAGGAACATTGGTACCATACATATACAACTCTAACTCTAGACGTTAATGAATGGGCAGATAATAATCCAGATATTGTTAATTTACTCTCAGTGGGTCAAACAGAGATGGGAAGAAATCTCTGGATGTTACAGATTTCTGACTGGAGTCAAGATACAAAACCCAGTGGTGAAATGAAAGAGGTTGTGTATATTGATGGCGGACATCATGGAAATGAGCATTTAGGGACAGAACTCGCATTCCTTACAGCAGAATATTATATTGAAGGATGGGGGAATGGCAATCAGGATGTCATTGAAGTTTTAGAAACTACAGAATTACATATTCTGATTATGCTGAATGCTGATGGTAACGATCTAGACACGAGATGGAATGTAAATCAAGTAGACTTGAATAGGAACTACGATCATTACTGGAATACTTGCGATTCGACCCAGCCTGGAAGTAGCGCATTCAGCGAATCAGAGACTCTAGCGAATTCGAATTATATGAATGAAGTCGTCCCCCATGCAGACTTGTATGTCACAATGCATACAGGAGTATGGATAATGCTCTACCCCTGGGGAAAATGGCCAGAACAGCCATCAGACTGGGAAATGTTCCATTTTATTAGAGATGATGTGAACTCCAATATATCCGAGATACCCATTCAAAATGCAAACCAAGGGCTTTACCCAAACTGTGGGACAAGTCGAGATTACGGCTACGGTGTAATGGGATACCCGACTTTTACTTTCGAGACTGATGATGAGCAATTCCTTCTGGGAACAGTAGAGGCACTCTCTGAAAGATTAGGTGAAGAATTAGATGTGATGAAATATCTAATACAGAATGTATGGTATTGGCGTGCTCGTCTAGTAATAGAAAGCCTTGAAATTGAGAATAGCCAATTAGAGGCCTCAGTAGCTAATCTTGGCCAAGCAAGTACTTCTAATGCTACATTCCACTACTCGGATACAAACGGAGAATTGCTTTGGCACTCAGAAACTTTTGGTGTCAATGCGACCAATGAATCAAGAATAATTCTAAATTCTAATAATCTAAGTTTAGTAGAGGGGGGAGTCTGGAGTATTCACTATCAGAAAAGAGTAATAGATTCAGCTCAATGGGTTGATGAGTCAATTGATAAAAGTGTAATAGCAATTAATTTTAGCAATGAAGGATTCCTACCTGCGCCATCACTACTAATTAATCTAATTACATTAATCACAGCGGCTCTAGCAAGTAGAAAAAGAAGTAAAGATGTTAGATAAATATCTTGGATAAATCTATTCTATTAATGGTTAATATATATTTATGATAGAAACGGAGAACTCCCTATTAGTAAATGAAGCAAAAATTGAAAGCGAAAAATAAGTGATTGGGCGGAAGTACAAATTCACATTAAAAAAAGAAAAGTGTAAGAAATAATCAATGCAGGTATTGCACTGTATAACGTAGCAATTATTGCCATTTTAGGTGCTAATGCTATAGCAGGAAATAGAGCATCTCCATCATTCGAAATCGCATTTCCTATCATAGCGGCGAAAGGAATGATACCATTAAGATACAATGTAGTGATTATTATTTGAGGCCCACAACCTGGAATAAAACCTACAAGTATTGCAATTAAAGGAACTAGTAACCAACCTGCTTCCGCCAGAGCCGCAATATCTAGACCAAGGTATTCAAATGAATATTCATAAGTCAAATAGGCAGCTATTACCCAAGATGTCACA
This sequence comes from uncultured Candidatus Poseidoniales archaeon, assembly GCA_902514485.1. Lineage (GTDB taxonomy): Archaea > Thermoplasmatota > Poseidoniia > Poseidoniales > Thalassarchaeaceae > MGIIb-O2. Next base: position 2,741 of record CABXQY010000046.1, read on the forward strand.
AAAGATGTTTCTTCAGCAGTACGGGTGAAAGGATGATCCAAATTAGCAGAAACAGCACTAACCGGAGATAGAGCCCAGATAAATATTGACATCATAGCACCGAATAAACCGACATACAAGGTTAGTCCTCCGAACTCTGGAGCTTCCAATTGCATCAACTGCATTACACCAATAATGAGACCTGGTAGTACGATAATGATGTAAATAATATCAATCGCTCTAAGTTTTCCAACTACTGCTATTTCATGATGTGAAATTTCTTCAACATAGATATCACCGGGATGAAATCGATCAACTAGCCAACCACAAAGAATCCCTGTAGAACATGAAATTAATAATACTGCGAGATAAGTCATTGGTTCTTTGACTAACAATAAAAATGCTGCATCACCCATGGTTGAGATTAGCGCAGCAACCATAGCACCTAGAGTAATATTCCCTCTAGCAAATGATGTGATGACTACTACTGCACCTCCACAACCCGGTAATGCACCTAAACCAGTCGCAATTGGAACTTGCCAATTGCCACCCTTACGCATTTTTTCTCCAATATCGAAATCTAAAAAATGTTCCAAAGAAAAGAATAATAATAATGTGATAGCAACAAACACTGATACTTGTGTGTAGGCATCAAAAACTGAAGCTCTAGTTAATTGACCCAAACTATTAGAATCGAAGATAACTAAAGTAAGTAGAATAGCCGCTATTAATCGACCATACTTATATGAGAATGAACGTAAAAAATCCTTTGCAGAATCATGATTACCATCCGATGAAATAGAATTTGAATGCAAATTATCAATCCTCTTTTGAAATTTTAACCAAACTTGCTATGGATGATGTGATTCTGACGATATGATTATTCACTTCACAATTAATACCACCATCAAAGTCATCTCTTGATTTAATTTCTAATTTGACACCAGGGAAAATGCCATTATTTTCTAACCAGGAAGATACAGATGAGTCATAATCTGGTATCTGCATTACTGTCAATATCTCATTCATTGGACTATCAGAAAGAGGTAAATCTGTTTCTCCAAATAATTCTCCATTGGGACCAGGGATGGGATGTCCATGCGGATCTCTCTCGGGATTGCCAAGATAATCAGCAATAGCGCTCTCAAGTTCCTTGGAAAGAGCATGCTCTAATCTCTCGGCTTCTGCATGTAATTGGTCTCTACCAAGACCTAAAGTTTGGGACAAAAATGTCTCTAATAGACGATGTCTACGCACGACTGATAATGCCTCAAGTTCTCCTTCAGAAGTCAACGACGCTCCTTTGTAGGGTGTGTGATCAACTAAACCCATTTCTGTTAGCCTGAGGACCATTTTTGTTACTGAGGCGGGTTTGACATCAAGATGTGATGCTAGCTCCTGAGTACCTACATCTTTAGGACCAAGTTTCCAAATAGACTTGAGATAATCCTCAATTGCTATAGAGTACATGAAGTTGGTTTAGACGTGGCTAATATAAAGTTTAGCCAAGGCTAAACTTAAATCTATTCAGTAGGTTCGGAACTTTTTCCTGTTGGAAAGAGAGAGAGAAAAAATGGCCTCAGAAATTTGAATAATCCTACAACAGAAAATATAGTTGCTGCCACTAAGGCAATCATTGAACCACTGCCTGTGTCATATTCAGCAGAGAAATAAAGCCCAATTAGAACTGAACTTAATCCAAACGCCTGAGCCCATACTAAGCAAGAACGGAAACTTCGACCAACCAATTGTGCGGTTGCTGCGGGTGTTACAAGCAATGCCGTAACCAATAAAGTTCCAACAACTTGAACCATGATGACGACTACTGCTGCCGTGATAATACTGAACAGGAGACCAATTCCACGAACAGGGAGGCCCTGTACTCTTGCTGAAAGAGGATCTACCGTAGTAGCAAGTAATCCAGAACGAATAAAAGTTAGTAATAACATTGAAAATATACATATAAGAGAAATTAAATCT
>CABXQY010000047.1 GCA_902514485.1 uncultured Candidatus Poseidoniales archaeon
AGGAAAATTTTCTGATAAATCAAAGCGCATTTGGTGCCCAAAAACTGATTTTGTACCAGTTCCTGTCCTATCTCCCTTTTCACCACCCTCATCGAGTATTCGCCGTAATAAATCTAGATACTGTTCCATACTGATGTCATCGGTTTGGTCGGCAGTCTTTGAATGATGCTCTCCTTAAGTCACTTAAGGAGCCCCATTAATACGTAGAGTTTCCATAATTTGGTCGGTTAATTTTCTAAATAATATCTTCATCTCAATTGTTTTTTGAGATTCATCTTTCATTAATAATTTTTCAATCCCCTCATCATCAAGTCCTCCTCCCTCTGGACTTGTAATCCATTCTGCAAAAGTAATCGGTGTCCCTATGAAAACATCAATTCGTTTCCAAGGTTTAATAATTAAACTTCCTGGTTTCATGACATCTCTTGTCCCATTAATTGACATTGTAATTATTGGTATATTTGGGAACTTTGCGGCTAACCTTGCAACTCCAGTTTTTCCTTTTTGTAGGAATGGTGAATTTTCATTCCTCGATCTAGTTCCTTCAGGAAAAATTCCCAATGAACTTCCAGATTCTAGAACATCCACTGCTTTACTCAATGCATGTTTTCCGCCATTTTCTCTCGAGGTCTCAATTTGTCCCGTACTTTCCATAAGTATTTTTGTGGCTTTAGAGTTAAAATGCTCTTGTTTAGCTAAGTAATGTACTGGCCTATTAGCGGCAACTATTTTTACAAATGGATCAACATGAGATATATGATTCGCTGCTAAAATCACGGCTCCTTTGGGGATTCTCTCTAATCCATGATAGTGAATATTTGTAATCGCTCTGAATGGAGCAGGTAGTGTAAATAGTAGGAAATTATACAACCAGGGGGTAGAAAATTCTTCATCCGTTCCAGATAGATTAACTAATTCTGAAACAGACTTTAGACTACTATTGGATAGCATGATATGTATCTCGCATCAATAGTTTACCCTTATTGCTTTCCATTGAACTTACAAGGGTTCATTTCTTATTTCGCATTCGGGTAGTCATGGAGAGGCGGCATCAAGGGGTTTTCTTACTCATTATCTTTCTAACTCCATTACTCGCACCTACAGTAGTCGCAGACTGGGATGATGATAATTGGTTATGGAACTTGATAGGTCCTGAAAGATTAGAACATGGTGACGAATTTGCATGTCACGGATACGAAGGAATTGATATTAATGAAGATAATTCTATAATAAGTTCTTGTAAAAAATATCTGAACGGGCACACGAATTCATCAAGATGGGGCTCTGAAGCAATTTCATTTGGGGTCCCTAATGTAATTGATGAATCTACAATTTCTTCACTTAAGGCTTCAAATTTTCTCATTTTAGGCGATAATTTACAATCTGATGTAGATGATATGTTTGTTATTCAAAGAAACGGTGGTAGTATTGAAAAAAATGCGGCAAATATTACTTTACTTGATTCTGCAGAAGAAGACTCTCTTGTATCAGTTTATTGGGAGGCTAGAATATATGATCTTAAAGTCCGAGAAGATAAATCTGCAATAGAGTTTTTAGAGAATCAAAATGTTTGGTATACTACTTGGGGGGAGTGGTATAATCATGAAATTTCCAGTAATTTAATATCTTCTACTAAAAGCAATAATTCTATGACAATTAGTCTCGAGAAAGATTCTAACTCGTCATGGGAGGTTCCAGGTAGTATATTTATTGAGACATCTTCATCGGTATTATCAGTTAGTGATAAATATGGAGATTTTTACCCTCTTCTTCAAGAAAATACTAAAATTCTCCAAAATGGTTGGAGGCAAATAGAATCAGGTTTACTAATTACAATTTCTCCTGGGGATGTGGTTGAGATAAAATTTGACAATGAATCTCCCTCACTTATTTTTCCTCTTCAAACTTTTAATGATTTACATCATAGTGTGACGATTGTAGGGCATCATGTGACGAATCTTCATGAATGGGCATCAGATTTTTATGATTCTCCACTTCTTTTTACATGGTTGATTGAGAGGCCATCTGCATTAGAAATGGATTGGAGGTTGCCTATAATAGCACTAGGTGTATTAATTGCAACACCTTTAACGATAAACTGGTTAGTTAAGAGGGATCAAAATTTAACAGCCTAGAGATTAATGTCGGGCCCTTCTATAGTAACTCCCTCATCTTTTAGGTACTGTAAGACATTAAGTATCACTTCATTAGGTAGGTTTTCAGGAGGATACACTCCTGTATCTATTAGATTCTCATCGATTAGCCATTGTTTAATGCACGAGAAAGTAACCAGTCCGGTGGTTCTTGCCATCGATGAATCACCATTTAATCCTTCATCGTATACTGTCCATCTCATTTCTTCTCCATTCTTACAATCAACTTTTATTTCCATCCATGTGAACTCTCTGCGATTTCCATCAAACTTCCACATCTGTACAAGACTTTCTAAGTCGAGATTTTTTGATTTCCTTTCATCAATAAATCTCTGAATATGTCCTGGCCATCTGACTGTGTATTCAGTCATGTCATCAGCTGGAATAGTGTCAATTAAACTTCTGAGGCCATCAGTTAGAAAAGCCTCCATATTTCCCATTTGTTTCACATTAATTTTATGTCTCTCACTCAATGCAGGCAGAATACATATTTTTCTATCTCTAATAATTCTTGCTGGGCGTGTATATTCTGCAATTACATCATTAGGGGAAAATGGAGCCATGTAACTCCATTCATCATCCTTTTCTATTGGATTACCCCCAACTCTGATTTCTGCATTTATTATTCCCTCTCCAACTCTTGATGCATAAGAAATTAACATATTTGATAATCCTGGAGCAATTCCAACATCCCAAAGTAACCTAGATCCTGATTCTAATGCTATTTCATGTAATATTTCGGGTGTTTCCTCGCTAAAACTAAGGTCGACTATCCTTTCTCCTTTAGATACTAATAATTTTGTCACGCTATGCCCAAGATTTCCGGGAAGCATATTAATGAATAAATCTCCCTCATCGAAAGTTTCTTGACAGTATAGGACTGCATCTTTGACATATATTTTTATTAAATCATTATTTGCAAGAAAATTCGTTTCTTCGATGTCTACAACATTAATTTTCACTCCTAGAGTAGACAATTTCTTAATTACAAAAGAACCAACTAGTCCTGAACCTAAGCAGTGTATGGTGACCATGATATCATACCTCGGCAGTGGTTAATGTCCATAGTAGTTGGGCATATTTGTAATATTTTATGCGTAGCCTTGATTGAGGGCTTCGCACTCGACCATGCATGGCTGGCGAGTCTCGGATAGATCCATGGTCTTCTCAACAGTCTACTGATTACGGTAAAATAAGAGATAATTTTGGCTTGAGTAGTGTTGAAATTTCAAAGATACCTAATCCAAACCAGTTACATCGTAGAGGAATTATCTTTGCTCATAGGGATTTAGATGTAATTCTTGGATGTATAGATAGAAGTGAAAAGTTTGGAGTTTTGACAGGGCTCATGCCAAGTGGTAAAATGCACCTTGGTCACAGTATGGTAATTGACCAGGTCAAGTGGTTCCAAGAACAAGGGGGTGACATTACAGTAACGGTCGCTGATCTAGAGGCGTTAGCTACTAGAGGCACTTCTCTAAAAGAAGGGCGTAAAATAGCTCTTTCAGAGTACATACATAATTATGCTGCATTGGGACTCGATCCGGATAAAACCAATGTTTACTTTCAAAGCATGAGGCCTGAAGTCCAGCGTCTTGGCTTCACATTAGGGAAGAAGACAAATCTTTCAGAGTTTAAATCAATATATGGATTTTCAGGGGAAACAAATCTTGCCCATGTTCAAGCACCTCTTGTCCAAGCAGGAGATATAGTACATCCTCAATTAGAACAATATGGTGACCTTAGACCTATAGTAGTCCCCGTAGGTGTCGATCAAGACCCTCACATTCGCTTAACTAGGGATTTAGTTGGCAAAACAAATTGGTTCAATCTAAAGAGAAGGAAGAATGGAGGTCTTACAATAGGATTATCCATTCAAGATGAGAATAAGACTCAAATGGGTGTTTCAGAATCCGGAGGGATAAATAGGCAAGTACGCAGTACGGTATTCGACGAACTTAAAATGTGCCTTTCAAAACTTGGATTCGCAGATTTTATGGCGAATCCAAAGCATGGCACAATCGAAATACCCGGTGCAACAATTGGTGATATGCCGAGGATTAAAATCTCACTATTGAACCTTGAAAGAAATATGGGGGGAATGGGCCTCATGCCTCCTTGTTCAACATATCACCGCTTTGCAGTTGGTATGACGGGCGATAAAATGTCTTCGTCAAAGCCCGAGACTACTATCTTTATGCGCGATTCCATAGAAGTCATGACAAAGAAAGTGAAGCGCGCATTTAGTGGAGGACAGGCCACGATTGAGGAGCATAGAAGGCTTGGTGGAGATTTATCAAAAGACGTGGCTTATCAATATCTACAGTTCTT
>CABXQY010000048.1 GCA_902514485.1 uncultured Candidatus Poseidoniales archaeon
TCCAAGCAAGAATAATCTCCATTGTCATTCTTGCACCTTCTCTATGGGGGTATGCGAAAACATCCATTCCCAAGGGTGGTAGGACTAAGGTTTCTCGAGGATCTAACTTTTCTACTTCTGCAAACATTGACTCATATGATTTTTTCAATAACTCACGGCGATACTGATCTTGAGTAGGTCTTCTACAATCAGGACCGACAACATGTACCAAATGTTCTGCTGGTAAATTATAGGCAGAAGTAGTTACTGCTTCTCCGACCCCACAAGGTTGAGAATTAGTTTTTCTCTTTTCTTTAGCTATAGCAGTACACGCATCCCTTAATTCAGGCCCTGCTGCTAATTGCATTACCTCATCCAATCCTTCTCTACCTGCAAGTCTATTATTTGCTGGTAATACCATTACGTCACCCTCCACTCGGGCTACATTTCCAAAGCAGACTCTCACTTGACCATACTTACATTCTCGAACTATGATGACCTCTGCCATATTTAACTCAGAGGAGGCCATGTAATATGTATGCTTCTTCTCTCCATTCTGAGTTTATGAGGGAACATTTCATTCGTGAAGCCCCTCACGGCTTACTCATGTCAGTGGGTTATGTACTAGTAAATGTTGAACCAGGTTCAGAAGTTGAAGTATTCAATGCTGCCTCAGTATTATCATTCGTTACTGATGCCAATCTTCTTTTTGGCGATCACGATTTAATAGTCAAGTTGGAAGCAGATAATATGGGTGATATTGCTAGATTAGTAGTTGAATCAATCCGTGCAATACCTGGTGTTTTGAACACAAAAACACTTGCTTGTGCAGAAATGTAATCCTAATTTCTAGGACTTGGTTTTTCTCTTAGTACCTCGATAGTGGCGCAGTATCGTGTTTTTTATCCAATACCTTCATATCCTATTTTGATAGGCGGAGTAGCGGAGGATTGCTTTATGTCAGACAAAAAATACTTCGTACTGATGGAGAATGGAAAGGACACTGCTCAGGTGTTCGTAAGCAAGCAACCACGAGGAGCCGCTTTGAAAGCAGCTACGCGTGGTCATACCGATATCCAACTGCGTGAGCGCGGAACAAACCGCGTTCACAGCTTCAAAGGTTGGACAGAAGTTGTTGCAAAGCCAGCGAACGGACCCGCATGGCTACCAGACAAAATCAAGAAGGCCAATGTAAGTAAAAATGGAATAACTCGATTGTGAGGTTTCCATTTTTTTACGGAATTACACAAACCCTCTTCGGGTAAACTCGTAGAGGGCAATAAATATATCATCTCAGACCAAGTTTACGGCCTATTATTGCTATAGGGTCATAATATTCAGTAACCACTCTTTCTTTGAGAGGAATTATTGCATTATCAGTGATATTTATGCCCGCTGGACATACTTCTGTACAACATCTAGTAATATTGCAGTAGCCAATTCCAAAGTCATCTTTTATTTCTGGAATCCTATTTTCCTTATCCAGAGGATGCATTTCTAATCCTGCTAATCGTACAAAAAATCTTGGTCCTGCAAACTCGTCAAATTTTTCATGTTCCCTTAAGACATGGCATGTATTTACGCATAACATACATTCTATACATCCTCTGAATTCTTGGATACGATTAGCTTCATTTTGATTAAACTCCCAGTCTAATTCTTCGGGGCCATTCACTGGAACCATTTTCTTATTCATTTCATATGCCCATGATGTATCTGTAACCAAGTCTTTAGTTAGAGGGAATGCTTGCATTGGTTTTACAAGAATAGGTTGTCCTTCTGGTGTTTCTTCCAAAACTTCTTCCATTCTTGTCATGCACATTAGCCGTGGTTTTCCATTTACTTCAGCCGAACATGATCCACATTTTCCTGCTTTGCAATTCCACCTACAGGAAAGGTCTGGAGCATGCTCTGCTTGTATTTTATGTATGACATCTAGAACAACCATGCCTTCATCCATTTCAACAGTATAATCAATCATTTCTCCGTTGGGAATACCATCTTCATCTGGCTCACCACGAAAAATTTTGAATGTTACATTTTCATCCATTCTTACTCCTCCTCATGTAAATCTTCGATATCTAATAATTGTTTTAATTCGTTATCAATTTTTGGATATCTTCGATGTTCTATTTTCATACCATCCTTCTTAGTAATGACACTATTTATTTTACCCCAATACTTGTAATCAGGTGTGGGAAAATCATCTCTAGTATGCCCCCCTCTCGATTCCTCTCTATGTAAAGCGGCTAATGCACACATCCTACTAACATCTATCATAGCGCTTATCTCTAATGCTTGATGCCATCCTGGATTGTATATTTTACTGTCTCCAGCTGATGTATTTTTTTCTCGAATCTCTAATTTGTCCAAGTCTTCCAAAGCTTCTTTTAGTAACTTTTCAGTACGGATGATACCTACCTTATTCTGCATCATTTCTCTCAAATCCTCTACGACTTTAGCTGGATTTTCGCCATTTTTACGGTTAAGCGGTGCCAGTGTATTTTTGATAGCTTCTTCAATTTCTACAGGATTTATTGTGAGGAATTCATTTAATTCTTTAGCGGTAGCAGCGGCGTGTTCTCCTGCAATTTTTCCGAAAACAATCAAGTCAGAGAGCGAGTTTCCACCAAGTCGATTAGCGCCGTGTAGTCCAGTTGCTGCTTCTCCCGCTGCAAACATTCTAGCGACAGTAGTTTCTTGCGTTTCAGGATGAACCTTTATTCCTCCCATCACATAATGAGCAGTAGGTCCAACTTCCATTTTTTCTGTTGTGATATCTACTGCTGCTAGCTCTTTGAATTGATGATACATTCCTGGTAATTTTTTCCTTACCTGTTCGGGCTCCCTCCATGAAATATCTAGATAAGCACCTCCATGAGCACTTGCTCTACCTGCATCTCTTTCTGAATTTATTGCCTTTGCAACGACATCTCGAGTCAGTAATTCTGGAGGTCTACGTACAGTAGCTAATTTACCATCAACAATCTCAGAAACCCACTCTAAAGCTTCTTCTTCAGTATCTGCAAATTCATCTTTATACATCTCAGGAACGTAGTCGAACATGAATCTCTTTCCTTCTGAATTTGTGAGCATTCCTCCTTCTCCTCTAACTCCCTCGGTCACTAAAATACCTTTTACTGAAGGTGGCCATATCATTCCAGTCGGGTGGAATTGGATAAATTCCATATCGCCCATTTCTGCACCGGCCCAATATGCTAATGCGTACCCTTCTCCTGTATATTCCCATGATCCTGAGCAAACTGACCAGCATCTAGTAGCTCCGCCAGTCGCCATTACAATGGTTTTAGCCTTGAATACATGTAAAGTCCCATCATTCCTATTGTAAGCGAAGCATCCTGAAACTTTTCCATCTGTTTTGAATAATTTACGGACTGTAAATTCCATGTAGATATCCATACCCATATGAACGCCTTTCTCTTGTAAAGTTCGGATTAACTCGAGCCCCGTCGCATCCCCTATATGTGCTAATCTGGGATATGTGTGCCCTCCAAAATTACGCTGATTAGTAAGTCCTTTAGGTGTTCTATCAAAAACTGCCCCCCATGTTTCTAATTCCCGAATCCTATCGGGTGCCTGTTGTGCATGAATCTTTGCCATTCGCCAATCATTTAGGTATTTTCCACCTTTCATGGTATCTCTAAAATGAGTCTGCCAATTATCACGTGGATCTTTGTTCCCTAGAGCAGCAGCAGCACCACCTTCTGCCATTACTGTATGCGCCTTGCCTAGCATTGATTTACAAATCATAGCTACACTTACTCCTGCCTTACTTGCTTCGATAGCTGCTCTTAGGCCAGCGCCTCCGGCACCAATGATTACAACATCATGTTCGTGAATAGTATAATCTTCGTTCATATCTCCACCTCTCAAGTAATTATCCAAAACTTATCATTGATCATTCCTTCTGCTACAGCCCAAACAAACATGTCACCTAAGAATACCATGATTAAACTGGTCCAGAACCATATTGCATGATCAACATTCAAGTTACTTATTTTTATGTATAATCTTCCTACAATACCACTTATCCCATTTCTCCATTGATTCATACCGCCTCCAAAGAGGTGTCTGAATGCATGACAGGATGCAACATACATGAATAGTAAAATAGACTCAGTGGCTAAAACCAATGTTCCTACCGATATTCCAAATGATTCAGTACCATCATCATT
>CABXQY010000049.1 GCA_902514485.1 uncultured Candidatus Poseidoniales archaeon
CCATATAAGCATCGGGAAATTTAATTTCTAATTCGGGGGATGGGCTCCAATTAAATCCACGTCTTTGAACACGACTCATAGATTCAACACCACCTACCAAAATACATTCTCCCCAGCCAACTTCAATATGCGCAGCAGCAGAAAGAATTGCCTGCATAGACGATCCACAAAGTCTGTTTATTGTGGTACCCGGGACAGTATCAGGCAGATCACCAAGGAATGTCAATAATCGGCCCATGTTGTAACCTTGCTCTCCTTCAGGATACGCGCAGCCTAGAATTAAGTCATCAATCATTGAGCCAGAAATATCATTTCTTTTCATTAACTCTCTAATCACTTGACCTGCTAACTCATCAGGTCGAACATTTGCTAATTTGCCCTTATGAGCTCTGTGAAATGGAGACCTAAGCCAATCAACAATAACTGCTTTCATATATGTGGGAAGACGCCATAGAACATAATAATTGGCAAAGTTCTTGATTATAAAATTAGACTATATCAACCGTGAGGTTCTTGAACCAAATTAAACTCGAAGTATCTGATAATATGATAAGAGAGTGCGCAAGACACGGATATTACTCCGATGACAACCTATGTCCAGCATGTAATGAAGAAGGGAAATTTATACTAAGATCTAGAGAAAGAGATAGTCTTGCTCGCAGACTCGCATTAATTTTGAGACATGCTCCTGAGAAATTTGACTTAGAGATGGATATTAATGGATGGGTCGATGTTAAGGATATAATTAGCAGATTCAAGAAACAAGATGAAAGAAGATACCATTGGCTAAGGCCTCACCATTTTAGAGCAGTTTCAGAAACTGATGGAAAGGGAAGGTACGAAGTTAGAGGTAATATGATTAGAGCAACTTATGGTCACACCCTTGAGATCGAACTTGACTTACCAACTGAGAATATACCGACGTCATTGTTCTATCCATGCAACCCTGATGAAGCCGAAAACTTGCTTGAAGTAGGAATAACGCCTAGTGGAAGAGCGCACGTGCACTTATCTTCAAGTATCAGATCTGCAGCAGAAGCTGGGAAAGTACATTACAATTTACCTACAATATTAGAGATTGATACTGCAAGAATGGTGGCAGACGGAGAAACTATCTGGCATGCAGGAGTAACAGTCTACCTTGTTGAGTCGGTCGATTCAGGATACCTAACTAAGATTGAAAATGATCATCCGGAATACGAAGTTGCAAGAGCAAGATGGGTTGAAGAAGAAGAATGATTAGAGAAATTCTCCACAATTAATACAGAAATCTAGTTCTGGAGTTACTGGTTTTTCACAAGAGGAACAAAAACTACCTGAAGATTCTTTTACTACTTCATCATCAGAAATAACTCTGACTGAGGACTCTCTCTCTACAAATGGGGGGGCTATGTCATCTACAATTGACATAAGATTCCTAAAATTAATAGTTTCTTGAATTGATGATTCTAACTGAATCTGGCGCCTTTCTCTCTCATCAACATCTTCAATTGAGCTAACATCATCTAATTGAGATTGAAGCCACCGCTGAAATTTTTCAATATCGGATAGTTCTGTCATATTCTTTCGAATATCCACTCGGAAATGAACCCATCGTTTTGAGTCTCACCAGAGTAATATATGAATACAGCAATATGCCTAAGACGATTCGAAGATATGGGGTTCAACTTTGGCCAATAGTAAAATCGTGATTAAATTTGGTGGCGGATTAATCACTGACAAAACTCAATTGAAAACTATCAAAGCACAGAATCTAGATTCTGTATGTGAAATTATGGCAAAAATTTTGCAAAAAGGAAACGAAATAATAATTGTCCATGGTGCAGGATCTTTTGGCCATTTAGAAGCGAAAAAATGGAAATTAGCTACAGGATATGATAGAAACATCATAGAAGACCAAAGGAAAGCAGTCAAAAAAGTACGACAGGATATGCTAGAACTAAACAAAATTGTCCTAGATAATTTAGAAAAATTTGGAATAAAAAGTTTATCTCATCCTCCTTCTCTTTGGGCCAATGGTCTGGGTTCAAAATTTAATGGAGACATTGATAGATTTAAAAAAAATAATAGTAATACTATTCACGTGACATTTGGAGATGTAGTTGATGTTAATGACAAAAGAGAATTTGGAATACTATCGGGAGATGATTTGATGGTTAGAATTTGTAATGAAATTCCCGACATTAGCCATTGTATATTCCTTTTAGGAGATACTGAAGGGCTGCTTACTAAACCTCCGAATCAAGAAGGAGCGGAACTTATTCGTATTTGGTCTAATGACCAAGAAATTATAGGAGTTCATGAAAAATCACAAGATGTAACTGGAGGTATTTTCTTGAAGGCAGAAAGTGCTAGCATTATTTGTCAAAAAATACCAAACGTTTGGATGCTTGACGGAAGAAAACCAGAGAGAATTGAAGAGCTTATCCAAACAGGTAATACCATAGGAACTAAGGTAATTTAATGAAGCATCTATTATATGTAACCACCTCGGAGATATGAGAAATATGGTAAGAGAGATTCCAGATAGTAGTCTAAACAGGCTAGATTCATCACAACTAGAGATGATGGAAGAAATGTGCTTAGTTGTAGATGAAAATGATAACATCATTAGTTCAGCTAGTAAAATCGATTGCCATAGAGGTATTGGGATAAGGCATCGAGCATTTAGTGTACTGATTTTTGACTCTGAAAATAGACTCCTTATGCAACAAAGAGCAGAAGAAAAAATAACATTCCCTGGAATTTGGGCTAACAGTTGCTGTAGTCATCCATTAGATATTAAATTTGAAAATGGTGACGCAAAAGAAGGCGTGATTCATGCCGCAAAAAGAAAAATGTTCCAAGAATTAGGAATCCCTATGGAAGTTTCAGAATCATGGGAATATAGCCATATTGGAAGATTTGAATATAGTTGCAGATGGGATGATGAGTGGATAGAGCACGAGATAGATCATGTTTTAATAGTCAGAGCAAATGTTGATTTGTCAATAAATAAAAATGAAATTAAAGAGACAAAATGGCTTAATCACGACGGAATCAAAGAAATGTTAGAAGGGAAAAATGAATGGGCAAATATGGTAGTCGCACCATGGTTTAGAATGATATGGAAGCACTTCATAAAACCGCATTATCCCAATATGAATAATCTAATTAATTCAAATAACGAAAAAATAATTAATTGTGGAAGATTATCTTTAACTAAAGATTCTTCCAACGGAAGAGAATTAAGAAAGGCAATGAAAGAACATAAAGACATAGTGGAAAATGAAATTATGAATTCCATGGAAAAAATAAGCCAAAAAAGATTACATGGTGCAATGACACATCTGTTTGCTGGTGGAGGGAAAAGGTACAGAGCGATTCTACCAAGACTGGTTGGAGAGGCAACTGGAGAAGCACATAATGGACACTACACACTTGGATCGAGCATAGAAATAATTCATAATTTCACATTAGTACATGACGATATTATGGATCAAGACCCAATAAGAAGAGGGTTAAATGCAGTGCACATAGAGTATGATGATGCTACCGCTATAAATGCAGGAGATGCTATGTTAGCAGTAGGTTTCGAGATTCTAGCAGATTCAAGCGAAATTAGTCCGGAAAATTTGAAGTTTTTAGTTCAATCAATAGGTGAAATGGTCAGAAGAGTGGCTGAAGGTCAACAAGAAGACTTTGATTTTGAGACCAGAGACTATGTCAGTGAACAAGAATATATTGCTATGATTGCAGGTAAAACAAGTGCTATGTTTGAAACATGTGCAGAAACTGGAGCGAAACTTGCAGGAGCGGATACTAAAACTGTAGAAAATATGGCTGATTGGGGGCTTAAATTAGGATTATGCTTCCAACTTATGGATGATCTAATTGACATCACAGGAGATACTGAAACTCTCGGTAAACCAGCAGGATC
>CABXQY010000050.1 GCA_902514485.1 uncultured Candidatus Poseidoniales archaeon
GTTAAGAAAGATATTACCATGAGAAAAATTCTCCCTTAATGAGTCTGCATTGGATGATAATTCTGGTAGAGATTTTGAACCGTTTTTTCTTAGAAGATCTGGAGGATTTAGAGGTAGGAAATTTAGACAAGATTCTATAACTTTGATAGCACCGTTAACTGAATCTTTGAAATCACTATGCTCATATGTTGCCAAACTAATCGCTATAGAAGGCATTCCATAAAGTCCGCTTTCTCGAGCCGCTGATACAGTACCAGAGTGCATAATATCGACAGAAAGATTGGGCCCTTGATTTACACCTGATATGCACATTGAGGGTTTAAATTCAGGTTCTAGCATACTAAGACCACCATCTAATGCAACAATAACGCAGTCACATGGAGAACCATCTAAGGAGTAGACTTTCAAAGGAATTTTCTTATTTATCTGTAAATTTTCAGCAATGTCTTGTCTATTGGTAACTTTCAATTTTTTACGAACAGATATTTTCATACCTGTAGCAGATTGTTCAGTAGCAGGAGCCAAGACTATCAGAGGGTATTCATGAATATTCAATTCTCGTATTAGGCGCTGAATACCTGGTGCATCGACCCCATCATCATTTGTGACAAACAATGTTGGTTTAGTCATAGAGTTGCGAGTAGCCTTTAGTTCATGAAGGCGATTCATCTATTGTTTGCTCATTAGCTTCTTCAAATTTTACCATCATCGCTCCAACTAACATTAAACAACCTCCAATAACTGTCCAAATACCCAATGAAATATCCCCTGACAAGAGCCATCCAATTACTCCTCCAATTACTGGTTCGAATAATAGTGCGATTGAAACGATCAATGGGGGAAACCAACGTAATACTGCGTTGATACCTGTGTGACCCAATAAACCAGGCCCTAATGATAGGTACCCAACCCAAAATATCCAACTAAGGTCAAACCATCCGAAAACCCCTAACTCAGGTAATGTTTGAGAAAAACTAGTCCCCTCTATGATGATTGATGCAGGTGTCAACCATACTGCAGAAAGAAAAGTAACAGGGAATGCATAAATAAATAGAGGCATATTTCTTTTTGACCTTAAATATCGACCTGCAAAAAGATAGCCTACTACAGTAATTGCTCCTATAAACGCGAAAAAATTACCAATTAATGTCACCTCTCCATCTGCATCAATATCTTTCAGAGTAAGAGCGGCCCCAAAAAAACCGACCGAGGCACCAATTACATGTCCTCTTCTAATTTTATAACCTAATATAGGCATTAACAGCACAACGACTAGAGGGTGACTAGTTACAAACAGTAAACTGTGAACTAGACTAGTATGATCAAGTGACCAGACCCAAGAACCAAAATGAGCTGCTAAAAAGAAGCTAGAAAGGAAAATTATCATCGCGTCCTTAGATGAAAACAAATTTCTATCAAGAGATGATAATTGGTAAATAAATCCTGGGAGAAGAATTAGGGCAGTACCTTGCATTCTCCATGATGCTCGTAATATAGGAGGAATTTCACTCATCGATTGTAATACTGCTCCCGCGCTTGAAACCGCGAATAAAGCCACTAAAAGCAGTAACCAAGCACTTTTTGGAACTGCTCCTGAATCCGATTCCATTTTCATTTCACCAATTTATGTATAGTAATACCTGCTGTTCGGAAAAGAACTTTCACTTCAGGGATATTGCCGCCTCAGAATCTTGGAAAGATTGAAGTGGCTTATACTTCACGTGAAAAAAAACCAAAATATGATGAAAATATGGATTATCTAATGGTCACGAGTAATTCTAAATCTACCCATTGCTTCCATCCACTGGATTTCTCCACCGCCTTCTAAATTCATTGCAGGATCAAGAGGTAAAATTAGTGTCTCATATGTTTTACTATCCATTGCGTGAACTTCAGCGCCTTGAATATGAGTTATGATTGCAGATCCTTTTTCTATAACTGGAACATAGATGTTATCTGTAACCGTACCAACATGGCTACGCTTTTGCCCTGTAAATATATCTTCAAGTTCAATTCTTGCTTTAGCTGAACCGTGCTTACCAGGTTTAGATTTTGACATGCTTAGAATTTTGTAAGCACTTTCTTCAAGAGCAACATAGCGCCCTACTTTCAAGGTTCTAATTTCAACTCTATTGGTGCCTGGCATAGTTATCATTCCAAGTGGTTGGAGGCTACCTTATCAGGGTTACTCGAAGTATAACTCAAAATATCCATAGAATACACTGAAAATAAAGAAAAAGTTGGGACCCAAGCCGGGAGTAAAAACTCCCGACTTAGGTTCTACGTCCGACTAAATTAGATTCAGTCGTCTCTACGGCGACCGATTAGAGCCGCGCCGATTAGAGCGATAGTCGCGAACAGTGCAGGGAATCCTGGTACGTTTCCGAATCCAGGTTCTGTACCACCATCAGTAGGTGCATCAGGGCCATCAGTATCATCTGAGTCTAGTACGTCACATATTGTGTCACCATCGAAGTCAGAAGGTATTGAGCTAGCATCCATGCTGTTAGATCCACAAGCATCCTCATCTGCATCAGAATATGTATCACCATCATCATCAGTGTCTTCGTTGTCACCAACTCCGTCACCATCTGTATCATCCCACTCAGAAGCATCTGTTGGGAATTGATCGTCATCATCTGAATCACCATCGCCGTCATCATCGTTGTCAGCATTGTCACCAAGGCCGTCACCGTCTAAGTCAGCAGATTCAGATGGATTCATTGGGAACGCATCATCTACGTCGTCAACACCGTCACCGTCATCGTCAGCATCAGCATTGTCACCAGTTCCGTCACCGTCACTGTCAACCCATTCTGTGTTGTCTGTAGGGAATGCATCAATTCCGTCATTGACGCCGTCACCGTCGTCATCTGCGTCAGAATTGTCACCTTGTCCATCCATATCCAAATCTTCGGATTCTAATGGGTCAAGTGGGAACGCATCATCTACGTCAACAACACCGTCACCGTCATCGTCAGTATCTGTATTGTCACCAACACCATCACCATCGTTGTCTGAACTTTCTGAAGCGTCTAATGGGAATGGATCGCTTACGTCAGCAACTCCGTCACCGTCATCATCAGGGTCAACATTGTCTCCAAGTTGGTCTCCATCAGTGTCAACACACTCTGCTGCATTCATTGGGAATGCATCATCTGCGTCAAGACATCCATCGTTGTCATCATCAGTATCTGCATTGTCACCAGTTCCGTCACCATCGTTGTCGTTACTTTCTGATGCATCTAGAGGGAACGCGTCAAGACCGTCAGTAACTGTATCGTCATCGTCGTCAGTATCTGCATTGTTACCTGTACCATCACCATCTGTATCCAGTGCTTCACTGCTATCCATTGGGAAAGCATCTACATCATCAGAGAATCCATCGTTATCATCGTCTGTGTCAGTAATGTCGCAGATTTGGTCACCATCGTTATCATCAGGTGTAGAGTTAGCTACAAGGCTATCAGATCCACATATTGCTTCGTCGACATCAGACCATGAATCATCATCATCATCTTCGTCAATATTGTACATTGAAGCGTCACAAGCAGAACCGTTCAGCATTGTGCTGCCTAGATTATCTGCCATACCATCGCCATCAGTATCAACGCCAACACATGGGTCTAGTGAATCTAGATCCATATCATCGAGAACACCGTCATTATCGTCATCAAGGTCAGCGTTAGTCAAACCTTGTGGGACAGACATTGTTACGTCATCAATCCATACAGTATCTGAATTTCCATCAACTACACTGTCTTTCCAGTAATTCCATGTGAAAGTGTGTGCGCCTGCGTCAACAGTTCCAGAGTATGTTCCGGTTGTTAGACCAGCCCAACGCATTGTGTATCCAGAAGTTCTCTGGCAGTTTGCATCATTATCGATACAGAATGACAGATAATC
>CABXQY010000051.1 GCA_902514485.1 uncultured Candidatus Poseidoniales archaeon
AATTCCTGATGCCTCTGCCTCGAGCCAAAGCTCTCCAAAAGATATAGCGAGAACTCTTTCTTATGGTGCGATAGCCCCTTTCTTCGTTGTAATGTGGTTTGGAGTTTATTTAGATTTCATTTCGTTATCTATACTTTATCCTCTAATTATGATTGCCTCACTAGTTTTCGTTTGGTGGAAACTTGACATGGGACTACCTACATTTGCTGGTGGTAACGGCTTAGATATGAAAAAGTCATTCGCTATTTTTGGTACATACATAATTCTACTTGGTGTCCCATTTCTTCTAGCTACATTATTAGTGGGAGATATTTCACTAGGTGATGTCGAATTTAGTGATGACGGGGAAGAATTAGAGATAAAAATCCGGCAAAATGGAGGGAGTGGAACCCATGACGCACTTGTAACAATCTATCATGAATCCTTGATTTGGTCTCAAGAATATACATTTAATATTGACAAGAGTGATGGTCTGGGAGATTATGGGACATTTACAGTAATGACGTCAGATTTCTATTCAGGAAATGCGTTACCTAGTGTTACAACCGAATATTCAATGGATATAAATATTGATAATGGTGACACTATTGTTGAAGAAATTGCTTTGGATTCTTTAGTTTTATCTAGAGATATTACTTCAGTATTTTCGGTAGCAACACCTTCTATGTCAACTAATTCCGATGATTGTGGTTCAATGGATAGATGTGTATCAGGAGTTTCATTATCCGCATATGTGGGAATTAGCTCTTCAAGTTCTATCCCTGGTGCTCTACCATATGCCGATTACACCTTTAATGCCATTTTATCTCTTGAGGGTAATTCAGATGCCATTGAATATCCCGAGGTTACAGTAGAAGGTGGTTTTTCATCCTCGGTTGGACCGTATGGTGAAGCAACTTGGAATGACATGGGAGGTCAATATGGTGGTGGTTACATGAGTAATATTGGATTATTTGGTTCAGAAATAGCATTAATGGGTTCTGAGAGCAATATTGAGGTTGGTGAAGGAAATATAGTAATTCCTAAATCCGATTGGTCTGAGAGTGACTATGGATGTTACCATTTGGATATTAGTGTCAGTTACGGCTATGCATCTGCACCGACAAGTGTAGTGTCACATACCTCTTATTATTTATACGATGAATCTGAGAGTAGTGAAGAGTCTTGGACTAATGTGAATAGTTGTTAGTTTACTTATTCTTCAACATTAAACCTTTGATAAACTTCGTTTGTAGTTTGTGTTACTCGGATAAATGTAGTGCATTTAGGTAAATCTTTGATTCTACGTGCTCCTACATAAGAACATGCAGAGCGCACGCCTCCTAGAATTTCTTGTATAGTTATAGCTAGAGGTCCTCTATACGGTACTCTTACTTCTTTACCTTCAGGAGCCCTATGCTTAGCCACTTCTCCATAGTGTGTTTCCATTGCTTTTGATGACGACATACCATAGAATGATTTGTACATCTTTCCATTAGATCCCTCGACAATTTCTCCACCCGATTCATCATGACCTGCAAACATCCCTCCAAGCATTACAAAGTCCGCCCCTGCCGCAAACGCCTTTGCTACGTGACCTGGTGAAGAACAACCACCATCCGCCATCACGTGACCTGCTAATCCATGAGCTGCATCTGCACATTCTGCGATAGCACTTAGTTGTGGATAACCAACTCCTGCAACTTTTCTCGTTGTACAGACTGAACCTGGCCCTATTCCGACCTTAACTATGTCAGCTCCTGCAAGAATAAGTGCTTCTGTCATTTCTCTAGTTGCAACATTTCCTGCAATGATTATTTTCTCAGGAAATTTTTCTCTGACAGTTTTTACAAAATCTAAGAATACTTCTCTATATCCATTAGCAACATCAATACAAATAAATTTCATATTCAAGTTAGTATTCATTTTTCTTTCGAGAAGTGCCAAACTTTCTTCAGTAGATCCACAAGTAGCAGCTATGAAATCAGGATTAATTCCATCTTCCCATGCTGAAGCATATTCTCTAGTAGCATAGAATTTTTGTAAGCATGTAATCATTTTATGTTCTTGCAAAACTTTGGCTACTGGAAATAGTCCAGTGGTATCCATATTTGCAGACACTATAGGGACGCCAGACCATGTTGTAGATGAATGTCTGAACTTGAATTTTCTCTCGAGAGAAACATCTGACCTAGAAACCAGCGTACTGCGCTTAGGTCGTATTAGTACATCTTCAAAGGTTAGTTTAACATCTTGCTCTACACGCATTCAGACCTTACTACGCCAACGAAGGGGTGCTTAAGACTATTATTATCGTCAAATAACTAGAATATTGGTGCTCGTGCCGGGATTTGAACCCGGGTCGAAGCCTCGAGAGGGCTTCATGATGGACCACTACACTACACGAGCCTTGTAACCCGTCGAGTTTACTTTCATTTAAGAAAAGAGTGGCTTGAACCGCATAATAGATTCTGTTCACTTTCACTTTCAGTTAGGTCTCTCTTGTGTTCATTCATATGCTAACTATCAAACCCCGAATCATGAGCCTAACAATTGATACGCAACCTATAACAGTCTACAGGAAAAGACCAGAGCCTTGTAAAATAGTGTCATTTTCTTGTCTTAATAAGACAGAATTTAAGGAAAAAAACTGCGCCCATAACATTCTGGTAAGTTCTAATGGAGATACACTATCTGATTCTTGGCAACCAATCGTTAGTAAATCAAAAAATATTGAGATTAGTTCTTCTGGATGGAATGGATTAGTATCAAGGTATACAAATTCTAAAACAGAACTTTTGGAGGTGGCTTGATGTCTAAAACTAGTCGTTTAAGAAACGAAGTTGAAATTTTTCTTCAAGAAAATGAAACTGCTAATACTGTAGAGGTCTTTGATCATCTAAATAATCGTTTCAAATGGGGAGCTACTATGAATCAAGTAGGTAATATCTTAGCTAAAGATAATCGTTTTGAGAAAGTAGGTCATGTAAGAGGTCAGTTTAGAGGTAGCATCTATACGGTTTGCGTTTGGTCTCTTCAGACTCGAATTGCTGTTGTTTGAGTATTATCAGGGGAAGCAATCAAGTCTGATGGTATAGTAAGACTCACATGAGTGTTCAGTCAACTCTCAGTTCATGGTTTACTTTATTCCGATTTGGAAACTCGTTAACCGGGCTAATCGGTGTATTATTCGGCGCTTTACTAGCTTTAGATGGCTTTCCTAAAGATGAATTAGCATCAATTACGATTTTACATGGCTTATCAGTTTGGGCATTTATGTGCTCTTGGAATGCTCTTAATGATATCCTTGATGTAGATATTGATAAAGAGAATAAGCCAGATCGCCCAATCCCCAGTGGAGTGATATCTCTAAGCCATGCTAAAATAGTCACAGCCTCACTAATGATTGTATCATTTCTAAGCTTAAT
>CABXQY010000052.1 GCA_902514485.1 uncultured Candidatus Poseidoniales archaeon
ATGGGACAACTCCTCAGCAGTTAGGTAATGTTTTATCAAAAGATAAAGACATCATGAAAATTGCGACCACAAAACGCGGTGGAGCACTTTCAGGAAGATACGAAATATGCGTTTGGCAATTAAGGCCTGGCGCCCAAGATAATCAACAATAATTCAGAATTAAACTAATTCTAGATCGGATTTCCAATCTCCTGTTCGAGCTAGACTATTCATATTTGCACGGTGTAAAAACACCGACTGACTTTTTTCATGATTGCCTGCAGCCCATGTTTTCAAAGCGTTCGCAAGTAAAGCCCGCCCGTAAGAATAAGATAATTGCCAAGGATGCTGGACATTCATTGAATTCATCAAATTCAAATGCGCAGTAGCGTCTTCATCCGATTGTCCTCCAGATAGAAAAACAATACCTGGTAATTCATGAGGGACATGACTAGTAAGACAATCTACAGTCAGACTAGCGACTTCTTCACGTGTTATCTGATTGGGGCAAGAAGAACCTGCGATAACCATATTCGGCTTCAATAAAGCACCGGGCAAATAGACACCTTGGGTGCGACACTCATCAAATGTAGCATCGAGAATCTCAGCAGTTACATCATAACAAGTTTGGGCGCTATGATTTCCCTCCATCAGAACTTCAGGTTCAATAATGGGAACTAAACCTTGTTCTTGACATATCGAGGCATATCTTGCTAGAGCATGGGCATTTGTGGAAATACAGGCTTTACTTGGCATGTTATCATCGATTTTTATTACCGCTCGCCACTTAGCAAACCGAGCACCCATAGAAAAATATTCTTTACATCGTTCCCTTAAACCGTCTAGGCCCTCAGTGATTTTTTCACCACTATTGTTTGCCAAATCTTTAGCGCCAGTATCCACCTTAATCCCAGGGTATACTCCTATGGAAGACAATGCTTCAGTTATCTGGCGACCATCTGTCATTTTCTGCCTAATAGTCTCATCAAAAAGGATAACACCGCTAATTGAATCCTCATACCCTTTGGTTGCGAAAAGATTAGTCCTGTATGACCTTCTAGTTTCTGCGGATGCAGATACTCCTACTGCTTCCAGTCTGCTGGACATCGTACCGTTACTTTCATCTGCTGCAAGAATTCCTTTACCAGCTGCAACCAAATCACGTGCTGTTTTCTCAAGTAGTCGAGTATCCATATAATCGCCTCATGCTTACGTGAAGGCTATAGAAAATGAAGGCATCGCCTTAACAATCCGGAATTATATGGAGTGAGTACCACTAACAAACTTATGGATTCCATTAGCCACATCAATTATTTCAGATTCAACAGAGTATATATTTCCATCATGAAGTACTCCCTTGGTTCGACCTTGACAAACCCCCGTCCCGATAAATAATGAATCATCGGATGAACATAAATCATCTCTCTGCCATAGCCTTTCTATGTCGCCGTCAATCATTTCTTCAGCCCTGCTCCTATGCCCTTTATTCTTGAATACTAAGCGACCTTCAAACGGAGCCCCTAGCCCCCTTAATGCAGTAGCCGTAATGACACCTTCTGGAGCAGCTCCGATACCCATCAACAAGTCTATGTCTGAATTAGGATCTGCTGCATTCAGAGCTGCAGCGATATCTCCATCTCCTATTAGGACTACATTTACTGACAAATCTCTCAATTCTTTAATTAAAATTTCATGCCTTGGACGATCCATAACTACTACATTGAGACTGTTAATTGGTTTTCCCAAAGCATTAGAGGTTGCTTCTATATTGTAAGACGTAGACTCATCTAAAGATATCTCTCCCATTAATTTAGTAGAACCTGCGATTTTATTCATGTAGCAGTCTGGGGCGTGTAAAAGTGCGCCTCTGGGTGCTGCAGCAAGTACTGCCATAGCATTAGGCATATCATAAGCAACGTGATTGGTACACTCTAGAGGATCTACGGCAATATCAATAGCAGGTGAAAGCGGGTCATCTTGTAATGAACCGAGAGGCTCACCTATCCACAACATTGGCGCATCATCCCTCTCACCTTCCCCTATTGCTACACGGCCATTAAAAGGAACTTTATCGAAAACTGACCTCATGGCTTCAACTGCAGCACCATCAGCAGCTTTACCATCTCCTTTACCTATCCATTTAGATGCGGCAATCGCAGCGGATTCTGTTGCTTGAAGGAAATAATTCTCAAAATCTGCTGTTGCCATGTTGCCTCCGAGAGTCGATCAGCATTCAATGATGTTGGTCACCCTTGCTCTTTCTGAGCACATGGACGCCGTCGATTCGAGAATTAGGATATTGTCCGTCATCATCTTTTTCGATTGATTTGAGCATGTCCCAGGCACATAATAATCCTGTATTAACCCCGCAAAGTGCTTCCATCTCTACACCTGTACGCCAATGTGTCCTTACTGTAACAGTGCATCGCAATTTACCCTCCTCAATATTCCAAATTACAGAACAGCCCTCTATGGGAATCAAATGACAATGAGGTAACATCCGGGGAGTATCTTTTACTGCCTGTATAGACGCAATTGTAGAAATTTC
>CABXQY010000053.1 GCA_902514485.1 uncultured Candidatus Poseidoniales archaeon
CCATAACAGGGTCTCCTCCTGTAATGCCCGCACCTGTAGCATTCATTGCCCTAGATTCTTCAATTACAGCCTGCCAATCCCCGATCTCTATTTTCCTTTCATTGGCATACATAAAATCAATTTCTCTTCTGGTCTCAGAAAGAGGGCAATAATCACACATCCAGTGGCAATGTCCTGTGATAAAAAGTACCAATTTACTACCCATTTGACATTGGATACAGCCTTCTGTATCCATCTCGTCCGCAGCATCTGGCAACTTAGAATTCTGAGGTAACCTTATTGAAAATGTCAAGATTTAACCTCCAAAGCAGTTGAAATTAACCATTTATGGAAACTATTATCTTTCGATAATTCAGGATGAAATGTCAAAGCAATCCTATTTTTTGTCCTTACTCCAACTATTTCTTCACCGTGGAAGACTATGGGAGTAGATTCTGAACCTAAACTTGAGAATCTAGGAGCACGGATAAATACGCCCGGAAACTCTCTTGAGATTATTTTTGCATTAACTACCGATTGGAAAGACTCTGACTGCCGACCATAGGCGTTTCTATCCACATTAGCATCAACTATTTTCCCTCCATCATCTTGAGGATCGGAAAGAAGTATTGCGCCAGCACAGGTACCCATCACTGGTAGTTCTGAATTTCTTCTCAACATCCTAAACAATTCCGGAAGTAACCTAGAACTTATATCATTGCCAGTAAGTCTCATTGTTGTTGATTCACCCCCTGGTAATATTATTGCATGAGGATTAGCGTTAATTAAATCTCTATCATTGCGTAACTCAAATATCTCAAGAGAGATTTTTAGTTCATCTGCTGCGCTATTCAAGGCTCTCATGTGCGCATGACGTGCGCCTTGAAGCATGACTAGGCCTATGCGCAACATACACCTTCGTCAAGCCACTGTAACATGAACCTCACCCTCTCAACTATCGAGAACTCCGATGGCATCAAAGACTGAGGCCCATACCGATACTTGTGAATCCTTTAGGACGAATCCACAACTTTGGTGCAGGGCCCGCAACATTACCTTTAGAGGTAGTAGAAGAATGTCAGAATTCACTCCCTAATCTTAATGCAAGTGGCTTTGGCCTAATAGAAATCAGTCACAGAAGTGAAACTTTTCAGAAAATTGTCGATAGTGCCATGGAAAGACTGCGGAGGATTCTTTCGATACCTGAGGATTATACGGTTCTTTTCTTGCAAGGAGGAGCGTCTTTACAATTCTATATGTCCGCATTAAACCTATTAAAAACAGGTGAAAAGGTAGACTTTTTAGTAACAGGAACATGGTCTCAGAAATCAATGAAAGAAGCTATGAGAATTGGTGATGCTTCCTCAAGATGGGATGATTCAGAAAATGGTTTTACATCAATCCCTAAAAATGGGGATTATTCAGTCAGAAAAGATGCAGTATACTTACATTACACATCAAACAATACATTGTATGGTACTCAATATCATCACCTGCCAGAGAGTTATGGGAAACCAAGAGTTCTAGATGCAAGTTCAGATATTGCAGGTGTACCAATAGATGTAGGTGCTCATGACTTAATTTATGCAGGCGCTCAGAAGAATCTGGGACCTAGTGGAGTTACAGTTGTCATTTTGTCGCCTTGGGCTATGGGAAGAGTCAATCAGAATATACCTACTATGCTCGATTACTCTGTTCATTCATCTAAAGGATCATTATTCAATACTCCAAATACATTCGGTATTTTCGTTTTAGACCGTGTGCTCAAATGGGTTGAAGATAATGGAGGTTTGGAAGGGTCAATTACAAGAAATATTGCTAAATCTAATTTACTTTATGAAGAACTAGATAGAAGTGATTTTTGGAAACCTCATGCTGAAAAAGATTCTCGTTCAGTGATGAATGTGACTTGGAGATTACCTAATATAAAACTCGAAGAAAAATTTCTGGAAGAAGCCATGATCGCTGGCTTAGGTGGATTAAAGGGTCACAGAAGTGTAGGAGGAATTAGGGCAAGTTTGTATAATGGCTGCCCTATTGAAAGTGTTGAGGCACTAGTCTCATTCATGCGGAATTTTGAAAGTTGTAATCGTTAAGGTGTTTATTTGAATAGCGAGGAGGTGATTAAATTCATCGATTATACTCTATTAGACCATTACATTAGTGATAAAGAAGTTGAAGATTTTTGTAAAAAAGCAAGAAGTTATTCACCGGCTGCAATCTGTATTTTCCCAGAGAAGATTCATATTGCTAAAAAAATTCTAGGAACAGAAATTCCAATAGCAGCAGTAGTAGGAAGTTTTCCTGTGGGTAGTAATGATTGTAATGATATCAAAAGGGAAATTATTTCTGCAATTAATTTGGGTGCTGATGAAATCGACATTGTAATAGAACCTCGAGAGGAAGATGATTATCCAAATGAAAAAGAATTAGAGAAATTAATCCTTATGAGAAATATCTCAAGAGGAAAAATTTTGAAAGTCATTATTGAAACCCCATTACTCAATGAAAAGAAAATTAGAGCTATTACAAGAATGGCTCT